>JAGCUV010000094.1 GCA_017962705.1 Bacteroidales bacterium
AAACTGTTCCCCGAAATTCCCGCTTCTACAAAATATACAGATAGTCGTAGTGGATGATGGGTTTGATGTCGTGGGCGCCGAGGAGGGAGGCGGCTTGGTCGCTGGAATAGGCGGACTTGCCGACAGCGACCGAACGGCCCGCCGAATCCACCACGCTGATGATATCCCCTTCCTCAAACTCCCCTTCCACGGCCGTCACGCCCACCATCAGCAGACTCATCGCCTTTTTCTCCATCAATTTCGCCAGCGCCTTGTCGTTGATCACGATGCGGCCCTTGGCAAAACCGTCGCTATGCGCAATCCACTTCTTCACGCTCGACACCCCGTTCTCCACGGGAACAAATTCCGTATGAACGGTTGAATCGGGATGCTCCAATAAATCGGGCAGGATATTATCCTTCAGGCCGTTGGCGATGACCACTCTGATACCCTCCTGCGCCACTTTCGCCGCAATGGAAGACTTGGTCAGCATCCCGCCGCGGCCAAAACGGCTGCGACCCAGCTGAATATAACGGCTGAGGTCCTTGCCCGGCTCAATCCGCCGGATGACCTTGGTCCCCGCCATCTTCGGATCACCATCGTATATACCGTCAATATTGCTCAGGATAATGAGCATATCCGCCGCCATCATCGAAGCGATCATCCCCGACAATTCGTCATTGTCCGTAAACATCAACTCCGTGACACTCACGGTATCATTCTCATTGATGATGGGGATGACCTCGCAACGCAACATCACCTCCATACAATGGCGTTGGTTGAGGTACTCGCGACGCGTGGAAAAATTCTCCTTCATCGTCAGGATCTGCCCCGTATGAATGCCGTGCTTGGAAAAAAACTCCCGGTAATGGGACATCAGGCTCACCTGCCCCACGGCAGAAAAAAGTTGCCGCTGCTCCACCTCGTCCAACTTGGCATCCGTCCTGATCAGGCTCCGGCCGCAAGCGACCGCGCCGCTGGAAACGAGAATCACTTCATGTCCCATCCCCATCACGCAGGCAACCTGGCCTACCAGGGAACTCATCCGAGCCACATCCAAAGTACCGTCCTTCCTCGTGAGGACATTGCTGCCCACTTTAACAACCAGTCGCATTTCAAAATGCAGTTTAAAATTTCTACTTGCTGCCGGCTTTCAAGCCTTTGATGACCGCATCCGTAAACCCGGCCTCCTCCATCGCGTTGAGTCCCTTGATGGTCAGCCCGCCCGGCGTCGTCACCTTGTCGATTTCGGCTTCGGGATGGGATTTGTGCGCATCGATGAGGCTGGCCGCTCCGATGACCGTCTGGCAGACAATCTCGGTCGCCTCGCCCGGATAGAATCCCATTTCCACAGCCCCTTCGACGGCGGCGCGGATATAACGCATCGCATAGGCGATCCCGCAGGAAGCGAGGGAAATACCGCCTCCCAGATGCGCGTAATCGATGGCCTTGACCTTGCCCACCTTGGAGAACAAGTCCACCACGGCGGCGGTCGCATCGTCCGTACTGTGGATCGGAGAGACGAAAATCATCGCCTGGCCTATCTCAATGGCCGTATTGGGGATGACATAAACCAATTGCGTATCCGCGGCGAGATAAGGCTCGAGCACCTCGGGTTTCACGCCGGCCGCCATACAGATGACGGTCTTTCCGCTCAAGTCGCAGTTCTTGATTTGCTCAAGCACCAGGGGGACCACCCAGGGCTTGACGACAATGATGATGGTGTCCGAAGCGTCGACGGCCGCTTTGTTGTCACCGGTCGTATGGACGCCCTTCTCCCGAAAGAAAGCCAGCGCTTTCTCATTGGCATCACTGACAGTCAAATCTTGCGGGGCAATCGCTCCGCTGGAAAGCAGGCCGCGGGCAGTCGCTCCACCCATATTTCCGGCACCAATTACAGTTAGTTTCATTATCGAAGATAAATTGTTTTGAAATCGAGCCCAAAATTAGTCATTTTTTTTGAAATTCGGCGGAAAAACACTAATTTTGCGCCCGTCATAGCAATTGACAATCTCGGTTTGTCTTGCGTTCTAATTTTTTTGAAAATTTTCCGGCAAGTCAGACTGACAAACAGAAAATTTTTAAAGGAGATGGATTTCAACGTAATGGTTGCCGATGAGCGGCATACAAAGTACGCTCAGCAGATTGTCGACGAGATTTATATTTCGTCTCAGGAACGCGGGACAGGAATTGCAAAGCGCAGCCCCGATTATATTTCCCAGAAGATGCTTTCCGGAAAAGCCGTCATCGCCCTCACGGACGAGGAAGAATTCGCCGGATTTTCCTATATCGAATCCTGGGGTGGAAAGAGTTTCGTGGCCAACTCGGGCCTCATCGTCGCACACAAATTCCGGGGAATGGGCATCGCCCGCCGCATCAAGGAGCAGACATTTATTCTCTCCCGCAAGCTTTTCCCCGATGCAAAGATTTTCTCCATCACCACGGGCGCCGCGGTGATGAAAATGAACTACGAATTCGGCTTCCGCCCCGTCCCCTTCAGCGAACTGACGGACGACCCCGAATTCTGGAAAGGCTGCCAGGGATGCCGTCATTTCGAGATTCTGGAAAGCCACAACTACAAGATGTGCATCTGCACGGGCTTGCTCTATGACCCCAAGGAGCACCTGGAGATTCACCATCCTGACGAAAACTTGGAACAAAATGGAAAATAAGAAAAAAGTGGTCGTCGCGTTCAGCGGCGGATTGGATACCTCCTACACCGTGATGTACCTCGCCAAGGAAAAAGGCTATGAGGTACACGCCGTCTGTGCCAATACGGGCGGATTCAGCGAGCAGCAGCTCAAAACCAACGAAGAAAACGCCTACAAACTGGGCGCCACAAAATATGTCACGCTCGATGTCACCAAGGAGTACTACGAGAAGAGCCTGAAATATATGATTTTCGGCAATGTGCTCCGGGGCGGGACCTACCCCATCAGCGTCTCCTCAGAGCGCATTTTCCAGGGTATGGCCATCGCCCGATACGCCAACGAAATCGGCGCGAGCGCCATCGCCCACGGCTCCACCGGCGCCGGCAACGACCAGGTGCGTTTCGACATGACCTTCCTGGTGATGTGCCCCAATATGGAGATCATCACCCTCACCCGCGACGGCAACCTCAGCCGCAAGGAAGAGGTCGATTACCTCAACGCGCACGGCTTCAAGGCCGATTTCGCCAAACTCAAATACTCCTACAACGTAGGTTTGTGGGGCACCTCCATCTGCGGCGGCGAGATTCTGGACTCCCGCCAGGGCCTGCCCGAGAGCGCTTACCTCAAACAAGTCAGCAAGACCGGCAGCGAAGTCCTGTCCATCGGCTTCGAGAAAGGCGAAATTGTCTCCGTCAACGGGAAGGCCTACAGCGACAAGGTGGCCGCCATCCAGGAGATTGAAAAAATCGGTTCGGCGTACGGCATCGGCCGCGACATGCACGTCGGCGACACCATCATCGGCATCAAAGGCCGCGTAGGCTTCGAAGCCGCCGCCCCGATGCTGATTATCGCCGCCCACAAGTTCCTTGAGAAATTCACCCTGTCCAAGTGGCAGCAGTACTGGAAAGGACAGACAGCCGACTGGTACGGCATGTTCCTGCACGAGAGCCAGTACCTGGAGCCTGTGATGAAGGACATCGAAGCGATGCTCGAGAGCAGCCAGCGCCATGTCAACGGTACGGTCACCCTTGAACTCCGCCCCTACGGATTTTCCACCATCGGCGTGGATTCTCCCGACGACTTGCTCAAGAGCAAACTCGGCGAGTACGGCGAGAGTCAGAAAGGTTGGACCGGCGACGAGGCCAAGGGCTTCATTAAACTGACCTCCACTCCCCTGCGCTCCTACTACAGCCTGCATCCGGACGAGTTGGAAGAGAAAAAATAATCGCCCGAAGGGACGAACGAAAATTTATGGATAAAATCAAAATAGGCATCATCGGAGGCGCGGGCTACACCGCGGGCGAACTGCTTCGGCTGCTGGTCCACCACCCGCAGGCCGACATCGTGTTCGTCCACTCCGAGAGCAACGCCGGCAACTTCCTCTACGATGTACACGAAGGACTGATTGGTGACACGGAGCTGCGTTTCAGCGACAGTTTCGACCTCAACGCCGTCGACGTGCTCTTCCTCTGCGGGGCCCACGGCAAGAGCCGCGAATTCTGGGCCGCCAACCCGCGTCCGGAAGGACTCAAGGTCATCGACCTCGCCCAGGATTTCCGGGACGAGAGCGAAGGCTATGTCTACGGACTTCCCGAAATGCAGCGGGAGAAAATCGTCGGAGCCACGCTCATCGCCAACCCGGGCTGCTTCGCCACCTGCATCCAATTGGGCCTGCTGCCCCTGGCGAAGGCCGGCCTGCTCAATAGCGAAATCAACATTACTGCCATCACGGGCTCGACCGGCGCGGGCGTCAAACCCTCCGCCACCGGGCATTTCAGCTGGCGCAACAACAACATTTCCACCTACAAGGTGTTCACCCACCAGCATCTGATTGAAATCCGCCGGGATCTGGGAATCCTGCAAAAAGGCTTCGACGCGCCCATCAACTTCGTTCCGGTGCGGGGCGACTTCACCCGGGGCATTTTCGCCAGCATCACGGTTGACTGTGCGCTGAGCCAGGAAGAGGCCACGGCCCTCTATCAAGATTATTATAAGAATGCAGCTTTCACTTTCGTAACGGAAAAGAGCCTCGACCTCAAACAAGTGGTCAACACCAACAAGGCCCTCGTCCAGGTCGAAAAGCACGATGGCAAACTGGTTATCAGTTCCATCATTGACAATCTGCTGAAAGGAGCCAGCGGACAGGCGCTCCAGAATATGAACCTCATCTGCGGCCTTCCCGAAAAGACGGGCCTGCAGCTCAAAGCCTCCGCATTCTGAAATGGATTTGTTCGAAGTATATAAATTGTGGGACATCGAGCCGGTACGCGGACTCGGAACCACGCTGTGGGACAAGAACGGAGTGGAATACACCGACCTGTACGGCGGTCACGCCGTCATCAGCATCGGCCACTGCCATCCCCGCTATGTCAAGATGCTCAGCGAGCAGTTGAACAAGCTGGGCTTCTACTCCAATGCCGTTCAGAACGGTCTGCAAAAAGACCTGGCCCGCCGTCTGGGCAAAGTGTCGGGCTATGACGACTATAAGTTCTTCCTCTGCAACAGCGGGGCGGAAGCCAACGAAAACGCGATGAAACTCGCTTCCTTCGAGACGGGCCGCGCCAAGGTGCTAGCCTTCTCCAAGGCCTTCCACGGAAGGACCAGCGGAGCGGTCGCCGCCACCGACAATCCCAAGATCCAGTCCCCGTTCAACGCGACGTCCAACGTGGTCTTCGCTCCCCTGAACGATGCGGCCACCGTGGAAAAAGCCCTTGCCACCCGGGAGTTCGCCGCCGTCATTATCGAAGGCATTCAGGGCGTGGCGGGTATCTACGAACCCACGGACGAATTCTTCCGCACGCTCAGCGCTCTTTGTAAGAAATACGGCACCAAACTGATTCTGGACGAAATCCAATCCGGCTACGGCCGCAGCGGGCAATTCTTCGCCCACCAGCGTTCCGGCATCCGTCCGGACCTGATTACCGTGGCCAAAGGCATCGGCAACGGCTTCCCGATGGGCGGCGTGCTCATCGCACCTGACTTCCACGCGCAGTACGGAATGCTCGGCACCACCTTCGGGGGCAATCACCTCGCCTGCACCGCCGCGCTGGCCGTGTTGGATGTGATCGAGAACGAACATTTGATTGAAAACGCCGCGAAGGTGGGACGCTATTTCGAGCAAGCCTTCGCAGGCGACAAAGCCATCCAAGAATACCGGGGCCGCGGATTGATGATCGGCCTGGAGCTCAAAGATGAATACGTGGGCTTGCGCGACCGTCTGCTCTTCGAGAAGCATTTCTTCACGGGAGCCGCCGGCGCCAAGGTGATCCGCATCCTCCCTGCCCTGTGCGTGAGCGAAGCGACCGCCGCCTCTTTTGTACAAGCCTGGAAAGAATTGACGAAATGAAACATTTTACAAGTGTAACCCAACTCGGCGATCTCAAAGACGCCTTTGCCGCCGCAAAAATGGTGAAAGAAGCTCCCTTTGCCGACAAGGCCCTGGGAGAAAACAAGACTTTGTTGCTGGTCTTTTTCAACAACAGCCTGCGCACACGCCTGAGCACGCAGAAAGCCGGCCTCAACCTGGGAATGAATGTGATTGTCCTGGATGTCAACCAAGGGGCCTGGAAACTGGAGACCGAGCGCGGTGTGATTATGGACGGCGACAAGAGCGAGCACCTGCTGGAAGCCATTCCGGTAATGGGCTGTTATTGCGACATGATTGGGGTACGTTCTTTCGCGCGTTTCGAGAACAAGAAAGACGACTACGAAGAAGTCATCCTGAACCAGTTTATCCGGTATTCCGGCAAACCCGTCTTCAGCATGGAAGCGGCCACCCGCCATCCCCTGCAGACCTTCGCCGATATGATTACCATCGAGGAATACAAAAAGACGGCCCGTCCCAAGGTCGTGATGACTTGGGCACCCCATCCCAAGGCCCTGCCCCAGGCAGTGCCCAATTCTTTTGCGGAAGGCTTGAATATGACGGATTATGACTTTGTTATCGCCAATCCCGAAGGCTACGACCTCGCCCCCGAGTTCGTGGGCAAAGCCAAGGTCACGCACAACCAGGACGAAGCCCTCGAAGGAGCGGACTTCGTCTATGCCAAAAACTGGTCGGCCTACGAGGGCGACAACTACGGCAAGGTCCTCAACATGGACCGTAGCTGGACGGTAAGCAAGGAGAAAATGGCCCTTACCAACAACGCTTATTTCATGCACTGCCTGCCGGTGCGCCGCAATATGATTGTCACGGACGATGTCATCGAGGCCCCCACCTCGCTGGTCATCCCGGAGGCCGCCAACCGCGTGGTCTCTGCCCAGACGGTTATCAAGAAACTTTTACAAGACAATTATTAATGAAGGTCACCTATCTCCACAACACCATCAAGGTCGTCAAAATCGGCGGCAATGTCGTCGATAACGAATCGATGCTGGAAGCCTTTTGCAAGGACTTTGCGGCTTTGGAAGGACCGAAAGTGCTCGTCCATGGCGGTGGGGTGATGGCTTCATCTATCCAGCAGGCCCTCGGCCAGACTCCGGTCAAAATCGAAGGACGGCGAGTCACGGACGAAGACACTGTGAAGGTCGTGACGATGGTCTATGCGGGCTGGTGCAACAAACACATCACGGCCCTGCTGCAAGGTTTCGGCTGCAACGCCATCGGGCTGTCGGGTTGTGACGCTTCCGTCATCCGGGCCCGGAAACGGGCGCCACGCACGCTCAGCGACGGGGTGACGCAAGTGGATTACGGCTTTGTGGGCGATGTGAAGGGCGAAAGCGTCAATGCGGAAATGGTGCAAAAATTGCTGGATATGGGTCTTACGCCCGTGTTCTGCGCCATCAACCACGACGGAAAAGGGAATTTGCTCAACACCAACGCAGACACCATTGCCTCTTCCGTAGCCATTGCGCTACGTGCGGAGTTGCTGCTGTGTTTCGAGAAAAAAGGCGTATTGATGGACAAGAATGAGGAAAACAGCGTCATTCCCCACATCGACCTCGCCTATTATCATACGCTCAAGGAGCAAGGAATCGTGGATGAAGGGATGCTGCCCAAACTGGAAAACGCGTTCAAGGCCCTTCGGGAAGGCGCGAAGCGGGTTGTCATCCGATCTTCACAAGGGCTGTCGGATGGAAGTGGAACCGTCATATCATTGGGTTAATATGAATCCGGACTATCAGAAATACTTGCAGTTGCTGCGGAAAATGATTGCCACACCGTCCATTTCGTTCGAAGAGGAAGCGGTGTGGTTTCTTATTGATGACTTCCTGACAAAGGAGGGCATCGCGCACGCGGTGGTGAACGGCAATATCCTGGCGGTTAACGAAAAGTTCGACCCGAAAAAAAAGACTCTGGCACTCGACGCGCATATGGACACCGTTTCTCCGGCCACTTCCTACACCCGTGACCCGTATGACGCCGGCAACGACGAAGACACCATCTGGGGTCTGGGTTCCAATGACGACGGAGGCAGCGTGGTTTCGATGCTTGCCACCTTCGCCCACTTTTATAAAAAAGAAATGCCCATCAACCTGATGCTCATTCTTTCGCGGGAAGAAGAGCGTTCGGGTCCGGACGGGACGCAATATCTCTTTTCGGACGGGTTTCTGCGGGATTCCCCCGACTTTCCCCTGCCCGACTGGGTGATTGTGGGCGAACCGACCGGTATGCGGGCCGCCACCTCGGAACGAGGTCTGCTGGTCCTTGACGGAACAGCGGCCGGCGTAGCCGGCCACGCGGCCCGGGGTGAAGGGGTGAACGCGCTCTACAAGGCGTTGGATGACATCCAAGCCTTGCGCAACTTCCATTTCGACCGGATTTCGCCGCTGATGGGCGAGGTGCGGCTCAACGTCACGCAAATCGAAGCGGGAACGGCGCACAATGTCATCCCGGACACCTGCCGCTTTGTGGTGGACATCCGTCCGACGGAGCAATACGGCAATCCGGAGATTCTCGAGATGCTGCAGAAGGTCTGCGTGAACAGCGAACTGAAAGCCCGCAACCTCAAGAACAAGTCTTCCGCCACCCCTGAGGACTCCCCCCTGTTGAAAACGGCGCTGGCGCTGGGACTGGAGACCTTCTCCTCCCCCACCACGTCCGACTGGATTCGCATCGACGGGGACTGCATCAAGATGGGGCCCGGCGACTCGGCCCGTTCCCACCACGCGGACGAATACATCAAGGTATCTGAAATTGAAGAAGCCATCGGCCTCTACATACGCTTTATCGAAACGTTTTATGGCAACACTTTGGAATAAAGGCACCGCCGCCACCGAAAAGGTGGAGAACTTCACGGTCGGCAACGACCGCATCCTCGACCTGAGGCTCGCGCCCTACGATGTGCAGGGCTCGAAAGCCCACATCACGATGCTGGAGCGCATCGGCCTGCTCAGCGCCGACGAGTTGAAGACCCTGCTGGGCGGACTGGACGAAATCGCCGCGAGCATCGAGAACGGGACCTTTGTCCTGTAAAATGATGTGGAGGACATCCATTCCCAGGTCGAACTG
>JAGCUV010000095.1 GCA_017962705.1 Bacteroidales bacterium
TGGAGAGTACCTTGTCGGCGCTGTGCTGCAGCGGGATATCGATATAGGGGCAAATCTTCGGATTCTCCCCCATCAACCGGAGCACGTCGTACGGGAAACCGGCGGGATAGCTGTAGTGCAGCCTGATCCATTCTATTCCGTCAATGGCGGCAAGGCGTTCCAGAAGTTCTGCGAGCCGACGCCTGCCGTAGAGGTCAAGCCCGTAGTAGGTGGTATCCTGGGCGATGACTATAAGTTCCCGGACTCCCTGTTCCGCAAGTAGGGTCGCCTCATCGACAAGCCGTGCGATGGGAACGCTCACATGCGGACCTCGGATCAGGGGAATCGCGCAATAGGAACAGGACCTGTCGCAGCCTTCGGCAATCTTCAGATAGGCGTAGTGTTCCGGAGTAGTCAGTACACGTCCCAAAGTGTCGAAAGTCAGCACGCCGTTCCACTCGTCCACCTCCGGAATCTCTCCCGGGAGTTCGCTCCGGTAACGCTGCGAAAGGCAGCCGAACACCGATACCTTGTTGACGAGTCCGGCCTTCTTGGCCTCGACGGCTTCAAGGATGGTTCCGATAGATTCCTCCTTGGCATCCTGGATGAATCCGCAGGTATTTATCACCACCTCGTCCACCCTTCCGGACGCCAGATCGGTATCTTCAGGCACAAGTTCGTAGCCGCGCTCCTGCAGAACGCGCATCAGGTGCTCCGAATCCACGCGGTTCTTGGAGCAGCCCAGCGTCACCACCTGGATCCGCTTCACTCGGCTTTCTCTTCAGCGGGTTTCTCTTCTTCGGGCTTGTCTTCCGACTCCTCCTCTTCCTCCACGAATTCGAGGGTGGCGTGGTTGCGCAGCACCTCGTACCAGTCGAGGATCTTCTTCATGTGGGAGACGTAGAAGCGGTCTTCGTCATAGTTGGGAAGCACCTCTGCGAAGAAGGCTTTGATGGCCTTGGGGTCGCTCTTGGGGCTCATTGCCGGGCCCTGGCCAAGCTTCTCTGCCATGGTCTTGAGAACCTCGCGCAGAGGCACGTCGGTCTCGTCGGTGTAGATCGATATATCTGCCAGTGAGCTCACCTTCGCGTTGGCTCCCAGCATCTGGCGCTGGCCTGTAAGCATGGACTCGGCGATGATGCCGCCGCGTCCCTGCGCCACGTATTCAAACAGTCCGTGTTCACCTGAAACGGAAAGAATCTTCTTGAGATCAGTCTTTTCCATCTTCTTTAATCTTTTCCAATATTTCAATTATGGCCGGCAGCATCGGTTGCAGGTCGTTGTTTTCCAATATAAAATCGGCGCAGGCAGCCCGCTGCGCGTCACTCCACTGTGCCGCCATCCGCTGCCTCACTTTCTCTTCCGTAGTGCCGTCGCGAAGCACCACCCTGCGAATGCGGACATCTTCGGGTGCGGAGACCGCCAGAACATAGTCATAGACCTTGCAAGGCAACTGTTTTTCGAGCAGAATCGCCGATTCGATCACCACGACGGGCTCTTCACGCGATTCCTTCCACTTCTCGAAGTCACGTATCACCGCTGGATGGACAAGCGCCTCCAAGGATGCAAGCAATGTGGGGTCTGCAAATATCCTGCCCGCAAGGGCGGCCCGATCGAGCCGGCAGTCATCGCGCAACACATCGCTTCCGACAAGTTTCACAACCGCATCCAAAAGTTCAGGATCCCTGTCGTACAGTTCCTTGGCCGCGGCATCGCAGTCATAGGACGGGACTCCCATCACGCCGAAAGCCCTGACCACGCAGGACTTCCCGCTTCCGATACCGCCGGTGCAGAGTATGACGCGACTCCCTTTCATTCCCTGCCTTCAATCTGGATGCACTCCACCAATTCGGGCTTAAGACGCCATGAATAGATGTCGCGTGATGTCACAAGCTTCGGAATCACCTTGGTGCTTCCCGCCCCCGCGAAATCGGCATAGTCCACGACAAGCGCGAGATCCTCGGCCTGAATGCGGCCTCCGCGCGGCCTGAACGGGGCGCGGAAAGTAATCTCTACCTGCGAAGGCAGCAGGAGCATCGAACGGTCGCCTGGAGCACCGGTCACCGTGACAGGCAGGGTCATGGTAGATTCGACGTAACGGTCCACGTCCACCTCGTACCACACGCGGTCGGTCTCAAGGCGCAGTCCGGGGAGCGGCTGGAGCGCAACCTGGCCCTGCAGCGTCTTGTCTACCGCGTTTCCGGTCACGTTGCGCGTATGGACCTCCGTGACTCGTTGCAATTCCTTTACCGGGCCGTATACCCGAATTGAATCGGGCCGGAGCGACACCTGGCCGACCTGCATGAACTGAGGGCGGAAAGTCAGGTCGAGCGCCAGTTCCACGGGCACCAGTTTGTAGGATTGGGGCGTGAAAAGGAAGGTGAGGCGGTCGTTCTCGATGAAATCTAACTCGAAACGCTCTCCGAGCTGCTCGTTTATCTTCTCGCGCACTTCCGACACTGCGAGGGTGTAGAGATCCGGCTCCCCCTCCACGGGCTGGAAGTGATGCGAATCCACAGTGAGTTCGATTTCGGCGGGGCGGCGTCCTGTCCCCCTCGTCTTCAGGATATAGAATCCGGTGGCCTTTCCCCTCACTACAAGCGGTTCACGTGCGACCGCCCCGGGCGAATAGCCCGTAAGGTTGGTCACGACCTTCACGTTGCAGTTGAGAGTGGCCGAATAGTCCAGGGAAAACGTGTGCATCGCCCACACGAGGCAGGCGATGAGGATTGAGGAGATCAGTAGCCGCAGGTCGCGCATCGGCTAAGCCTGCTGCGTATCGCTGAAATCCTTGACCAGCGATGCTTTGTCGACCTTGATCTTGACGTCCTTGTCGATTTCGAGCATCACCTTGTTGTCGTTTACCTCGACGATGGTGCCGTAGATTCCGCCGACGGTGACCACTTTGTCACCTTTCTTGAGGTTGTCGCGGAAATTGTTGAGTTCCTTCTGGCGTTTCTGCTGGGGACGGATCATGAA
>JAGCUV010000096.1 GCA_017962705.1 Bacteroidales bacterium
ATGATGCTGATGCCGTTGCGACCGAGGGTGGTGAAGAGTTTGCCCGCGATGCCGGTAGCCTGACGCATATTCTCGCCGACGATGGCGACGGTGGCCAGGTTGCTCTCCAGTTTGATGGGCGCAAGGGCGCCCACGGCGATTTCCTTGGCGAACACCTTACCCAGCACTTCACAGGCCAGGGCGGCATCTTCGTTTTTGACACCGATGGAAGTGCTCACTTCCGAGGAAGCCTGGCTGACAAAGAATACGCTGATATAATGTTCTGCCAGGGCAGAGAAAATCCGGCTGTTGACACCGATCACGCCAACCATTGTAGGACCGGAAAGGGTAATGAGGGACGTACCCCCGATGGAGGAAATACCCGTAATGGCGCGGCCTTTGTGGGCACACTCTTTTTGAATCACCGTTCCTTTCGCTTCCGGTTTGAAGGTGTTCTTGATATAGATGGGGATGTTTTTGGCGTACACCGGGTAGAGGGTCGGCGTATAGATGACCTTTGCTCCGAAGTTGCAAAGCTCCATCGCTTCCTCATAGCTCAAGCAGTCAATAACATAGGAATTTTGGATGATGCGCGGGTCGGCGGTCATGAAACCGTCCACATCCGTCCAGATTTCCAGGCATTCCGCACCGAGGGTGGCGGCGATGATGCTGGCGGTGTAGTCGCTGCCTCCGCGGCCCAGGTTGGTGATTTCCCCACTTTCGCGGTCGGCCGAAATGAAGCCCGGCACGACGACGATGCGGTCTTTGCCCGGGAAATCTTTGAATGTATCCAGAATCAGTTTTTCCGTCAGGGCGTTGTCCACCACGTTGCGTTGTCCGTCCTTGAACGTTTTGAAAAAAGCCAGGGAATTGTAACGGACGGCTCCGTCGATGTAGTTGGCTACGATATTGGAGGACAGGCGTTCCCCATAACTGACGATGGCGTTTTCTGTCTTTTCGCTCAGATCACGAAGCAAATATACCCCGTCAAGCAGGCTGCTCAATTCCTCGAACAGGCTGTCAATTTTCGCCGTGAGGGCCGTCTTGCGGTCCCGGGGAATCAGCGCATCGAGCATTTCATAATGGCGTGCTTTGACGGCGGCCAGATCCTGTTGGTAGGTCTTGTCTTTCGACCCAGCCGTCCGGGCCATCTCCAACAGCTTGTCCGTCACGCCGCCGAGGGCGGAAACGACCACGACAAGCGGTTCTCCGACGTGTTCTACGACCTTTTTTACATTTTTCAGGCTCTCAATGCTTCCAACGGAAGTGCCACCGAATTTCAGTACTTTCATAACGTTTCAATTCGTAATTATCCAAAATCCTGCAAAATTAATCATTTTTTCCCTTTTTTCCCAAGTTTACGTACAAAAAATAACGAGACTCGTCTTTTGCAAGATGAAATTCGGCTTTTTTCCTGGAAAATTATTATCTTTGCAGTTTGGTGCACAAGGAATGTGCGTACATAAGCGTTCGAAGATGAAAACAATGTTAGATTTCTATGCTGAATATGCGAAGCGTATCGCCAGGGCCCGGCGGGTGCTGGGCCGGCCGATGACGCTCTGTGAAAAGATATTATATGCCCATTTATATGACGCCGATGCCGTGAAGCCGCTGGAGAGGCAGGTGAGTTACGCCGATTTCCGTCCCGACCGCGTGGCGATGCAGGATGCGACGGCCCAGATGGCGCTGCTGCAGTTTATGAATGCAGGCAAAGACAAGGTCAGCGTGCCTTCCACGGTGCATTGCGACCACCTGATCTGCGCTTTCGAAGGCGCGGAGAAGGATCTTCCCGCCGCATGTGAGACCAATAAGGAAGTCTATGATTTCCTCTCCAGTGCGGCCGCCCGGTACGGTCTGGGGTTCTTCAAACCCGGCGCCGGCATCATTCACCAGGAAGTGCTGGAGAACTTCGCTTTCCCTGGTGGCATGATGGTCGGAACCGACTCCCACACCCCGAATGCGGGCGGTCTGGGTATGATTGCCGTCGGTGTGGGCGGCGCGGATGCCGTGGACGTGATGACCGGGATGGAATGGGAGCTGAAGATGCCCAAAATCATCGGGGTGCGCCTGAGCGGTTCCCTGCAGGGATGGGCTTCCGCCAAGGATGTGATTCTCAAACTCGCCGGTATCCTGACCGTCAAGGGCGGTACCAATGCCATCATCGAGTATTTCGGCGAAGGTTGCGCCAGTCTTTCCTGCACGGGAAAAGCCTCTATCTGCAATATGGGCGCCGAGGTCGGAGCGACCTGTTCCCTCTTCCCGTATGACAGCCAGATGGCCACCTATCTCAAGGCCACCGGGCGGGCTTCCTGGGCAGATGCGGCAGACCAATTCCAAGCGGATTTGGCGGCCGATGAGGAGGTTTTGTCTGCTCCTGAAAAATATTATGACAGAATTATTGACATCGACTTATCTACACTGACGCCTTATATCAACGGACCCTTTACACCCGATGCCGCCTGCCCCGCCGGTGAGATGGCAGTAAGGGTGAGCGAAAACGCTTTTCCTGAGACGGTGGAAGTGGCTTTGATCGGCTCTTGCACCAACTCTTCCTACCAGGATTTGTCGCGGGCGGCGAGCGTGGTGAAAGCGGCTCTGGCCAAGGGACTGAAACCTCGCGCCAAACTGATTATCAACCCCGGCAGCCGCCAGATTTTCGAGACGGCCAAACGGGACGGGCTGATTGACCTGTTCAAACAGGCGGGCGCCCTGATTATGTGCAATGCCTGCGGACCCTGCATCGGGCAGTGGAAACGCGTCACGGACGACAATACGCGTCGCAATTCCATCGTGACCTCGTTCAACCGCAACTTCGCCAAACGGGCGGACGGGAACCCCAACACCCACGCGTTCATCGTTTCTCCCGAGATGGCCGTGGCCCTGGCCTTTTCCGGCCGTCTGGCCTTCGACCCCTCGAAAGACAGCATCGACGGCATCGTTCTGCCCATTCCTACGGGGGACGCGCTTCCCCTCAAGGGCTTTGTCAAGGACGAGGACGGCTATGTAGAGCCGCGCGAGAGCCGCGAAGACCCCATTATCCGGGAAGGGAGCGAGCGCTTGCAGAAACTCCAGCCTTTCGAGCCTTGGGACGGTCGCGACTTCACGGGGCTTCACCTTTTGATTAAAACGCAAGGGAAATGCACCACGGACCATATTTCGATGGCTGGTCCCTGGTTGAAATTCCGCGGACACCTGGAGCACATTTCCGATAACCTGCTGATGGGAGCGGTCAATGCTTTCAACGGCAAGACCAACGAAGTGCTCAATGATGGGAAAGGGGAGTATATGGCAGTAAGTGCCAGTGCACGCGCTTACAAGGCTGCCGGAGAAGGCAGCATCGTGGTCGCGGAAGACAATTACGGCGAAGGTTCGAGCCGGGAACACGCGGCGATGGAGCCCCGTTACCTGGGCGTGAAGGCCATTTTGGCCAAGAGTTTCGCCCGTATCCATGAGACCAACCTGAAGAAACAGGGCGTGCTGGCCCTGACATTTGAAAACGGTGCCGACTACGACAAGGTGCGCGAAGGTGACCGCATCGATCTTTTCTGTGCGGGCATCGCGCCGGGCAGCAAGGTCCCCGTGCGCGTCAAGCATCGCGACGGCAGCGAGGATCGTTTCAACGCCGTTCACACCTACACCGAGCAGCAGATTGTGTGGCTGCGCGCCGGTTCTGCGTTGAACGCTCTGAAAAACAAATAAGAAACACATTACGCATTATGATAACGACTCACCAAGATTACCTGATTTACAAACTCTCAGACGAGATGAAGGGGCACACCAAGATGGACCCCGATTTGTTCAAGAAGCTGGATGTCAAAAGAGGTTTGCGCAATGAAGACGGCTCCGGTGTGCTGGTCGGTCTGACCAATATCGGCAATGTCGTCGGTTATGAAGTGTCGCCCGACAAAACGTTTATTCCCCTCGAAGGAAAACTCTTTTTCCGTGGCTATGAGGTGTCCGACATCATTCATGCCATCATGGCGGAAGAACGTTTCGGTTTTGAAGAAGTCGCTTTCCTGCTGCTTTCCGGCCGCCTGCCCGACCGCGATGAGTTGGAGATTTTCAAGAAAATGCTCGTCCAGAATATGCCTTTGGAGAAAAACACGCTCCTGCATATCATCGAAATGGAAGGTCACAACATTATGAACATTCTCGCCCGCAGCGTGATGGAAATGTATACGTTCGACGAGAATCCCGACGATGTGTCCATCGAGAACCTGATGCGTCAGAGCATTGAACTGGTCTCCAAGATACCCACCATTATCGCTTATGCGTACAATATGATGCGGCGCAAGGATTTCGGCCGTTCGCTGCATATTCGTGAAGCCAAGGAAGATTTGTCGTTTGCGGAAAACTTCCTCTATATGCTCAAAGGTCCCAAGTACACGGTGCTCGAGGCCCGTACGTTGGATGTGCTGATGATTCTGCACGCCGAACACGGTGGTGGTAACAACTCCACTTTTACCGTTCGCGTGACTTCCTCCACAGGTACGGATACCTATTCCTCCATTGCCGCCGGCATCGGTTCGCTGAAAGGTCCCAAGCACGGTGGTGCCAATCTCAAGGTGAGCGACATGATCGAACATCTGAAGGAAAGAATCGCCAACTGGAATGACGAAAAAGAAATTGAAGAATATCTCACGCGTATGCTTCATAAGGAGGCCTACGACCATAGCGGACTCATCTACGGCATCGGTCATGCGGTCTATACCAAATCTGATCCCCGTGCCGTTCTACTCAAAGAAATGGCGGAGAAACTGGCCATCGAGAAGAGCCGCAGCGAGGAGTTCGAATTCCTCAAGCGCATCGAAAAGGTGGCCATTGAAACCGTTTATAAGATTAAAGGCCGCGGCAAACTGATGTGTGCCAATGTGGACTTCTATTCCGGCTTTGTGTATGATATGCTGGGTATTCCCCCTGAAATCTACACCCCGCTCTTTGCGATGGCCCGCAGCGTGGGTTGGTGCGCGCACCGCAACGAAGAACTTAACTTCAACGGTAGCCGTATCATCCGTCCGGCTTACCGCTGCGTGACCGACGAGTACGACTACACCCCGATTTCCGAGCGATAGATGCCCATGAACGCCGTCAGATTGAAAGACGATTGCATCCGCTGGATTGCAGATTGGTTCGCCTCGTTCGGCCCGTCCAGTTGCGCCGTGCTCGGAATGAGCGGCGGCAAGGACAGCACCGTGGCGGCGGCTCTTTGCGCGCAAGCGCTGGGTCCTGACCGCGTAG
Organism: Bacteroidales bacterium; assembly: GCA_017962705.1. Taxonomy (GTDB): domain Bacteria; phylum Bacteroidota; class Bacteroidia; order Bacteroidales; family UBA932; genus Cryptobacteroides. The sequence goes on from JAGCUV010000096.1 coordinate 5,218, forward strand.
TGGGCGTGGCGATGCCTTCTGGAACGCAGCCTATCAACGATGCGGATGAAATCTGCGCGTATTTGGGCATCCGTTATCTGTGCCTGAATATCGGCGAGGCAGAAGCCGCGTTGCGCATTTTGGGGAACTCCCTGCCGAACACCGAGGGCTTTTCCAAGCAGTCCATCTTGAACATTCCGCCGCGCATCCGGATGACCGTGCTGTATGCTGTGGCGCAGAGCGTCGGCGGCTTTGTCGCCAACACCTGCAACCTCAGCGAGGATTATATAGGCTATGCGACCTTGTATGGCGATGCGGCGGGTTCTTTCTCTCCGCTGAGCCGTCTTTGCGTTCGCGAAGTGCTGGCGATTGGCCGGGCGATGGGCCTGCCCGAGAAATGGGTGGGCAAGACGCCGGATGACGGCCTTCCCGGTTCGATGCCGGACGAGGCGAAAATCGGCTTCACCTATGCCACGCTGGACCGTTACATCCGCGAAGGGGTTTGCGAGGACGAAACCGTCCGCGCCAAAATTGACCGTATGCACCGGGCCAACCTGTTCAAGACGGAGATTCTGCATATCCCTGCCTTTGAACCGGACCCGTCGTTGTTGTAGGAATAGATTCCGCGGCCGTGTTCTGCGTTATACAGGAGAACGAGAGAGTTTGCAAAAAATAATAGAAGATATATGAGAGATTTAAACGAAAATGTGAAGTATGTCGGTGTCGATGACCTCGACCTCGATTTGTTCGAAAGCCAGTACATTGTTCCCGAAGGGGTTTCTTATAACGCCTATGTCATCTTGGATGAGAAAGTGGCGGTGCTGGATACGGTGGATGCTCGGAAAGGGGAGGAGTGGATGAACAACCTCTCCGAAGCCCTCGCCGGCCGCCAGCCCGATTACCTGGTGGTTCACCATCTGGAGCCCGACCATTCCGCGCTGATCGAGCGGGCGCTCTCGCTCTCTCCGGATATGATGTTGGTCGCCCGCGCCAAAGCCATCGCGATGCTGCCCCAATTCTTCGATGGGATTGCGTTGGAAGGACGAACGATGACGGTCAAGGAGGGGGATGTCCTCTCCCTGGGCAAGCACAGCCTGCAATTCATCGCCGCGCCGATGGTCCACTGGCCGGAGGTGCTGATGTCCTACGATGCAGCGGACAAATGCCTGTACAGCGCGGACGGCTTCGGAAAGTTCGGCGCTCTCTCAAAATGCGGCTTCTACGGCCGTGAGGACGATGATTGGGCGTGCGAGGCGCGGCGCTACTATTTCAATATCGTGGGCAAGTTCGGCGCTTCGGTGCAGGCCGTTCTCAAAAAAGCGGCTGCCTTGGATATTCAGACCATCCGTCCTTTGCACGGACCGATTCTGGAAGACAACCTGGGCTACTATATCAATCTCTATGATATCTGGAGCCGCTATGCCGTCGAGACCGAGGGCGTTTTCATCGCCTGCGCGTCCATCCATGGCGGTACGCTGGCGGCGGCCGAAAAGTTGGCGGAATTGGTGGAAGAAGCCGGCGCGCCGAAAGTGGAGGTGGTGGACCTCTCCCGCACGGATTTCGCCGAGAATGTGGAAGATGCTTTCCGTCACTCCAAATTGGTGCTGGCGGCGGCCTCCTACGACGGCGGTCTCTTCACCCCGATGCACGAATTCTTGCATCGTCTGCAGATCAAGGGATACAGCCATCGCAAAGTAGCCTTGCTTGAAAACGGCTCCTGGGCTCCTTCCGCCGCCCGCGTGATGCGCGAGATGATCGGCGCGATGAAAGATGTGGAACTCATCGAGCCCGTCGTGACCATCCGCAGCCAGATGAAAGAAAGCGACATTCCCGCCTTGAAAGCCCTGGCAGAAGCCATTGTGAACGCCTGACAAGATTGAATTATGCTTGCGCTCGACCACGGAAAATATGTAGACCGACTGACCGATGAGATGCGCGCCTTGCTGCGCGGCATCCGTCACGTCTCGCTGGACATGGATGGGACCATCTATCTGGGCAGCACCCTTTTCCCCTATACCTTGCCCTTCCTTGAAAAGTTGGGCGCGATGGGAATCGACTATTGTTTCTTGACCAACAATCCCACCAAATCGCTGGACGACTACATCGCGAAATTGCGTCGTCTGGGCGTTCCTTGCGGGGAAGGGCAGATGTACAGCACGACGGCGGCCGCCATCGATTATATCAAGACGCATTATCCTTCCGCCCGGCGGCTGTTCCTGCTCGGCACCCCCTCGATGATTTCCCAGTTCGAGGCCGCCGGCTTTGTCTCCTGCGCAGACGACCCCAACGACCGACCCGACGTGGTGGTGGGCGCGTTCGATATGACGCTGACTTATTCGCGGCTGTGCCGTTGCGCTTGGTGGGCTTCCCATCCCGAGATTCCTTATATCGCGACCAATCCCGATTGGGTTTGTCCGACGGATGAAGAGACCATTCTGGTGGATTGCGGTTCCATCTGCGCCTGCATTGCCGCTGCCTGCGGCCGCAAGCCCGATATGGTGATTGGAAAACCGAATCCGGGCATTTTGCTGGGCATTCTGGAGAAAAACGGCATTGCGCCCGAGCATGCCGCGATGGTGGGCGACCGGCTCTATACCGATGTCAAGACCGCCCTCAATGCAGGCGCTTGCGGGGTGCTGGTCCTCTCTGGTGAAACGACGCTCGAAACGGCGCTCGCCAGCGTGCCCGAAGACCGCGCCACGCTGATTTGCGAGAGCATCGAGGAGTTTGGCAATCTGCTTGAAGAAGTACGGAAATAAGCGGATTACTCGGAATAGTTGTGATCCACGATAATGCTGACTTGCCGGTCCGGGAGGACTTCTCTCAGCGCATCCTGCAGTGTCTCGATAAAGACCTTGTCATTCGTTACGGACATGTCGGGTACCACATCGACGGAGATGCGGTTCTCTCCCTCATAGCAGAAAAATCCATGTACCTGCTCGACATGCTCCTGTTTCATAAGGGTTTGTACGACTTGTTTCTGCAGGGCGGCCCGTTCGTTGTCCCCAGTGGCAACCGAGTAGATGCCCACCGTCATAATGATATGGTGACGGGCATACATCCTTTCCGAAATGCCCCGTGTGATCTGGTGAATTTGATGGGCACTCGTCGTATCCGGAACGCTCACGTGCAGGGAACCTATGGAGAGGTTGGGGCCATATCCGTGCAGGATGATGTCAAAAACGCCAAGCACGCCTTCTGTTTCCATCACTTCCGTTTTGATTTGATGAATCAGGTCGGGAGGTGCCTGGGCGCCCAGCAGTTGGTTGATGGGAGAGGAGAGCATTTCCACGCCGGCCCTGATGATGGCCAGCGAAATCAATACACCCAGGTAGCCGTCCAGCGACACATTCCAAATCAGCATAATACCGGCGGAAATCAAGGTCGCCAGGGTGATGACTGCATCGAAGAGCGCATCGGCGCCGGAGGCAATCAGGGCATCGCTGCCCAATTTCTTTCCCTGACGGCGTACATACCATCCCAACACCAGTTTGGTTAGGATGGCGGCGATGATAACGATAAGCGTGACGGTCGTGTAGTTCGGCTCCGTGGGATGGATGACTTTCTTGATCGATTCGACCAGGGAGGTGACACCGGTGGTCAGTACGATGGCCGCAATGATGATGGCGGTGAAGTACTCCACACGGCCGTGTCCGAAGGGATGTTCCCGGTCTGCCGGTTTGACGGAAATTTTGGTCCCGATAATGGTGATGACGCTGGAAAGGACGTCGGTAAGGTTGTTGACGGCGTCCAGCACGATGGCTACGGAATGGGCCAAAAGGCCGACCAGCGCTTTGAAAGATGCCAGAAAGACGTTGGCGACAATCCCGATGACGCTGGTGCGGATGATTTCCTTGGAGCGATCCATAGTATTATGCTTCTTGTTCCTCGATCAGGGAGTGGGAGGCGGGGACGGTGACCGTGGTGTTGTAGCAGTTGAACATTTTCTCCACTTTCTCTTTCTGTTCCACCTTGGTGCAAAGGCTCACGAGCGGCACGATGACCAGGCCCACGAGCATCGCCAGCACGCCGGCGTTGATGGGGGAGGTGAAATAGGGGCTGATGAAGGTCTGTCCGGTGAAGGTGCAGTACATACAGCCGCACATAATGGCCACGCCTGCGATGAAAGAGGCCCATACCGATGCCACCGAGGTGCGTTTCCAGTACAATCCGTACAGGAAAGGCGCCAGGAACGCTCCGGCCAGCGCGCCCCAAGAAATACCCATCAGCTGGGCGATGAAGGTCACGGAACTCTTGGCCTGGATGATGGCGAGGATGGATGAAATGACGATGAAGAAAAGCACCAGCAGACGGATGCAGAGCAGTTGGCTGCGGTCGTTCAGGCGGGCGCCTTTGCGGACTTTGGCCACAGCCGGGTCGATGATGTCCAGCGTGAGGGTGGAACCGGAGGTCAGTACCAGCGAGGAAAGGGTGGACATTGACGCCGAAAGAACCAGAATAATTACCACGCCAATCATCAAATCCGGCAGGGAGGCCAGCATGGAGGGGATGATGCTGTCGTAAATCGGCGTGCCGGCCGCCGTGTATTCGATGCTCTGTCCATACACCCGGCCGAATCCGCCGAGGAAGTAACACCCGCCCGCCACGATGATGGCGAAGAAGGTGGAGATGAAGGTGCCTTTGCGGATGGCGGCCTCGTTGCGGATGGCGTAGAACTTGCCGACCATCTGCGGCAGTCCCCAGGTGCCGAGGGAAGTCAGCAGCACGACGCCCAGCAGATAGATGGGCTGGGGTCCCAGGAAGGAGACGAAAGCGCCGTTCAGGGCAGGTGCGGACTCGGACGGGATCTGCGACAGGCTCTCCACCGCCGCGCTGAATCCCCCGTTGCCGTTGAGAACGGACGCGATTACGGCGCAGATGCCCACCAGCATGATCAACCCCTGGATGAAGTCGTTCACGGCCGTCGCCATATAGCCGCCGACCAGTACATAGATGCCGGTAA
>JAGCUV010000097.1 GCA_017962705.1 Bacteroidales bacterium
CTTCTCGATGATATCCAGCTGGGTCTCGCTCCATAGCATATCCTCTTCTTCGTCCAGGGCATAGGCCCTGAGGATGTCGTAGGTCTTGAAATCGTCCTGGAGGGAAAGGACCAGCTGCTGGAGTATGGGAACCTCCCGGTGGGAGACCTCGAGATCAGCCTTGATGTATTCGACCGGGTCGGTAGTGACGGGCATGGCGGGAGCGGCTTCCACCTTCGGGGTGCCGCCGAGGTCCATGATGCGCTCGATGAACTGGTCGACCCATCCCATTTCTTCGGAGGCGTGTTCCGCATACTTTTCGCCGAGTTTGGTGAAGCCCTGGTCGGCGAAGATCTTACCTTCCACTTTGTGCTGGAGAGACTGGGCGGCGAGGCCGGTTGCATAGGCCTGGAGGGCCGCGATAGATTTCTGTTTGTCCATGATATTCTGTTTTTTATCGTTAATTTATATCGTTCACGATGCAAATATACGACTTTATTTTTATATCGCAAGCGATATTTTGAAAAATTGCGAAAAAACTTACGATTCGCTGAAACGGAACAGGGCTTCCTCGTCCAATCGCTGCACCGTCCAGTCGGACAGGGGAGCGGCACCGATGGAGCGGTAGATGGACAAGGCGGATTCGTTCCAGTCCAGGCAAATCCATTCCATGCGGCCACAGTTGCGCTCCACGGCAATCCTTGCCACATATTTCAGCAAAGCCATGCCGTACCCCAGTCCCCGTTTCTCCGGAAGGACGAACAAGTCTTCCAAATACATTCCTTTGCGGCCCACGAACGTGGAGAAGTTATGGAAAAACAGTGCGAATCCGACGACCGATCCGTCCTCCTCGGCGAAAACAACCTCGGCGGAGCGCTCCACGAAGAGGGAGTGGTGGAGAGTGGCGACGTCCGCGACGACATCATCGGCGCATTTTTCATAGACTGCGAGCCTTTTGATGAAGTCGAGGACAAGCCCGGCCTCATCGGGCCTGGCGGGTCTGATGGAAACCTCTTTCATGGTCGACGGTTATCGGATAAAATTCATCGCTTCCCAAGGCTCTCCGGAACGCCCCGGCGCGGGTTTGCCTTCCGTTGCCTTGAGCAGCCACGCCATATTGTTGGCCAGCGTGCGCATGGTTTGGAGGCCTTCGGTGTCCAGAGATGCCTGGCCGGGTGCGCCTCCGTATACGATATTCCAGTACTGGGAGGTCACGATGGGCATATTCATCATTTGGAAGGGCATGTTCAGCGCCTCGTAGGAGGCCGTGGCGCCTCCCCGGCGACAGACGGCGACAGCGGCGGCCGGTTTGCCGGAAATGCTTGCCCCGTTGGAGTAGAAAGCCCTTTGGATGACGCTGAGAACGGCACCGTTCGGCTGGCCATAATAGACGGGGGAGCCCACGATCAGTGCATCGGCATCGGCAAACTTCTCGCTGATGCGGTTGCAGATATCGTCGTCGAAGACGCATTTCCCGGGCTTCCTGGCGCAGTGTCCGCAAGCGATGCAGCCCCGGACGGCCTTGTTGCCGATCCAGACAATCTCGCTGTCAATGCCGTTTTTTTCCAGCTGTTTCGCTATCTCGCCCAATGCGATAGCCGTGTTGCCCTTCTGGTGCGGGCTTCCGTTGATCATCAGTACCTTCATAGTCTTTCCATTGATGTTGTCCGCTTTTGCTTCGACACCGGCGGTTGACAGCAGGATGCCGCCTGCGGCCAGGGCCGATTTTTCCATGAAATCCCTTCTGTTCATAAGAATTATCCTGTTTGGTGCTAAGTTAGCAATTATTCATTAAATTTGCCTTGTACAAAGAAACCAAGTATCAATTATTCAGTTCATTGGCCAAACAAACGACGGAGATGGAGATTTTGAGGGCGACCCGGACGGCCCAGCAGGCGGCGGCCTATTACGTCCGCATCCAGGCCATGGCGCGCAAGCACCGGATTCCGCTGGATGCGGAGTTCGATGAGCATGATACCCCCCTGACCCACTATATCGTCGTCATGGATGACTTCCTGCCTGTCGCGACCTGCCGGCTATATGGTCTGGACCGGCAACATGTGATGCTGGGGAGGATCGTGGTCCTTCCCGAATACCGTCATCAGGGACTCGGGACACGCGTCGTCCAGGAGGCGGAAACCTGGGCGAAAGACCTGGGATACACGACAGCCGTCCTGGAAAGCCGTGACAACAAGATCCCTTTTTATGAGCAGTTAGGATATGTCGCAGACATGAGTGCACCCCTCGTCGGTGAAACATTCACCTGCTACCGGATGGAGAAGACGCTGGTTTAAAGACATCATTTCTTGACAATTATATACTTATTATGCAATTTATCGTCAAAGCTTACGACGGAGAAGGCATGCTGGAGAAGAGAATGGCAGTCCGTCCCCGTCATCTGGAAGGTATGGCCCGGCTGGGTGGACACGTCATTTGCGCCGGAGGATTGCTGGACGAAGCCGGCAAGATGACAGGCTCCGTGCTTGTCATGGAGTTTGCGGACCGGAACGAACTGGATGACTACCTTTCCAATGAACCATACGTGTTGGAGCACGTATGGGAAAAGATTGAAATCGACCGGATGAACGTGGTCATCCCGGCCCAATGCAGGTAACCTTTTGAAAACAGGGACGTTACCTGCAAAATAACGCTCGAAATGTAAGGTGGCGTCGATTTTTTTTGTTACATTTGGCCCATGTTAGTCAAGTGTATTCTCCTCATCCTGTTCTTTGCCGTGATGATCGGGGTCGGCATCTATTGCCGCCGGACCGCATCAGATGTGCAGGGTTTCGTCCTGGGAGGCCGCAATGTCGGCTCCTGGCTTACGGCATTCGCATTCGGTACGTCCTACTTTTCAGCGGTTATCTTTGTCGGATACGCCGGTCAGTTCGGCTGGAAGTACGGCATGGCCGCCACCTGGATTGGCTTGGGCAACGCGCTCATCGGCTCGCTGCTGGCCTGGCGGATCCTGGGGCGCCGGACGCGTCTGATGACGCAGCATCTGCAGAGCGCCACGATGCCCGACTTCTTCGGGAAGCGATTCTTCAGCAATCCGCTCAAGGTCGCCGCGTCCGTCATTGTGTTCATCTTTCTCATCCCTTATACCGCGTCGCTGTATAACGGTCTCTCCCGGCTGTTCAGCATGGCCTTCCA
>JAGCUV010000098.1 GCA_017962705.1 Bacteroidales bacterium
GCAATCTTTCCTTCGTGGAAAATGACGTCGATGGCCCGGGCGTGATCCACCACATACAACCAGTCGCGCACATTCTCGCCCTTTCCATACACCGGAAGGGGCTTGCGGTGACGGATATTGTTGATGAAAAGCGGAATCAGTTTCTCGGGGAACTGGTACGGACCGTAGTTGTTGGAACAGTTGGTCACGATGGTCGGCAGACCGTAGGTATCGTGGAAAGCCCGCACGAAATGGTCGGATGAGGCCTTGGAGGCGCTGTAGGGACTGTGCGGCTGGTACTTGAGGTCCTCGGTGAAGAATTGCTCGCCATAGGCCAGGTGATGCTCGCCGGAAGAAGCCTTGGTCGTGAAAGGAGGCTCTATGCCTTCGGGATGGGTCATTTGCAAGGCGCCGTACACTTCATCCGTAGAGATATGATAGAAGCGCTTGCCCTCGAATTTCTCAGGAAGGCTTTCCCAATACAGTTTCGCGGCCTGCAACATAGACAACGTGCCCATCACATTGGTCCTGGCAAAGGTGAAAGGGTCCTTGATACTGCGGTCCACATGGCTCTCGGCGGCCAGATGAATGACACCGTCCACCTGCTCGCGCTGCATCAGCGCGTAAATGGCATCGAAATCACAGATATCAATGCGCTCGAACCGGTAATTGGGCTTATTTTCAATATCTTTGAGGTTGGCGAGATTGCCGGCATAGGTCAACTTATCGACATTGATGATTTTATAATCGGGATATTTGTTGACAAAGAGTCGGACGACGTGGCTGCCGATGAAACCGGCGCCACCGGTAATGATGATGCTTCTTTTCATTGCTTTGCGAGATTGAGGAGGTATTGCCCGTAGGGATTCTTCTTCATAGGTTCGGCGACAGCCGCCAGTTTTTCGGCGGAAATCCACCCGTTCTTGAAAGCAATCTCCTCCAGGCAGGCCACCTTGAGTCCCTGGCGTTTTTCAATCACTTCGATATAGGTAGAGGCCTCGCTGAGCGAGTCGTGCGTGCCGGTATCCAGCCACGCAAATCCCCTGCCGAGAGTCTTGACTTTCAATTGTTTATTGGCCAGATATTCCTGGTTGACCGTGGTGATTTCCAACTCTCCGCGGGCGGAAGGTTTGATGCGTTTGGCGACATCCACCACGCTGTTGGGATAGAAATACAAGCCCACGACGGCATAGTTTGACTTGGGCTGGGCGGGTTTTTCCTCGATGCTCAGGCAATTGCCTTCCGCATCGAATTCCGCCACGCCGTAGCGCTCGGGATCGTTGACCCAATAGCCGAATACGGTGGCTTTGTCGTTTTTCTCGGCGTCCGCCACGGCCTCGTGCAGCATTTTCTTGAAACCAGGGCCATAGAAGATATTGTCGCCCAGCACCAGACAGGCCGCATCGTCACCGATGAATTGATCCCCGATGATAAAAGCCTGGGCCAGACCGTCGGGAGAAGGCTGCTCGGCATACTCGAAACGCACGCCATAGTCGCTGCCATCCCCAAGCAGGCGCCTGAAACCGGGCAAGTCATAGGGAGTGCTGATAATCAGAATTTCACGGATGCCCGCCAGCATCAGCACGGAGATGGGATAATACACCATCGGCTTGTCGTATATGGGAATCAACTGCTTGCTGACCCCTTTGGTGATGGGATAAAGGCGCGTTCCGCTACCTCCTGCCAAAACAATTCCTTTCATATTTTATCTACTTGATTATGCAAAGATACATATTTTATAATAATATCCGTTATTTCCCGTCCGTGATGCTCCCAGGTAAAGTTTTCTCCCGCCCGGTAGGCCGCATGGCTCATCTGCTCGCGGAGACGATCATCCATCAGGCGCAGCATAGCATCGCTGAGAGCCTTCACCACTTGTTCGCGAGGCACTTCCATCCCCTCTTCCCGACGGGGAATCACCAAACTGTAATCCGGTGAGAAGTAGCGGGTGAAGCCGGTCGTATCCAGACAAATCAAGGGCTTTCCGAGAGAAAGGGTATCGAAGGAAACCGTGACCGCCCCTTCCTTGAGGGAAGCATTGACCACGACGTCGCTACCTGCGATGAATCGTTGATAGACATTCATCGGCACACGGCCGGTAAAGGTCACTTCGGAAGCACTCAACCCCAATAACGCGGCTTGCTTACGCAGTTTGGACGCATCGGGACCATTGCCCATCACAGTCAAGTGCATTTCTTTAAGGGACTCCCCTGCCGCACGTCGGACAGACGCCTCAAAACGGGCTTTGGCGTATGCGTCCAGCACCAAATCAAAACCCCGCCAGCCTTCCAAGCGCCCGACCGTCAGGAAGTCCACCGATGCTTTATCGGAGAAAAATTCGGTTCCTTCCGGGAAATGCGAACTTTTTTCAACAGCCACATCGGTAAAGAGAACCGCTTTGTCCCGATAAGCGGCGGGCACCATCGAACGGGTGATATCCGTCTTGCACAAAATCAGGGAGGCATCTTTGCAGCGGCGGCGGAAGCCCAGATTGAAGGGAATCAACGCCACGATACTTCGGCGAAGAGCCTCAAACATACGCGACCCGAAAGAGTAATAGTTTGTATATTGCCGGGGAATGGTTTCCAAGCCGCCGACAGGTCCCCAGATGAAATGGGGAGCCTTCTGGCCAAAGGCACTCACCTTCCATAGGACATTGCCATAGGTCAAGTGGTGGAACACCGAAATTCCCTCCCGCAGCATCGTCTCCTTGACGAGCTTGTTGGAAAAAGTCTGCCAGAGGGTGTAATACAAATGTACGCCACGACGCCCTTTTTTCCATTTCCGGGCCCATTCCGGCAAATCATAATAGAGGAAATGAATCCCCTCATAGCCCGGATTGACGGATCGGAATTGCTCGATGGCCCGGCGGTTGCTCCGGCGGGTCAGCACCCAGAGTTCGAAGGTCTTGCTCATTTCCAGCACCCAGTGCCACCCTACACCCACTTCGCTGCCCAGATTGGGCTCGCAGGCGTACGCACTGACAAATACTTTCATTTTCTTTTCCATCAATATATCTTTTCGTATCTTGCCGCGATGTCCGCCCAGCGATAATGTTCCATGGCCAAACGCTGCAATTCGGCGCCTGCCTCCGAGCGCTCGCATCCGGTCGCTGAGAACTGGGCGATTCCAGCCATCAGACTATCAGCATCGCGAAAATAAACGGCTTTCCCAAAAGTGGTTTCCCGATTGTAGGGCACATCAAAAGCGAAAATCGGACGACCGAAAAACATCGCTTCCACCAGCGAAGGATTGGTGCCGCCGGCGCTGTGACCGTGGACATACAAAGCGGCGTTGCTCCGCAAGGTGTAGAGCACATCCAAATCATAGACGGCATCAGCCAGAATAACGCCATTTTTCCCCTGGAAACGCGAACGTAATTGACGGGCCCACTCGCTGTGCTCCCAGTTGCCGATGAGCAACAGAGGCAAGGCCGCTTGAGCAACAGCATCCTGCGATGCAGAAACAGCATAGCCATCGGCGGCGGCTCCGGCAAAGGCTTCCAAGGTAATGTGACAGTTGTTTTCCGGCTCGATGCGGCAGACGGAAAAAGCATAACCGCCAGCCTGCAGGCCATAAGCCGCCAGTATCTCACGCTGACGTTCACCGCTCACCTCCCGGAAGACGTGGTCCCCGCCATAAGCGACGGTCACCAACGCATTTTCACTGCGGAGGCCGTAGGTCGAAACCACATAGTCGGTAATGGCCTGGTTGTCGGAAATCACCGTATCGGCATAGCGGACCGCCATTTTCTCGCTGGTCAGAAGAATCCAGCGCGCCAGCTTGTTCCACTTGTCCCGCTTGTGTTCCAGTCCGTCGATATTGACAACCAGCTTGGTTTTGCGGGAAAGCAAAAGGCGGACAAGCGGCAAAAAGAGGCAACCGGACACGCCGAGTACCAGCAAGGTATCATATCCGCTCAAGCAGCGAAGCATCGAAATCAAGTCGTAGAACATGCTCTGCGCCCCGTTGGCGTGCAATCCCACATATTTCAAGGTCGCTCCTTTATAAGAAGCGGGTCTCTCCGGTTTCCCGGATGCGGCGATTCCTTTCGGAGAACGTCCGCTTTTGAGGTCTTTGGAAGAACAGAAAACGGTGTATTCCACGCCCTCCGACGCATAATCAAGCAGGTTTTCCACCAATGATTCAAAGCCGCCGTAATGGGCCGGAACACCACGCGTACCGATAACTGCTATCTTTTTCTTCATCGTTCCAACAATTCAAGCAACTGTCCCCATCGGGCAATTTCTACGGAACCGGCACAAGACGGGTCCCGGCGCAAATAGCGGGCGATGATGGACAATAAATATAACCGGTAAATATCGGGATCGGGAGCTTCCGCAATCATGTTTTGAAACACCTGATCCGGGGACCATTTCTTTTCAAAGAAGGCACTCTGCACCAAGAAATGGCAATGGTCTATTCCTTTGGGATTGCAGAAGGAAGCATACTCCCAGTCAAACACTTCCAGGCGACCTCCTTGCACATACATATTCCAAGGGGTAAAATCATTGTGCGTCAAGCAGCAAGCCAGTTCCCGGCCCCGGAAGCGTTCTGCCGTACGCTCAAAAACGCTCCGGTACCGCTCCGGCAACAAGGCAGAGACTTGTCCTTCGAATGCCGTCATCCCGATAACACCCAGCCCCATTTCTTCGGCCATCTCGGTCTGCTCGAAAGCAGCCGTCACACCGGTCGCACTTTCTAAACGACTGATGAACTGTTCCATCAACGGTCCCCATTCGTGAGGCGTGCCGCTATGGACAGTCTTGGTAGTAGTCTGAGCCAGCAACCACCCTCCTCCGTCAGGCAGTTCTTTCAGTGCCACGATACGGGGCACCTCATCCATTCCGGAAGCATGCAGGGCCTCAAGAATCCGCTGCTCGCGCTGGAAAAGACGATATACAGCCGGATTGTCCGAAATCTTCACATAACCCAGAATTTTCCTTCCGCGAAAAACCTGTATGGTAATTTTCTGATGAACGCAAGGTGTCCCCTCAAAGGCCGCACATTCGAAGTCGCCCTCCAAGCCGAAAGCATCACGGATGGATTCGTCCAGTTCGGAATACGGACGGGGGCAGCGTTCCATCGACAGCACCAACCGCGCGAAAGGCAAACGCCAGATACAGGGAAGGAAGGCCTTGACCAACTTTCCTTTGATACCGCCGGGCTGATACAGGCACAAGGCCGTACGCATATTGTGCACTGGCAGCACCCAAGCCTTTTCATCGGCATTACTTATGCGAAAATATTTATCCATCAGAGAATGCGTTTGCGGTTTTTGTTGTGCTGGGCAGCGTATATGACACCCAAAATGGCATCCGCCGCTTCCCGGGGTGTGCTTTCATTGACCACTTTGACATACTGTCCTTTTTTTGTCACCTCTTCCACGCCGGCTTTGTCCATCAAATAATCGATGCGGGAATTGATGGCGTCGATATCTTCGCGCGTCAGTTCTTTCTTGCGTGCAAGAATGGCGTCCGCCGAAGCCGTCAACAGAATATTATAGTCCAGCGCCGGAATTAAAACCCGTCCGCAGGTATAGAGGAAGCCGATGGGCAGGTAGATGCGCGTACGACGGCTGTCACAGATGATATCCGTGTAATAGCGGTCGAAAAAGACCAGCCAGGTGATGCGGGTTTTGGTCTTGACGGCCACCCACCAGCCCAGCAGATAATCGGTCGTATAGTAGCACAGGCGCAGGAAAGAACTCAAC
>JAGCUV010000099.1 GCA_017962705.1 Bacteroidales bacterium
AAGGACTTCACATCGCAACACAGGGTGTAAACAACAAATAATCAGAAGATACGATGAAAAAGACCATTTTCGACCTGCTCAACCGCAAAGGCTCTTCACCCATCAGCATGCTGACCGCTTATGACTATCCTACGGCCCGCACGATAGACCAGGCTGGCGTGGATATGATTCTGGTTGGCGATTCCTTGGGAAACGTGTTGTTGGGCTATGATAATACGCTGGCCGTGACGGTGGAAGATATGATTCATCACGGGAAAGCCGTCTGCAGGGGCGCCCAAGAAGCGTTCGTGGTCGTCGATATGCCTTTTATGTCCTATCAGCCCAGCGTCGAAGATGCCGTCAGAAACGCCGGGCGCATCCTGAAAGAGACCGGCTGCCAGGCCGTTAAATTGGAAGGGGGAGCGGAGTATGCCGACCGCGTCCGGGCCATCGTACAAGCCGGGATTCCCGTCGTGGGCCATATCGGCCTCACGCCTCAGTCCGTCAACACGATGGGTGGCTATAAGGTACAGGGCAAGTCCCTGAAAGACGCAAGGAAAATACTGGAGGACGCCAAGGCCCTGGAAGAGGCGGGCGCGTTCGCCATTACCTTGGAATGTATGCCCGAAGCGTTGGCGCAACTCATCACCGAGCGTGCCGGGGTATTGACCATCGGCATCGGGGCTGGCCGCTATTGTGACGGTCAGGTGCTGGTCTATCAGGATATGCTGGGCTATACCGGTACAAAGACGGTCAAATTCGCCAAACAATATGCTGACCTGCATGGCATTATGCTCGAAGCCTTCAAACAGTACAAAACGGAATGCGAAAATCGCAGTTTCCCGGGCGACGAGCACACCTTCGCCATCAGCGAAGAGATTATTGAAGCGCTCAAATAGTAGCGTTCCTACCAGCCCCTTTCTCTATTTCTTATAATATTTGGGCCAGCAGCCCTCCAGGTACTTTTTGAGGCCCTCCTCGTGCTTGTTTTCAGCAGGGGAGTAGAACACCGTGCCGACCAGTTCCTTGGGCATGAACTCCAAGTCCGCAAAGTGACCGGGATAGTCGTGGGCGTACTTGTACCCGTCGGAATAGCCCAGATTCTCCATCAATTGCGTAGGTGCGTTGCGAAGATGCAGGGGAACGGCAGGGGAGGCATCCTTGCCAACCACTTCCAAGGCCGTATTGATGGCCATATAGGCACTGTTGCTTTTGGAAGAGGAAGCCAGGTAGATGGTTGCTTCCGCAAGCGGAATCCGCGCTTCAGGCATACCGATTTTATT
This sequence comes from Bacteroidales bacterium, assembly GCA_017962705.1. GTDB lineage: Bacteria > Bacteroidota > Bacteroidia > Bacteroidales > UBA932 > Cryptobacteroides. The sequence continues at coordinate 1,263 of JAGCUV010000099.1, forward strand.
GACTATCTCAAAACAGGCGTTGGCCAACAGCAAGGCGTTGGGATTGGCCAGACCGATGTCTTCCGCCGCTAAAATACAGAGACGACGAGCCACAAAGAGGGGGTCTTCCCCGGCGGAAAGCATACGGGCAAGGTAATAAATGGCCGCATTCGGGTCAGAGCCACGCACACTTTTGATAAAAGCGGAGATAATGTCATAATGCATCTCGCCTTTCTTATCATAGAGCGCAATATTCTCTTGCAGACAAGATGTAACAATTTTGTTATCTATTGTGATTTTTCCTTCGGGGACGGAATTGACCACAATTTCCAGCAAGCCGAGCAATTTTCGGGCATCTCCGCCGCTGAAACGGAAGAGCGCATCCGTCTCCTTCACCTCGATATCTTTTTGCGAGAGCACAAAGTCCTCTTTCAGCGCCCGGTCGAGCAACTGTCGCAGGTCATCCGGTTCGAGACTCTTCAAGACATAGACCTGACAGCGGGACAGCAGGGGAGAGATGACCTCGAAAGAAGGATTTTCCGTCGTGGCTCCGATCAGTACGATGGTGCCGTTTTCCACCGCGCCCAGCAAAGCATCCTGCTGCGACTTGCTGAAACGATGGATCTCATCGATAAACAGGATGGGGGTGGCGGCAGGGGAGAACAGCCCGTCTTTGGCCCTGCGGGCGGCCTCGATGACTTCGCGCACCTCCTTCACGCCGGAAGAAACGGCGGAAAGCGTATAGAATTCGCGTCCCAGACTTTGGGCGATGATTTTGGAAAGGGTGGTCTTGCCCACGCCCGGAGGCCCCCACAGGATGAAAGAAGTCAGATTTCCGGACTCTATCATTGTACGAAGGACGCAACCGGGACCGATCAGATGGCGCTGACCGACATACCCGTCCAAAGTGGTCGGGCGCATCCGTTCCGGAAGGGGAGCCAAAGTATGCATATTCAAATCCATGGATGCATTGCATGCATTTATGCAAAAATAACTCTTTTTTGGCAATTTTCTAAAGGAAAATGAATATATTTGTAGAAGAATGCGTGTGATGAAACCGAGAACCTTCATAACAAGGTGTATGGGCGTGTGCCTGAGCCTCTTCTGTCTGCTACCAAGCCTTGCCTTCGGAGAACCGGGAGCAGGTCCGTCAAGGGCCATTCATCTGCAGGGGGGATTTCAAGACATAGGCATTACCTATAGTTTTACTACAGAACAGAACAACAACTTCCACTCAATCAGCCTATTAATCGACACACAAGACCTCGTTACCGAAAGGATGTCCACGCCGGGCGGATTTGTTCGTTACGACTATCATTTCGCCTTGCTGAACCAAGACAGAATGCTCTTGTACGCCGGTCCCGGAGCGATGGCCGGTTATGTGACGGACCATCGGCAACCCTATGGACTTACACTGGGGCTCGCAGGCAATTTCGGGTTCAAATATTTGTTTGACAAGAGTTTAACCCTTGGAGTATCCATTCATCCCGTCTTAGGTTACCATATTCATCGGACTGATGGACAAGCCAAGTTAAACTTCTATCAATCAGGACTTTGGCGAACCATTCTACCCGAATTTTCAATCGGCTATAACTTTGGAAATCAGGAAATTGTGTCGAATGGCGGAACGGAATTCCGACCTGCCGGGCAAGCCCGGCGTCGCCGCTGGACGCTGGGACTTGAGGCGGCGTACAGACCGGCGGTTTACAATTATCATTTGTCTATGTATCTGGCCGATGACGGGTCACGCTATTGTTCGAATGAAAACTGCGGAGTATGGCGCAACAACGCCTCCTTGATGCTTTCTGCGGCTTGGCATTTCACAGAGTATTATCAGTTGCGGCTGTTGCTGGGATTCGCGGGCATAAGGCCGAATGTACGCGTGCACGAGTTGTTGTTGCGGAATCAATGGAATTTCAAGCCGATCAACGACCAAGGGGATAGATTGTTCGCCGCCGTGGACGCCGGCTGCGCGATGAATGCGGATGATTTGTCCAAGCCTTACGCTTTGTTGAATGTATCATTCGGCTACAGCCTGGCCATTTCTGCGGACAGCAACATCGAATTTTTTATCCGCAGCGTCAATTGTTACGGAACGCCGACGATGTACGAGGACGGTTTGCCGGTTCCGGCTGAAAGAGCTTATAAAAGCCAGTTTTTCCAAAGCGGAGTCGCTCTCGGCATTGCCTTGGACTTATGATATACAATTTATATTATGTTAACTTGTGTGGGTTAGATAATTCGAGGATGTCCCCTGTAACGAAAATTTTAGTAAATTCGCGGAGAATATGAGAAAGAGGCAGCACATCGTATTGGAAAGCGTTCGCATCGAAGCCATCGCAGCGGAAGGCAAAGCCCTGGCCCACATCGACAATGCGGTCATCTTTGTTCCGTATGCCGTTCCCGGCGATATCGTGGACATCTTTGTCACCAAGAAACGCAAGAATTATATGGAAGGATTGATCGAACGCATCGTCCAACCTTCCGAGCAACGCCTAATGCCGTTCTGCGAGCATTTCGGACTGTGTGGCGGATGCAAATGGCAGATTCTTCCGTATGAAATGCAACTGGCAGCCAAACAGCAGCAAGTGGAGGACCAACTGGTGCGCATCGGCCATCTGGACATCCCTGGCATCTCCCCTATCCTTGCTTCAGATAACACGACTTATTACCGTAATAAACTGGAATTTACCTTTTCGGACAAACGCTGGCTGATGGACGACGAGAAACCGGCTGAAGGAGAAAATATTCCTTCTTGTCCGGGGCTTGGCTTTCACGTGGGCCGCTTCTTCGACAAGGTGCTGGACATCCATCAATGCTGGCTGCAGAGCGAGATTTCCAACGAGCTCCGCAATTTCATCCGGACGTATGCATTGGATAATGGCTTGTCATTCTATAACATACGCTCACAGGAAGGCTGGCTGCGCAACCTGATAGTCAGAAACAACCGCCAAGGCGATGTGATGCTGATTCTGGTGGTCAAAACGGATGAGAAACAATGGCTTAATCCGCTGCTGGACGCTCTTCTGGAGCGTTTTCCGAGCATCAAGTCACTATACTATGTGGTTAACGGCAAGGCCAACGACTCCATCGCCGACCTTCCCTGTCAATTATACGCCGGCGAGGACGCGATTTATGAAGAAATGGAGGCTCTTCGCTTCAAAATCGGCCCCAAATCCTTCTATCAGACGAATACGGAGCAGGCCTACAAATTATATAGCGTAGCGCGTGAATTCGCGGCTCTGACAGGCTCTGAGACAGTTTATGACCTCTACACCGGCACGGGCACCATCGCCCAGTTTGTCAGCGGAAAAGCCGCCAGAGTCATCGGTATCGAATACGTTCCCGAGGCGATTGAGGACGCGAAAAACAATGCGACTGCCAACCATATCACAAATTGCGAGTTTTTCGCCGGCGATATGAAGGATGTGCTGACGGCGGACTTCATCGCCCGGCACGGACAGCCGGACGTGATTATTCTGGATCCTCCGCGCGCCGGCATCCACCCTGATGTGGCCAAGGTGATTCTGAAATCAGCCCCTTCCCGCATGGTCTATGTCAGTTGCAATCCGGCATCCCAGGCCCGTGATCTGGCCCTTTTCTGCCACCCGGAAGATGAGCAGGCGCCCCGCTATAAAATTACGGCCGTGCAACCCGTGGATATGTTCCCGCACACCCATCACGTAGAAAATGTCGTTGCCCTCGAGAAAATATGATGCCTGACATTCATATCTCCGATTTCGACTATCCGCTGCCCGAGGAACGGATTGCCAAATATCCCCTCGCCGAGCGCGATGCAAGCAAACTCTTGTGCTGCAAGCGTTTGCGTCCCGGAGAATTTGAGATCAAGGACTGTGTTTTCCGCCAGCTGCCCGAAATGATTCCCGCAAACGCCCTGATGGTGTTCAATGATACGAAGGTCGTCCCCGCCCGTTTGCATTTTGTCCGTGAGAGCGGCGCACACATCGAGGTGTTCTGCCTGGAACCCGTCACCCCGGCCGAATATGCCACCAATTTCGCCACCACCGCTTCCTGCCGCTGGAAATGCATCATTGGCAACGCCAAACGCTGGAAAAACGACGTGCTGAAATTGTATATGCCCTCCCCCTCCGACGAGGGCGATGCCCATTCAAGCGTTCAAGCGTCTCGCGAAAGCATAGAAAAAATGTCCCTTACGGCCTCCTTGGTCAGCAGGGACGGTCAGACGGGGGTTGTGGAGTTCAACTGGAGCGACGGGAGTCCCTTCTCGCGCGTGTTGGAAGTATGCGGAAGCATTCCCATTCCCCCCTATTTGAATCGAGAGAGCGAACGCCTCGACTGGGAGCGATACCAGACCCACTACGCCCATATCCGAGGTTCCGTCGCAGCCCCCACCGCCGGCCTCCACTTCACAGAACGCGTCCTGGACGCGCTGAAAGACAAAGGGGTGGATATGCAGCAGGTCTGCCTGCATGTGGGGGCTGGCACTTTCCTGCCCGTTAAGGATGACGAGGTGTCCCGCCATACGATGCACCGCGAACCCTTTGTCGTCTCCAAAGCGCTGCTGCAGAAACTGCGTGACAAAGGAGACAGGCCTTGCGTCGCCGTCGGCACCACCTCAGTCCGCACCTTGGAATCCCTCTATTATGCCGGTGTGCAATGCCTGGAAGAAGGTGCTCCGCACGACATTTCCCAATGGGAGCCTTACACAAGAGAATTTTCCTACAGCACGCAGGAGAGCCTGGAGGCCCTGCTCGCATGGCTGGACAAAAATCATCTGGAAGCCCTCAGCCTGGGCACCCGCATCATCATCGTTCCCGGCTTCCGCTTCCGCCTGACCGATAGGCTGGTGACCAACTTCCACCAGCCCCAAAGCACCCTTCTGCTGCTTGTATCCGCTTTCACCGGCGGCAACTGGCAGGAGATTTACCAACATGCTCTGGATGGCGGCTACCGCTTCCTGAGCTATGGAGACAGTTCGATTTTTTACTAAAACCTCACCCATAAAATTGAATCATTATGGCATCCGACTTATCAGAATTTGAAGAAATCCGCCCCTACAATGATGAAGAGGCCGTAGAAAAACTCAACAAATACGCCGGGCATCCCATTCTCAGCAAAGTATCCCAATACTTCTATCCGGAAGAAGGGCCTTCCTATCTGTGTGAAAAAATCAGAAACATTAAGAATGTAGATGATTTTCAAGCTTTTATCGTAATTGACATTCTGGAGCGTATCATTCGCAAATCCGCCGGAAAATTCAGTTATTCGGGCTTGGAACACATTCTGGACAACAATGGAAAGTTTCTGGCCATGAGCAATCACCGCGACATCGTGCTCGATCCGGCTTTCATCCAGCTGATCTTGTTCAAAAATGGCATTCCCTTCTCGGAAATTGCCGTAGGCAGCAACTTGTTGCAGAATGAATTGATTGAGACCCTGATTCGTTCCAACCGAATGATCAAGGTACTGCGCGGTATTCCCGTACGCGAACAGTATCTGACCTCCCAACTCCTCTCCAAATATATCCGGGAAAGCATTACAACCGGACGCAGCAGCGTATGGATCGCCCAGCGCCAGGGCCGCAGCAAAAACGGTATAGACGAGACGGAGCAAGGACTGATCAAGATGCTGGATATGAGCGGGACCAAGGATTTCCAACAGAATTTCGAAGAACTGAACATCATTCCAATGAGTATCTCGTATGAGTACGAACCCTGTGACATTCTCAAGGCCCGGGAACTGTTGATTTCCAAAACACAGAAATACATTAAAGCCCCGGGGGAAGATACCAACAGCATTCTTTCCGGTATCCAGAAATACAAAGGTAACATCCATATTTCTATCGGAACCCCCATTACGCCCAACGAAATCAGCGCCGCAGCCCTCTGTAATGTTGCCAACGACCGCTACAGATGGATGCGTCACCTCATTGACAACCGCATCATCATAGGCTACCACCTATGGAAAACCAATTATATTGCATACGATCTGCTGGACGGGAAAGACCGTTTTGTCAAGTTCTACACGGAAGCAGAGAAAGCTGCTTTTGAAGCCTACATGCAGAAACAATTCGAACTGGTGGAGCCGGAACTGGACCGCGAAGCCCTGCGTGAAATCTTCCTCGGCATTTACGCCAATCCTATCGTCAGCAAAGAAAAACTCTTTGGATAACAGCGGCTTGCCGGCTCCTAGAGAGCGATGCAAAGCCCCATATAAACAAGTCCCAGAAGGAGCAGCAATGCTCCTTCTATTTTGTTAATCTTTTGCTTGTTGATAAAGATTGTATACATCAGCAAAAGCACGGCGCTCAACATCAATGTGCCGTAGTCCCAATAGGTAATATGATCCATCGAAAGGGGCCGTATCACAGCGGATCCGCCCAAAATCAACAATATATTAAAGGTATTGGATCCGATGATGTTGCCCAGCGCCAATTGTCCTTTACCCTTGATAACAGCCACAAGACTGGTTGCCAACTCCGGCAAAGACGTTCCTGCCGCAATCAGCGTAATGGCAATAACCTTGTCGCTGACGCCCAGCAACTTAGCGATTTTGCAGGCATTATCCACAAATAGATTCCCTCCATACACCAATGCAAACAAACCGGCAAGGACCATAAAGATACTCATGATGATGGGACGCCTGGCAGACGCTTGGGGAACGTCCTCCGTCTCATTTTTGCGCTCATCGTGCTCTCTTTTAAAGTTCCAGATGAAGTAGACAACAAATATGCTCAGAAAGATAACTCCGTCCAGCACAGTCAGGTTCTTTCCTTCTGACAAGCCAAAGACCACGAGCAACAAAGTCACAAGAACATTGACGGGAATATCGTAGATGCGGTTTCTTTGCGTAATCGCAATAGGGGACAAAACAGCTGTCAGCCCCAATATGATGGCAGTGTTGAAGATATTGGAACCAATAATATTGCCAACAGAGATATCAGAGTTTCCTTGAAAGGCTGATAAGAAGCTGACAACCATCTCCGGGGCGGAAGTTCCCAGTGCTACAATCGTCAAACCGATGACAAATTCACTCACGCCAAAGCGTTTCGCAATATCAGAAGCACCATTGATGACCCCATCAGCTCCAAATGTTACGAGTCCGAGCCCCAACAGCAACAAAAATACAATCACAATCGTTTCCATAATGCGAAGGTACAAAATTTTCAACGCTCGTGCAATTTACATTTGTTATTTGCAAGAAATAAAAAAATCCTAACTATTGAAAAACACCTAGCTTGTATTTATCAACATTTTTGACAAAACTTAATTCCTACCCAAATTTATCATAAGAAGAATTTATTTAAATTTTTATGTTTTACAACAATCGTAATATCAGCGACTTATTAAATTATACTAAAGCAAATATTAAATATTAGACATCAATTCCCAATATAATATGAACAGATTACGCTAATAGTTATTATTATCACAAATTATATTTTTGATTTTATTCATATTATAGTATGTTTTCTATACTTATACATCAATAACTTACAACACTCCCCTTCCTCCTTTATTGTATTTGTCAACCCGATAGCTATTGCTTTTGTGAATAAAAATTTTTAATTTTGTGCAATTGTTATTTACAAAGTTCAAGGCTATGCAAGAGCGCATTTTGCAGCTGCTGGCGGCGGAAAATTTAAGCCAGACCGAGTTCGCCCAAAGAATCGGCGTGTCAGGGTCCAATGTCACCCATATAATCAACGGTAGAAACAACCCCAGTTATGAATTTATCCTTCGCGTAGCCTCTCACTTCCCTGCTGTCAACTTGGATTGGCTTTTACTCGGAAAAGGCAAGATGTATCGGGATACTCCCCTTCCGAACCCACAGATAAGTGCCGGAGAAGGGCTGTTTGACGAGCATATATACGACAATGAAGAAAATATCGCACTCTCAGAGGGTTTAACACCCCCTTCAAGAGAGGACAAAGCCACTGAAAATCAAAGGAAAGCAGCACGCATAACCATCTTTTACGACGACGGCTCTTTTCAGGATCTGGAGGCGCTATAAATTTTCTGTAACTTCTATTTCTATTTTTTCGTAACTTAGCGGCCGAATTGGATATGTCACTGCTCGGTTCGCATAATTTAACGCAAGCAAAGCGCATATTGGAATGGATTTCCCACTCCAGATTACTTCGCTTCTTTATGCGTCTTCGCTACAAGCGGAGATATGCCAATACGGCGCAAACTATTTTTGATATTTGTTTCGACTCCCCTTTCGGTCTGGCTTGTGGCTATGATGAAAATGGGAATCTCTATGACACGCTGTCTGATCTGGGCGCTTCTTTCGTAGAAATCGGTCCTATCACCCTTCGGGAAAAAGACGGACAGGGCGTTGAAGAAGCTGTTGCACTCCTTCGAAAGAAGAAACCCCGCACACGCCTGTTGGCCCGTATTACCAAGAACGAATTTACGATTGAGCAGAATGCTTATCAGGATTTCAGCCGTTCTATGGCTCTTTTGTATGACTTTGTAGATGCCTTTGTCATAGATAGCCTGTCAGGTGGCGTCACCCAAGACGTGGAAGACCTTTCTGAAATTATTGAGAAATTGCTGGAAACCCGACGCTATTTCGACGTTAAACGCCCTATTTTCATTAATATCAGCCAAGGCGTCAGCCGTTCAGAAATTGATGGGATCCTCTCCTACGCAATGCGGATGGGATTGGACGGCATTGTCGTAAGAGACTGCCCGCTGGTTGAATATATTTATAAAAAGACATCCGGGAATCTGATTATCATTGCGGCAGGAGACGGAATAGGAACGCCTGAAATGGCCTACCGGATGTTGTGCGACGGAGCGACGCTCGTGGAGTTCGACGATGCTTTTTTGCGGGAAGGCCCCACCATATTTAAAAAGGCCAATCAATTGCTGCACTTTTTGCGTAAATAATATAGAAGCTGTCATCTCTATGCTTACGGCTGGGATTATCACCATTGGCGATGAAATTTTGATTGGACAAGTCGTCGATACCAATTCCTCTTATCTATCCCGCGCGCTCGGCACGCTGGGCATCAAGACGGAAAGGATGGTATCCATCGGAGACGACGCCCGGACTATCTATGACACCCTTGACGCGGCCATCCGGGATTATGATATCGTGCTGACGACCGGCGGCCTCGGCCCCACCAAAGATGACATCACCAAAGAGGTGTTGAGGAAGCTGAGCGGCAGCGAAGGCTACAAGGAAGACAAAGGGCAACTCGCGATGGTGTATGAGATTCTGCACGCCAGGGGGTTGGACGTGCTGGATAGCAACAAGGGCCAGGCGCTGGTTCCGGACAAAGCAGAAGTCATTGTCAACAAGCGAGGAACGGCTCCCATTATGGTGTTCCGGATCGAGAACGCCGCGCAAAAGCGGCAAGACTCCCCTGCTGCGGTCGGCTCGACGCTCTACGCCCTGCCCGGCGTCCCCTACGAAGCGATTGCCGCCCTGGATGACATTCTGAATGACATCCGTGCGCATTATCCGCTCGATCACATCCAACACAAGACCGTGATGACCTACGGAATAGCCGAGTCCGCCCTGGCCCAACGCATCGCCGATTGGGAAGACGCGCTGCCGGAGAGCGTCCATCTCGCCTACCTGCCCAATCCCCTCACGGGCGTACGCCTGCGCCTGTCCGCCTACGGATGCGACGACCCCGCGCTCCTGGAAGACTGCATGAAGGGCTTGCGGCCCCTCATCAAGGAATATCTGTACTCCGAAGAAGACACCGACCTCCCGACCGTCATCGGCACCCTGCTCAAACAAAAAGGGCTGACGATGAGCGCAGCGGAATCCTGCACGGGCGGCACCATCTCCCAAATGATGACCTCCGTACCCGGCTGTTCCGAATACTATCTGGGCAGCGTCACCTCCTATGCCAACTCGGTGAAAGAAAATGTGTTGGGCGTATCGGAAGAAATTATTGAACAGTACGGGGCCGTCTCTTCGGAATGCGTTGCCCAAATGGCCGAAGGCGTGCGTCGGCTCACTGGCAGCGATGTCAGCGTGGCCACCTCCGGCATTGCCGGACCCGGCGGCGGCACTCCCGACATGCCCGTCGGCCTGGTCTGGATCGGCGTCTGCACTCCCTTCGGCACCAAAACCTTCCGGCATATCTTCAAAAACGACCGCGCCCGCAACATCGAGCGCTTCGCCGCCATCGCCCTCAATCACCTCCGCCAAGAAATTTTGGCGCTATGAGGCTCCGATCCTTCCCGAAACATTCGCCATTCCAAGAAAAAAGCGTACCTTCGCGGATGTTATGGCAGACAGTAATTTTATAGACTACGTGAAGATATTCTGCGCTTCTGGTGCAGGGGGCGCGGGCTCGATGCATCTGCGCCGGGAGAAGTATATTCCCAAGGGAGGTCCGGACGGCGGGGACGGCGGCCGGGGCGGACACATCATTCTTCGGGGCAACGCACAGTTCTGGACGCTGATTCACCTGCGCTACCGCAAGCACATCAAGGCGGAACCGGGCGGAGCGGGCAGCGGTCAGTTGCGCACCGGACGCAACGGGGAGGATATCTATCTGGAAGTCCCCCTGGGCACGGTGGCCAAGGATGCCGAGACGGGCGAGGTCTTGTTCGAGATTGTGGAGGACGGCGAAGAGAAGATTCTCGTGGCCGGCGGCCGGGGCGGCCTAGGCAACAACAATTTCAAATCCGCCACCAACCAGACGCCGCGTTATGCCCAGCCGGGCGAACCGGGCGTGGAAGGATGGTTCATTCTGGAACTCAAACTGTTGGCCGATGTCGGTCTGGTCGGTTTCCCGAACGCGGGCAAGTCTACCCTGCTGTCGGTCGTGAGCGCCGCCAAGCCCAAGATTGCCAACTACGCTTTCACGACATTGGAGCCCAACTTGGGCATTGTGGACTATTATGACGGACAATCCTTCGTAATGGCGGACATCCCGGGCATCATCGAGGGGGCGCACGAGGGAAAAGGCATCGGCCTACGCTTCCTGCGGCACATCGAGCGCAACTCCGTCCTGCTCTTTATGATTCCCGCCGACAGCGACGATTTCCAGAAGGATTATGACATCCTGCTGGGCGAATTGCGGGAGTACAATCCCCAACTGATGGTCAAGCAACGCGTGCTGGCCATCACTAAGTGCGATATGATCGATGAGACGATGCGCCAACAGATGGAGCCTACCCTGCCGAAGGATGTCCCCACCGTCTTCATCTCTTCGCTGGAAGGCACCGGCATCAAAGAACTGAAAGACCTGCTTTGGAAAGCGTTGCATATATAAATATAAATTGAAGAATTACCTGAATCATAAGCGACCCTTTGAATATGTTAAAAGAACTTGTCGACTGGGATATAGCAGCCTCCCTCTATATCAATTCCTTCAACAGCCCGGCCTCCGATGCCTTCTGGCTCTTTATGACCAACAAATGGGTCTGGGCACCTATGTATTTGGCCCTCGCAGGCCTGCTGATTTGGAAAATCGGCTGGAAAAGAGGCCTGATCATGATCTTGGCGACCATTCTGTGCATCACCTGCATCGACCAGTTCTGCAACCTGATCAAAGATACGGTCTGCCGCCTGCGTCCCTGCAACGACCCGGATGTCATTGCCCAAGGACTGCACATCCTGTCCCCCGCGCATCCCAATTACCCTTACGGATTTTTCTCCGGACACGCGTCCAACGCCATCGGCTTCGCCGTCTGTATGATTTTTAGTTTCAGATATTATGCGCTGGAGCACCCTGACAAAAAGTGGATCTGGCATACCGGCAACATCATTCTGGTCACCTGGGCCATTCTTGTAGGCCTCAGTCGCGTATTCGTGGCCAAACATTTCCTCGGCGACGTGCTCGTCGGCTTCCTCGTCGGCACCCTCATCGCCTGCTGCCTCTGCACCATCGCGCAGTACTTTATTAAAAAGTACGTTAAGGAATGAGGGCGATAAAATCGCTATTCCGATTGTTCGTAGTAGTAAGAGTAATCAATACCCTTCATAAAGGTCTCACGATCATTTATTTTATCTGTAAGCGAAGATTGAAGAAGAGCTTTAATAGGGGCCGAATCAATAACGCTATGCCTCATAGCATCCAGATAAGCCGTCTTGTCGATTTGGCTCCAGTCGATGCATTTTTTTAGTGAACGACGCAAGATCAAGTCAAGCCAAATGCGTGTGCTTCGCCCATTTCCCTCCATAAACGAATGGGCAACATTCATTTCCACATACTTGTCTGCTATCTCGTCGAAGGTGGTTTCGGGCATCTTCTCGATGGCCGGAAGAATCGTCGAGAAATGCAGTGCGTTGGCAAAGGTGAATCCACCTTTGCTTATATTCTTGGTGCGGATCTGGCCGGCAAAATCATAAAGGCCGCCGAAGATGTAGGCGTGAATCTGCTGAAGGCACTTCACCGTTCCGGGTTCCAGGGAATCAAGCAGGCCGCTTTCAAATAGGTCATACGCCTTCT
>JAGCUV010000100.1 GCA_017962705.1 Bacteroidales bacterium
ACACCAAGTCTCCGGACTGCGCAGTCAACGCCATTATGGACAAGTGCAAATCGATGCACCACCACTCCTACACCAACTATGCGGGCTTGCTGGAATTGCGTAAAGGATTGATAGAGAAGTATTATAACAAAGTAGGTATAAAGCTGGAGCTGAGTGAAATCATCGTCGAGGTGGCCGGTAGCGAAGCGTTTGCCTGCGCGATGCAGATTGCGGCAGACCGTGGGGACGAGATCATCGTCGTGGAGCCCTTCTATACCAACTACAACACCTTCGCCTTCCTCAATGGCATCACGCTGAAAGCGGTGGCAACGGATATCCGCGAAGGATTCAAGGTACCGGACATCTCCGAGTTCGAGAAACTGCTCACCCCCAAGACCAAGGCGGTGCTGCTCTGCAACCCCTGCAACCCTTCGGGCAAACTCTTCACCAAAGAGGAAATGCTGGCTATCGGCGCGTTCTGCAAAAAGCACGACCTGTTCCTCATTTCCGATGAGGTCTATCGCGAGTTCTGCTACACCGACGAGCCTTATTTCTCGGCCATGAACATTCCGGGCTGCGAGCAGAATGTGATTCTGGTAGACTCCGTATCGAAGCGCTACAACCTCTGCGGCGCCCGCATCGGCATCATCGCCTCCCACAACAAGGACGTGATGGCTGCTGCGATGAAGCTCGCCCAGTCCCGCCTCTGCCCGCCCGTCCTCGGCCAATACGCCACCATCGGCGCGCTCGATACGCCGGACAGTTATTTCGCCGAAGTGCGTGAGGAGTATATCGCCCGCCGCGACTGCGCCATCCAAGCTTTGAATGCCATGCCGGGCGTATTCACCCCCTGCCCTATGGGTGCTTTCTACACCGTGGCCGAACTGCCGATTGACGATGCCGAGACGTTTGCCAAATGGCTGCTCACCGAGTTCCGCATCAACAATGAGACCGTGATGGTCACGCCGGCCAAGTCCTTCTACCGCACCCCCGGCGTCGGCGCCAACCACGTGCGCATCGCCTATGTGCTCGAAGTTCCCAAGCTCCAACGTGCGATGCACATCCTCGCCGAAGCCCTCAAAGTCTATCCCGGCCGCACGAACTAAGCGGCTTTGATGCTCGGGTCTTAAGCCCCCGAAAGGGCGCTCACTTCGTGAATAAAAATCCGTTCGCACTTCCTTTCGGGGAGTTTTTTCGGCCCTTTTTGGCAATGATGATGAAGCCAATGATTTATATCCTTCTAAGCCTCATCTGGGGGTCAGGGTTTCTGACCTCCTGCGAGTGCTGTCGGGGAAAGGAGGTTCCTTACGAGCTGGCGAAGGGCTATTATGTGTATGTGGATGTGAAAGATGAAGATGTGCCAACGAAAATCTGTTCTCACGATGAACTGGTGAAGTACTTCGGTTATGCGACGGTGATGGGATTGAAGCACAAGCCCACCATCATCGATTTTTCCCGCAACTTCGTCATTCCCATCGTCTATCCCGTAACCGACCGCGACACGAAAATACTCATTGACCGTTTTGTCCGCCAAGCGCCGGATGAAATTTTCTTGGACGTCAAGATTTGGCAGGACACGGTCTCCCGTTCGTTCACCATCCGTCCTTTCCAATTGGTCATCGTGGATAATCGCTACAAAGACAAGAACCTCAGAGTCTCCATCGGAGCCAAGTAACGCACGCCTCAGTACACCTTGATAATTTCATCGAGGGAGGTGGTGTAGAGGGGTGAGCAGTGCTCGCGGCGTATGCCTTCGGCGTAGTGGCCTTTGCGCTGGACAGCAAGGCGGAGATCACCCAGGCGGGGGTCGCCGTGGGCGCGGTCCATCAGAGCGGAAAGTACGGCTTCTTTTTCGCGCAGGACGGGATCGCCCTCGTCCAATAGCAGCTGTGAGGCTTCTTCCTCGGGGAGGATGTCGTGCACGATGACGCCGGCCTTTTTGTAGAGCAGATCGGGACGGTAGATGCTTCTCAGGGCCTGCAGGGCGGCGCCGATGATTTCCTGGTTGCTATTCCCGGCACGGGGCAGGCAGATAGTAGCAGAAGGATAATACTGCTGCAAATCTTCTCGGAAGCGGTTGGTCCAGATAAAGGTTGTGACTTTGCGGGCAGCGGTACCTTCCAAACGAAGCTTGCGGGCACAGGAGGCGGCGAAGTCGGACACGCGTTCACGAAGCTCCTCATAACCGGAGAGCATCTGGGCAAAACTGCGGGAGGTGCAAATGCTTTTGCGGGCCTCGTGCTCTTCCTCTTCTACCGCTATGCACCCGTTGAGTTCCAGCCAAGTACACAATCCGGTCTTATGCAGTTCTTCAAATATCCAATCCCGGTTTTTGTCGGCCAGGTCCAAGGCGGTGGAGATGCCTTTTGACCGGAGCCTGGGCCCGAGCCGGCGTCCTATACCCCATACTTCGGTGACAGGAACCATGCCGAGGGCCTTGCGGCGCTTCTGTTCCGTCTCCATCAGGCAGACACCCCGGTAGCCCTTGTATTTCTTGGCGAAATGGCTGGCAAGCTTGGCCAGGGTCTTGGTCGGCGCAATCCCGATGCTCACGGGGATACCAACCCATTGGCGGATACGCGCGACCAGGGCGCGGCAGTGGGCCTCCAATTCATCCAAAGAAAGCCCCTCAAGCGTAAAGAAAGCCTCGTCAATGGAATAAATCTCCAGATGGTCGCTTTCCTCGGCCAGAATGGACATCACGCGGGCGGAAAGGTCTCCGTAGAGGGTATAATTGGACGAAAAAGGGACCAGCAAGCCGCTATGCGTGTACTTCTCCACCTGGAAGAAGGGCGTACCCATCTTAATGCCCATCGCCTTGGCCTCATTGCTGCGCGAGACTACGCAGCCGTCGTTGTTGCTCAGGACGACGACGGCTTTGCCTTCCAAATCGGGACGGAACGCCCGCTCGCAGGAGACAAAAAAGTTGTTACAATCGACCAGGGCGTACATTCTTGACAATATAGGTCACGACCCCCCAGGCGCGAAAGTCAGAACCTTCCTCGATGGGAATGGGTTTGTACTGGGGATTGGCGGCGTACAGAACCGGCCTCCCCTCTTTGAAACGGAGGGTTTTCAAGGCGAATTCTCCATCCAGGTAACAGACGACCATATCGCCGTCCGAAGGCTGTAGGGAACGGTCGATAACGAGCAAGTCCCCTTCGCTAATCCCTGCATCTCGCATCGAATCCCCCGCCACCCGGCCGAAAAAGGTGGCCGCCGGATGGCGTATGAGTTCCTTGTTCAGGTCGATGGCCCGATCGGAATAGTCCTGCGCGGGAGAAGGAAAGCCGGCGTGGATTCCTTCAGCCAAGACAAGTTCTTGCTTATCCATTTGAATGAAATTTGGAATATCCAAAGATAGACATTATCTCGCTATTTTTTCCTATCTTCGCGAAATTTTTTATAACAGAATCCGGATTATGTGTGGAATCGTCGGCTATGTAGGCCATCAGCAAGCTTACCCCATTCTTATCAAAGGTCTTTCCCGTCTCGAATATCGTGGTTATGACAGCGCCGGAGTCGCGCTCATCAATCAAGACGGATTATTGCAGATATATAAAACCAAGGGCAAGGTCAAAGACCTGGAAAACCAAGTAAAGGACAAAGACGTATCCGGCTGCATCGGCATCGCGCACACACGTTGGGCGACGCACGGAGAGCCCAGCGACATCAATTCACACCCGCATTTTTCCGAAAACCACCGTCTCGCCCTCATCCATAACGGCATCATTGAGAATTACCAGGCGCTCAAGACGGAATTGATTCGTAAAGGCTATCATTTTCAAAGCCAGACAGATACGGAAGTTGTCATCCAACTCATCCAATACATGATGGACAGCCGCGACGCTTCTTTCGACGACGCCGTTCCCATGGCTCTCAATCATGTCATCGGCGCGTATGCCCTGGCCATCATCGACAAGACCCAGCCCGACAAGCTCATTGCCGCACGCAAAGGCAGCCCCTTGATTATCGGCGTTGGAGAGGGAGAATTCTTCATCGGGTCGGACGCCACCCCCATTATCGAGTACACAAAAAAAGTGGTCTATCTCGGCGAGGAACAGATTGCCTACATCCAGCTGGGCCACGAACTGCGCATCACGGATCTGACAAAGATAGAGTATACGCCAGAGGTTCGTGAACTGGACATGAGCCTGAGTGAAATTGAGAAAGGGGGCTTCCCGCATTTCATGCTCAAGGAGATTTTCGAGCAGCCCCGTACCCTCCGCGCTTCCATGCAGGGACGTCTGCATCCCGAGTTGGGGACGGTCAAGCTTTCCGGTATTATCGACAACCGCGACCGCCTGCTCCAGGCCAAACGCTTCATCATCTGCGCCTGCGGTACTTCCTGGCACGCCGGACTGATCGGGAAATATCTTATCGAAGAGCTTACGCGCATTCCGGTCGAAGTGGAATATGCATCCGAGTTCCGATACCGGCGGCCTGCGATTTTCCCGACCGATGTCGTGATTGCTCTCTCACAGTCCGGTGAGACCGCCGATACCCTCGCCGCGATCAACCTGGCCAAGGAAGCGGGCGCCTTTTTGTTCGGTATCTGCAACGTGGTCGGTTCGTCCATCGCCCGTGCTACCGACACGGGTTGCTACACCCATATCGGTCCTGAAATCGGTGTCGCATCTACCAAGGCTTTCACTGCCCAGGTAACCACCCTCTTCCTGTTCGCCCTCAGTCTGGCCGAGCAGCTCGGCACCGTAACGGATGAACACCGGGCGAGACTCGTCAACGAGTTGCAGATTATTCCGGACAAGATTGCCGCGATTCTCGAGCACGACAAAGAGATCGCCGATATGGCCAAAACTTTCACGTACGCCCGAAACTTCCTTTATCTGGGACGCGGGTACAACTACCCCATCGCGCTCGAAGGAGCACTCAAGCTCAAGGAGATTTCCTATATCCACGCCGAGGGTTATCCCGCCGCCGAAATGAAGCACGGTCCTATCGCGCTCATTGATGAAGAAATGCCCGTGGTCGTCATCGCCACCCGTCGTGGCAACTATGACAAGATTCTGAGCAACATCCAGGAAGTCAAGGCCCGGAAAGGACGCATCATCAGCATTGTCACCGAGGGAGATACCGATGTCAAGGCGCTTTCCGACTGGCATCTCGAGATTCCTGACACGGAAGATTGCTTCGAGCCCATCCTCTCGATTATTCCTTTGCAACTATTGGCCTACCACATTGCCATTGCCAAAGGACGCGACGTCGACCAGCCGCGCAACCTGGCCAAAAGCGTAACGGTGGAGTAAAAAGCCGTGTAAGGGCATTTGAAGACATAAACTAAAAATCATTATTCGCCAATGCCCTTTGCAAATCTTTCTTTTTCAACGCCTCACGCTTATCATATTCTTTCTTGCCCCGGGCCAGCGCAATCAGCAATTTGGCGTACCCGTTTTCCGCAATAAAAAGCCGCACCGCCACAATCGTAATCCCCTTGTCCTTGACCGCCCGCTGCCACTTCCGCAGTTCTTTGCGACGGAGCAACAACTTGCGGTCCCGCTTGGGATCGTGCCGGCTCCAGGCCCCCGCCCAATGATAGGCGGCCACATCCATATTCTTGACATAGAGTTCTCCGCCCTGGAAATAGCAGAAGGCATCCACCAGCGAAGCCTTGCCCGCCCGGATGGACTTGATCTCGCCGCCACACAAGACAATCCCCGCCGTACAGGTCTCCAGAAACTCATAGTCGAAGGAAGCCCGGCGATTCTTGATCTCTATACTGCTTTTCTTTCTCACGAAAATCCTATTTTTTGCTTTCGAGGATTCCGCTCGCCAGCCCGTCCGCACACTGCAGGAGCGTACAGAGAGGAGCCTTGTCTTTCGCCGCACTGATATTTCCTTTCATTTCCGCACTCTGAAAGGCCAGATCCCAGGCTCCCATATGCCAACGAATGGCCAGAATCTCATCCATCGTAAGTCTCAAGCCCCACTGCATCAATCGGATGACTGATTTCTCGCCATGACCGAGCGGACAAGCGCTATAATCCACCTCATAAGTCTCCACTTCGTGCCACACTCCGTCTATCTTTTTATTGCGCGTACCTTTCTTATAGACTTCGGACTTGCAGACATCATGCAACAAAGACACAAGAATCACGCTGTCGAGCGGCAGTTTCTCCTCCAGCGAAGCATCCTTGGCAATCAACTGGTCGCGCAACATCAGCGCCATCTCGCAAACGTTCATTGAATGTTCCAGCAATCCGCCGGAAACATTGAGATGAAATACGGTCGAGGCCGGAGCCTCGAAAAAGCCCAGCCGCTCCAGATTCCGAAGAACGATTTCCACGCCCTCACGGTTGGTAGAGCGTAGCATTTCAGCAAATTTCTCTTTCATCTTTGTTTATTTATTCCTTCCGGTCAACGAGGCGGCATACCGTTGCAGCATCTTTTTCTGCATGCCGCTCAACGACAGGGAGGACAACTCTTCGAGGGCCAGTGCATGATATTTTTCAATCTCTTTCCGGGCAGCATCGCCCACATTCAGATCCTGATAAATGGCTTTGACGGCAGCAATTTTCGCCGACTTTTCATCTGCGGTCGCAGACGGCATCGCCAAAGCGGCGCACAACCGTTCCTGCCCCCGGGGATTGGACTGCGCCATGGCCTGTATCAACAGCCAGGTCTTCTTTCCATTGAGAATATCGCCGCCCACCGACTTGCCAAACACCACGGTATCTCCGAATGTGTCCAGCCAATCATCGGCAATCTGAAAGGCCATACCCAGATTGTAACCAAACCGGTAGAACACTTGGGAATCTTCTTCCGGAACTTTGGCCAACAGGGCCCCCATCCGTGCCGAACAAGCAATCAAGACCGCCGTCTTCAGCCCGATCATTTGGTTATATTCTTCCATCGAAACTCCGTCCCGCTCCTCGAACTCCATATCATATTGCTGTCCCTCACACACCTGGGCGGCTGTCTGGCTGAAGAGCTCCAACACCTTCGGAAGCACCTCCGCAGGTATCCGGGCAAGACGCCGATAGCTATCAATGCTCATCACATCCCCCGAGAGAATGGCCGTGTTGGCATCCCACTTGCGATAGACCGTAGGCTGTCCGCGACGGATGTCCGCTTTGTCCATAATATCATCGTGTATCAGCGTGAAGGAATGAAACACTTCCAGGGCAGCGGCTGCATGGAGAACACCCGGTTCGAAACGGTTGTGAAACAAGCCATAGACGGTCAGGCAGAGGCGGGGTCGGATGCGCTTTCCTCCCAGTGCAATCATATACCGCAAAGGATCGTACAAACCGGAAGGCTGCGCTTCGAACTCCATTTCACCAAAAAGGCGCGTCAAAGTATCTTCAATGATGTTTTCCTGAATCATATCAGCACATTTTTATCAAAGATAGACAAGTTTTTGTATTTTTGCAAAGAAATTGAGAAAAATGGCTTCTACCGCGACCGTTGTCAAACACACAGGCAGTCATTACCTGCTCTCTCCGCTCCCCCGATGGGAGCCCTTCGAGGCTGTACTGCGCGGTCAACTCCGCCTGCAATCCGGCAATAGTACCAACCCCATCGCCGTAGGCGACCGCGTAGAATACGAAGCCTGCGAGCAAGGTCCCGCCGTCATCACGCAAGTCCTGGAACGGAAAAACCACCTGGTCCGCAAATCGGTCAACCTGTCCCGCCAGAGCCACATTATAGCGGCCAACATCGATCGGGCGTTTGTCGTCACCTCCTTGTATTTTCCGGAAGTCAAACTCCCCTTCCTCGACCGCATTCTGGTCACTTGCGAAATGTTCGGCATCCCCGCTACGATTCTGTTGAACAAAACAGACCTGTACCGCGGGGAAATGCCCGGGGCCATCGATGATTTTCAGCGCATCTACCAATCAGCCGGATACGAAGTCATCCCCTGCTCCGTACGCACGGGCGAAGGCATCGAAGCAGTACGGGCACAATGCCGAGAAAGAGTCTGCCTCTTCTGCGGCGAGTCCGGCGTCGGGAAATCCAGTCTTGTCAAGGCCCTCGATCCCTCGGTCGAATTACGGACGGCCGCCCTTTCTACAGCCCACCTGCAAGGGCGCCACACCACGACTTTCTACGAAATGTTCCCCCTGAACGGCGGTCGGGACGGATTTGTCATCGACAGTCCGGGACTGCGGGCCTTCGGCCTGAGCGGAGTGGAAAAGGAAGAAATCGCCTTGTATTTTCCGGAAATGCTACGCATCGGCGCACAATGCCGTTATCAGCCTTGTACCCATACCCACGAACCGGGTTGTGCCGTCAAAGAAGCCCTGGAAAAGGGAGAAATTGCGCCGGAGCGCTACCAGTCCTATCTGGGAATGCTGGAAGAAGAAAGCAAATACCGGAAATAAAGGGGCTATTTCTTGTCGTACGTCTCGAACACAGAGTTTTGGCTGATATACTCCGGAACAATTTTCTTCATCAGCTGGACGAGATCCGGTATATTCACTTGAACGGCCAAATCATGCAACTGCTTAACAAATAAGACTGCTTGCTCATAAGAATAATCCCGAACTTTGGCAATACGGATACGTTCATGCGGAGTCGGAAGGGTATTCTCCTCGTCACTCAATACCTCTTCATACAATTTTTCTCCCGGACGCAAGCCGGTATAGACAATCTTAATGTCTTTGTCGGGAACATAACCGGCAAGCTCAATCATGCGTCTGGCAAGGTGATCTATTTTAACGGACTCCCCCATATCAAAGACAAATATTTCATTGCCTTGAGAGATGACAGCCGCTTCCATCACCAAAGAGCAGGCTTCCGGAATCGTCATAAAAAAGCGGGTGATACGGGCATCTGTCACCGTCACGGGACCGCCTTCCTTTATCTGCTCCCGGAAACGAGGAATGACAGAACCGTTTGAGCCAAGAACATTGCCGAAACGGGTCGTTACGAACTTGGTGCTTCTGTTGCCTGTTTCCGCCAGATGCAGGCCCAGACTCTGAACATAGATCTCGGCAAGACGTTTCGTACAACCCATCACATTGGTCGGATTGACCGCCTTGTCAGTAGAAATCATCACCATCATTTCCACACCGTATTCTACACACTTTTCGGCAACATTGCGACTACCGCAGACATTGACCAGCGCCGCTTCACAAGGATTCTCCTCCATCAACGGGACATGCTTATAGGCAGCTGCATGAAACACAACCTGGGGATGCCAGCGTTTCATCACATAATCCACCCGTTCCATAGAACGGACATCACCGATGATCGGGAAGAATGACAAGTCGGGATAAAGCCTCTCCAATTCAAGACGGAAATTGTGCATGGGCGTCTCAGCATTGTCGAAAAGGATTAACTGAGAAACACCCAGGCCGGCCAATTGACGGCAGAGTTGCGAACCGATAGAACCGGCCGCTCCAGTGACCAATACAACTTTTCCACCAATGCTCCCTCGGATTTTATCCATGGACATACGAATGACCGGACGTTCCAGTAAATCTTCAATCTTAATCTCCCGTATCTGTTTAAAAGGATTATATTCCTCAGTACTGGGCGTTATCAATACACTGATTCCCGCTTCCGTAGCATATTTCAAAAGGCGATTTTTTTCCATGGAAACATCCGCTTCCCGGGAAAAAATAATGCCACCGATCGAAAGATTATTGGCAATCGTGACAAAATCCTCTTCGGTATTGAATTCATAAAGGGGGATTCCGGACAACTTCAAGTGATGGTTGCTCCCTTCCATCGGCACAAGGAATCCAACCACTTCATAATGTATGGACTCCTTAAAGCGTGAAATAAGCGCAACAGATTTTTCCGAGGTCTCATATATCAGTACTCTTTTGCACAACATCCGCTCTTTCACTTTTGCTCTGTAAACACCATAAATAAGTACGATGGAAAAGCGAAACAAAAGTAAGGTAAGCAAGGTAACAATAAAGTCCGATACCAATATCAAATAAGTAATACCCAAGATATTTCCAATGACAATCCAGGTGACGGCCAACAAAAACACTTTGATAAAGCTCGCCATACCAAAACGGAACGTATCACGAAAATCAGTATGACGAACAATAATATTATGGGTGGAACAAATGACAAAAGCCACCAATGAATAACCTGCAGCAAAAAATAGATATTGTAAGAAGAAAGATTTATTGACCTGTACCCGAAACAAAATATACACCAACAACAGCACCAATGCAGATGAGAGTATAGATAAAACCTCATCAAAAAGCAAAATCAGCCTGGGAGAAATAAATTGTGAAAGATATTTGGTCATCAGGCTAGTCAATCGATTTTTCTGTCTCATTCGTTGTAAAATTTATCCACTACTTTCTGTATGACATACCAGACACCTTTGCGCTCGATATGCGAACCATAGGCCACCCGGCGCACCTGACGGATAAAACGGGTCTCTTTCCGTACTTGCGAAGCCATAATCCGGTAGAACCCCCAAGTTATCAGCAAACTGACACCAATGACCACATAACACTGCACATTCACGCTGGCGCCCAGAATAAAAGAAATCCACCAACACAATACCACGAAGGCGTTGAGTGACAATTCACGGACTGTCGTCCCGATATGCGAATACCCCATACTGATAAATAGATGATGGAGATGCGTTTTATCCGGTTTGAAAGGAGAATGCCCCCGTACGATGCGTGCCCCCATCACCCGGACGGTATCAAATACGGGAATAGACAGGGCTGCCAGAGAGAAGGCGACCAGGGAAATACGGTCCTGATTAAAATAACGCTCCACCAACGAATCTGACTGAAGGGTGCGAATCACGAAAGAAGATATGACCACCCCCATCACCAGCGTTCCGCCATCCCCGATGAACATTTTGGATTTCTTCCCGAATACATTGTGGAGAAAGAAAGGCAACAATGCTCCCACGCATACCACCGCCAGTGAAGCCCAGGCATAATCCCCCGCATAGAAAAACAGAATACCAAAGAGCAAACTCGACATAATGCAGAAACCCGAAGAGAGTCCGTCCACCCCGTCAATCAGGTTGATGGAATTGATGATGCCGACAACGGCAAAAATGGTAAAGAGCCAGGCAAACCAGTCGGGAATCCGATGAATTCCCCAAAGCCCGTGAAAATCATTGATCGCAAAGTTATGAATGGACATCATCGCAATGACCACAAAAATCTCCGCCCCGAAACGGACAGAAGGAGACAAGCCCACAATATCATCCGCCGTTCCGAAATACAGCATAATGACCATACTCACGATAATGGGATACAAAATGCTGCTGTTGAATAGCATACGGGCAACGCAAAGACCAATGAGAATACCAAAGAACACAGACAGGCCGCCCAGCAGGGGTACCGGTCTCCTTTGCAGCTTGCGGGCATCCGGATTATCCACGATATTGCGGCTGACGGCAATACGGCGGACCTTCGGATTGATGACCTCTACCGAAATCAAGGCGACCAGCGAAATGATCAACATATTAGCCCATGAGAAATTCATTTTGCAAAATTAGGCATCATTTTCCAAATTTTCAAGATAAATGCTCGGAATATAAGAGGTCGCAACCGCTACAACCCCCTCAATGGACACAATCAAACGCTTGTCCCCTTTAATGCGCTTGATATATCCTTCCGCCCCCTCGAAGATACCGCCTGTCACACGGACACGCTGTCCCGTCTTATAGTTGACGGCATCGGGATCTATAAGGGTCATTTTCTTGTCTTCCATGCCGGTGACAAACTTGAAAACTTCCATTTCCCGTTCCGGAATCAGGAAAGGCTTGCGCTCTCCGGGCTGGGTATAGACCTTGAGCGATTGATAACGGTCCTTGCGGATATATTCCAAGTTGGAAGGGGTGGTATAAACAAACATCAAAGAAGAAATGATCCTGCGTGGGATATAAATCTCCTGCGCAAGGCCCTTGATTTGCTCACGGACCTGTTCGGTGCGGTTATAGAAAACTTTCAGGGCGTACCAGCCCGCACACTCATTCTCCGGCTTCTTTGAGTCGTTCTGCATTCTCCGCGATAATCAATTGGTCTATGACTTCCTGGATAGCTCCGTCCATAAAAACGGGAAGGTTATACATCGTGTAGCCAATCCTATGATCCGTCACACGGGACTGGGGATAGTTGTAGGTCCTGATCTTGGCGGAACGGTCGCCGGTGGATACCATCGTCTTGCGTTTGGCAGAAATAGAATCCAGATATTTCTGGTACTCCATGTTATAGATACGGGTACGCAGTTCCGTGAGAGCCTTGTCGAAGTTCTTGAGCTGGGATTTCTCATCCTGGCATTGCACTACGATGCCCGTGGGAATGTGCGTGAGCCGGATGGCGGAATAAGTCGTGTTGACCGACTGGCCGCCAGGGCCGGAAGAGCAGAAAGTATCCTTGCGGATATCATTCATATTCAATTCAATGTCAAACTCGCCCGCTTCGGGAAGCACCGCAACGGAAGCAGCGGAAGTCTGCACCCGGCCTTGCGTCTCGGTCTGCGGCACGCGCTGTACGCGATGCACGCCGCTCTCATACTTGAGCGTACCATAGACATGGTCGCCGCTCACTTTGAAAACGATTTCCTTGAAACCGCCGGCCGTGCCTTCGGAAGAACTGGTCACTTCCAGTTTCCAACCTTTGCTCTCGATGTATTTTGCATACATACGGAAGAGGTCGCCGGCAAAGATAGCCGCTTCGTCGCCGCCCGCACCACCGCGAATCTCGACGATGGCGTTTTTCTCATCTTCGGGGTCGGCCGGAATGAGCAGGAGTTTGATTTCCTGTTCCATATCGGGCAGGCGCGGCTCCAGCTCGGACAGCTCCATCTTGGCCATCTCGCGCAATTCTTCGTCTTTTTCGTTGGCAATAATGTCTTTGGCCGCCTCAATGTCCTCCACGACTTTCTTATACGCCATTCCCGCCTTGATGACCGGAGACAACTCCTTATAGTCCTTGGACAGTTGGACATAGCGTTTCATATCGCTAATCACCTGGGGATCGGCCAGTTGCTCCTGCAAAGCCTCGTGTTTTTGTTTCAGTCCCAGAATCTTTTCTACCAGCGGATTGTTCGCCATAGTGTTTTTCTTTATTTTTTAATAAGGACGGTCGCCCAAACCTCGCAGCCTTCTTCGCGGCCTACAAAGCCCAGCCGTTCCGTCGTAGTGGCCTTTACGCTTACCTGGTCTGCTTCAACGCCCAGGATAGACGCCAGGGTTTGACGCATCGCAGGGATGTGGGGTGCCAGTTTCGGTGCCTGCAAGGCGATGATCAGGTCCACATTGCCGACTGCCCAGCCTTGTTCGCGGACGAGGGCCATTACTTGCTCCAGCAAACGCTTGGAGTCGATGCCTTTGTAGCGCGGGTCGCTATCGGGGAAATGTTTTCCGATGTCGCCCAGCGCCAATGCACCGAGCAGACCGTCACACAAGGCGTGTATGGCGACATCTCCGTCCGAATGAGCGACAAAACCTCTTTCAGAAGGAATGGCCACGCCGCCGAGGAACATCGGAAGCCCGTCCGCCAGTGCGTGGACATCATAACCGTTACCTATGCGTACATCCATCATTTTTCTATCAAACCGTCCGGAAGTTCCATATCCAGACATTTTTTCTTTTCATCCCAAGAGCGTATCAGCTCTTCGTGCAGCGGAACCAGGGCTCCGCCTTCCAATTCGAGGCAGGGGTTGCCGGGAATGTCCTCGAAAGCCGCAATGACGCCTGCGGGCACTCCCCTGTTGCACAGCGTCCATCCCACCAGGCGGAAGAGGTCTTCTCCATCCGTTTCATCCTCAAACTGAGCCGCATCCATATAGACTTTCGCGCCGACCACTTCGTCGGCATCGCGTCCGGAATGGATGCCCGTCATCCTCACCAGCAGCTTGGAGTTCCCCCGCGGATCCGCCTCTTCGATAAAAAAAGGCACCGGCAAACCTTCGAAATAAAGGAATACCGGTACTTTTTCTTGCAGTGTCAGGGATAGGAAATCCTGTACCTCCAGAGAGTGAATGCCGAGCACAAGAGAGCCGTCGGAGCCGTTGGATTTGAGCACCTTCGCGACAGGCTGGAGTGAGCCGGCAAGTAACATCGCTACCCCGGACGGTCCAGCTAGGCCTCAGCGCTGGTCTCTTCGCTAGCCTCTTGCTCCTGAGCGGGTTCAGCCTCCGCTTCAGCCTCAGCAGCCGCGGCCTGGGCGGCAGCTTCCGCTTCCGTTTTTTTCTTGGCAAGCGCCTGACTGCGCTCGGCGTTGACTTTGGCTTCTGCGTCGATAGCAGCTTTTTCCTTGGCGGCAGCATCTTTGGCGATACCCTCTACCTTGGCGCTGACCTTGGCGTCTTTCTGAGCCTTCCAAGCCTCGAATTTGGCATCGGCCTGCTCCTGGGTGAGGGCACCTTTGGCGACACCACCCTGCAGGTGTTTGCGAAGCAGCACTCCCTCATAAGAGAGGATGCGGCGGGTGACAAGCGTGGGCTGCGCTCCTACATTGAGCCAAGCGAGGGCTTTGTCGAAATCAAGGACGATGGTGGCAGGATTCGTGTTCGGATTGTAGGAACCGATCTGCTCGATGTAGCGACCATCACGTGGTGCGCGGGTGTCGGCGACAACGATGTGGAAGAACGCATAATTCTTCTTACCGTGACGCTGGAGACGAATTTTAACAGCCATTTTCTTCTGTTTTTAAAGGTTAAACTTGTTTCCTTCTCGAGGAAAGTGCGCAAAGATAGGGAGTTTTTTGTATTTTTGCAAATGATATTATTGTAAAAATGCCTGAATCGCTGCTCTTGCACTGTTGTTGCGCTCCGTGTTCATCAGCCATTGTCGAATACCTGATGCAGCACGGCGTGCGTCCTACCCTATATTATTGCAATCCCAACATTTATCCGCTGGAAGAATACGAACGCCGCAAGCAGGAATGTACACGCTACGCCCGGACTCTGGGGCTGGACATCGTCGATGCCGACTACGACCATCCGGCCTGGCTGTGCGCTGTCAAAGGGCTGGAAGATGCGCCGGAGCGGGGGCCCCGCTGCCAAGAATGTTTCCGCTATCGCCTGCTGCAAAGCGCCCGTTATGCCCTGGCCCACGGATTTCCGGTACTGACCACCACCTTGGCCTCTTCGCGGTGGAAAAGCCTGGAGCAAGTGGATGCAGCCGGGGCGTGGGCCGTCGAACGGGCGCTCGCCGAATCGGGCGGGGGCAACCTGACTTGGTGGGGACGCAACTGGCGAAAAGGCGGACTGCAGGAGCGCCGCAACGCCCTGATCAAAGAATGGGGGTTCTACAACCAGACTTGGTGCGGCTGCGAGTTCAGCGTGAGAGCAGAATCTGCTTCATCAGATCTATCGTAGCATCGGTAGCGGGAGACAAAGGCAGACGCAGCACATTCTCCATCAGGCCCAGCACCGACATACCGGCCTTCGCAGGAATCGGATTGCTCTCCACAAAGCAAGCCTTGAACAACGGCATCAACGCATAGTGTAATTTCCGTGCCGTTGCCATATCGTCTTTCTGCAAAGCTTCAACAAGAGCGACCATCTTATCCGGAACAAGATTGGACGCCACACTGATAAGACCGTGTGCGCCGGTCGCCATCAAAGACAGGGTCTCGTCATCGTTGCCGCTCAATACGCTGAAACCGTCCGGCGCATCGCGGATGATGCGGCTGATCTGGCTGTAGTTGCCGGAAGCCTCCTTGACCGCAACGATATTCTCTACATCATGGGCCAGCGCCAGCGTCGTTTCCGCCGCGCAATTCGCGCCGGTACGACCAGGCACGTTGTAGATGATAATCGGCTTGGAAGTAGAAGCGGCGACGGCCTTGAAATATTCATACAGTCCCTTCTGCGTAGGCTTATTGTAATAAGGCACCACAATCAGGAAATAATCTACGCCATGCGGTTCCAACAATGCCATGCTCTTTTTCGTCTCTTCCAGCGAGTTCGTGCCGCCGCCCGCCACAATGGGAAGGCCCTTGGAATGTTCTTTGGTAATACGGAGGACTTCTACACGTTCCTCCGCGCTCAGACAAGGGGTTTCACCCGTCGTTCCAAGAGGCACCAGGAAATGGATACCGGCTTCAACCTGACGGTCAACCGATGCGGCAAAAGCCTCATAATCCACGCTCCCGTCTTTTGTGAAAGGGGTCAGCAACGCTGTCCCGCAACCTTTTAACTGCATCATATTTTCGCTAAAAACAATTCACTGAATTCGTGTACACCGCTCACTTTTTCGGTCATCAAGGCCGCCTCCACCGCACCCCGGGCAAAACCTTCACGGGAGAAAGCCTCGTGGGTAAAGGTAAGACGGTCACAGACTCCCTCAAAATTGACACTATGGATACCGGGGATTTCACCGGCACGCACCGCCACGATTTCTGGAGCGACACCCATCCCCTGCTCCACCAACGAGCCGAGACTCTTGGCCGTTCCGCTGGGGGCATCCAATTTATGGATATGGTGCTTCTCTTCAATGTACGGCTGATAAGGCTGGCCCTTGAGCAGTTCGGAGGCCCGGCGCACAGCCGCGAAGAATACATTCACGCCGATGGAGAAGTTGGAAGCATAAATCATCGGTGTCCGGCATTTTTCAAAATAGGCAATCACCTCGTCGGCCATATCGTTCCACCCCGTCGTCCCAACGACAACGGCTTTGAAATTCTCCGCTAAAAATTTGTAATTGGCACGGAAAGACGAGGGCATCGTAAAGTCGATGCACACACACTCCTTCGCAATGGCAGGGTCGGTTGCGCAGATATCCTCACTGGCATCCACGCATTCTATCCCCTTTTCTTGAAGGACTTTTTCAATCATATGGCCCATCTTGCCATAACCGCTGATAATAACTTTGACCATACTATTCAATAAACATGCAAAAATAGTAAAAAAATCGTTAATCTCGTCCGGATTGCGTCACCATCTCCCTCACCGTCCGACAGAAAGCAGCATCCGCCGCCATTTTCTCAATGGGAATATGCATACGGTAGCGCCAGTAATGTTTGGGATTGGCGGGGTCGTTGATGCGTTCCGCCTTGACATCGGGATGGCGCAAGGTGTCGCTTGTCGCCAGCCAGTCCTGCAAAGGCAGGATGCAGAGCATCGAGGGGGCGGAAAGCGCCTGC
This sequence comes from Bacteroidales bacterium, assembly GCA_017962705.1. GTDB lineage: Bacteria > Bacteroidota > Bacteroidia > Bacteroidales > UBA932 > Cryptobacteroides. Next base: position 17,031 of record JAGCUV010000100.1, read on the forward strand.
TGCAAAATCTGGCAGGCACAGTCGGAGGGCA
>JAGCUV010000101.1 GCA_017962705.1 Bacteroidales bacterium
GAGGATTATCTGCTGAGCGTGATTGCTTCGGAGATGTCAGCCGAGGCTCCCTTGGAGTTGCTCAAGGCCCACGCCGTGATTTCGCGCAGTTGGGTGCTTCGGATGAAACAGGGCTTGAGTTCGAGCGAGGGAGGGGCCTTGCGCGCGGACCTGCCGTGGGAGCGCGATTATGAAAAATGGTACGGCGGGGGCTCGCACCGGTTCTATGATGTGTGCGCCGACGACCACTGCCAGCGCTACCAGGGCTTGACGCGTCTGCAAGGGACGGCGTTGGAAAAGGCGCGTCTGGCGGTTTCCCGGACGGCCGGGCAAGTTCTGGTTCAGCCCGATAACCGCCCCGACACTGAATGCGTGATCTGCGACACCCGTTTCTACAAATGCTGCGGCGGGCGTACGGAACTTTTCTCGACCTGCTGGGAAGAGGAGGACAAACCCTATCTGGCTTCCGTGGAAGACCCGTATTGTGCCCAGGCCACCTCGGAAATCCTGGCGCAGGTGCTCAACGACTATGATGTGGCCACCCGGGATTGGTATCAGTGGGAAGAACGCTGTTCCCGCGAGGAAATTTCCCGACTGATTGCGCAGAAGTCCGGCTATGACATCGGTACGCTGCATTATATCAAGCCGCTCGAAACCGGCCCTTCCGGACGGCACAAGCGCATCGCCCTTTGTGGGGACAAGCGCTCGCTGATCGTGGGTAAGGAATTGGAAATCCGCCGTCTGCTCAGTCCGTCCCATTTGAAGAGTTCGGCTTTTGAAGTAAGCTATGAAGATGCGGCCGGCAGACCGGTGGAACTGAAGATAGACGAGGAGGGAAATCTGCAAACGGATTGGTCCCGGCTCGTCTTGCGGGGAAAAGGCTGGGGGCACGGCGTGGGCTTGTGCCAAATCGGGGCGGCGGTTATGGCTTCCCAGGGCTTCGACTACAAACAAATTCTTGCTTTTTATTATCCGGGAAGCCAGCTAATGTAACTTATGGAACAAACAACCAATCTTGCGCGCAACCCCTGGTGGTGGATTCCCACCCTCTATTTTGCGGAGGGCATTCCCTATGTGATTGTCAATACCATCAGCGTTATTCTTTTCAAAAAGATGGGCTTGGGCAATGCCGATGTAGCTCTCTATACGAGCCTGCTCTATTTGCCCTGGGTCATCAAGCCGCTGTGGAGCCCCATTGTGGATATCCTCCGAAGCAAACGCTGGTGGATTGTCTCGATGCAGCTCCTGATGACCGTCAGTTTCGCGCTGACCGCCTTGTTCCTGCCCCGGCAGACGGGATCGGAAGTGTCGCCATTTGTGTTGACGCTCATCTTGTTCTATGTGTCCGCTGTGGCTTCCGCCACCCACGATATTGCTGCCGACGGGTATTATATGATTGCCCTTGATGGCCATCAGCAGTCGGTTTTTGTGGGGATTCGCAGCACCTTCTACCGTATCGCCACGGTCTTCGGCAACGGGCTGATCGTCTTGCTGGCAGGCTGGCTCGAACTCCGTTACGGGGACGTGCCCAAGGCTTGGCGGATGACGATGCTGGTGTGCGCCGGCCTGCTGGCCTTCCTTTCCGTTTGGCACTGGTTCACCCTGCCCAAGAAAGAAGCCGTTCGCGGCGAAAGGCCTTCCCTCGGACAGGTGTTCAAAGAATTCGGACGCACCTTTTATTTGTTCTTTGTCCGGAATAAGATAGGAGTGGCTCTCGCTTTTATGTTGCTTTATCGTCTTCCGGAGGCCTTTTCGGTCAAGATGCTCACGCCTTTTATGCTGGATGGCCGCGAGGTTGGCGGACTGGGCCTGAGTACGGCGGATGTAGGCCTGCTCTACGGGACCATCGGAGTCATCGCGCTCACGCTCGGGGGTATCCTGGGCGGGCTGGCCTGCGGGAGGTGGGGCCTGAAAAAATCGCTCTGGCCGATGGCGTTGAGCCTGGCCCTGCCATGTGGTGTATATCTGTATATGGCTTTGTACCAGCCGACCAACCTGTGGGAAATCGGCTCTCTGGTGGCCATCGACCAGTTCGGCTACGGCTTCGGTTTCACGGCGTATATGCTCTATCTGATCTGGTTCTCGCAGGGGGAGTACAAGACCTCGCATTATGCCCTGTGCACCGGATTTATGGCCCTGAGTATGATGCTGCCGGGCTTGGTGGCCGGATATATGCAACAGTGGCTCGGCTATCCGGGCTTCTTTGTGATGGTGATGGTTTGTTGCCTGTGTACGGTCGGCGTGACTTTTGCAGCGCGGCGTCCGATTGATGAAAGATTTGGAAAATGAAAAGAATGCTTCTTTTGTTGTTCGCGTTGGCTTCCCTGCAGGCGGCGGCTTCGGTCAAACCGGGGGTGGAAGTGCTGCGGGACCGGGGATTTGACATTCTCAAAGGCAAACGCGTGGGCTTGCTGACCAACCCCAGCGGGGTGGACCGTAGGCTCGTGTCCACGATTGAGATTTTTCAAAAGGCCCCCGAGGTCAATCTGGTGGCGTTGTACGGCCCGGAACACGGGGTGCGCGGCGATGTCTATGCCGGCGGAAAGGTGGCGGACAGCATTGACGAGAAGACCGGCCTGCCCGTCTATTCTTTGTACGGAGCGACCCGCAAACCTACGCCGGAGATGCTCAAGGGCATCGATGTGATGGTCTATGACATTCAGGATGTGGGTACCCGTTCCTATACTTTTATCAGCACCCTGGGCCTGACGATGCGCGCCTGCGGGGAACTGGGCATCGAAGTGGTGGTGCTGGACCGGCCCAATCCGCAAGGCGGCCTGAAAGTGGAAGGATGCCTGGTGGAGCAGCCCTGGTTCTCGTTTGTCAGCCAATATGAGATTCCGTATCTATACGGACTGACGGTAGGGGAGTTGGCGCAGATGATCAACGAAGAGGGGATGAATCGCGATCAGAAAGGGGACCAACCCCACATCAAATGCCAACTGACCGTGGTTCCGATGGAAGGTTGGACGCGCGAGATGTTATATGCGGACACCGGCCTGCCCTGGATACTCCCTTCGCCCAATATTCCTTCAGCGGAAGCCGCCAAAAACTATCCCGCCAGCGGTCTGTGCGGGGAACTCTATGGCTTTGTCCAGGTGGGTATCGGCTACACCCTGCCTTTCGGCGTCTTTGCCGCCGAGTGGATTGATGCGGAGAAACTCAAAGCCCGGCTGGATTCCTACGAACTTCCCGGTACGGCTTTCCGCGTGATTCATTACAAGCCGATGAGCGGCAGCTGCGCCGGCAAACTGATTCACGGGGTGCAGTTCTTTTTCACGGATTATGAGGCCGCCTGCGTGACGCTGACACAGTTTTATGTGATGCAGGCGCTGGCGGAGCTCTATCCCGACAACAAGGCGCTCCAACCGTCCCGCAAGGTGGGGCTTTTCGACAAATGCTGCGGCTCGGACCGGGTGCGTACCTTGTTCGCCAGGCGCCACAAAGTGGCGGACATCACCCTCCTGTGGATGAGTGCGGCCGACTCCTTCCGCAAGGCCTCCGAGAAGTACTGGTTGTACTGAGTTGAGATTTTTTTATAACTTTGTAAGTTAAAAAGGGAATAAATGAGGCTAAGGAACATAGGGCTTTTGATGGCGGTGGTCTGCTTGACCGCCTCCTGCCAGCTGTTTTCCTCCATATTGCACGACGACTCGGTCGTGGCCAAGGTGGGGGATCACAAGCTGTACAAAAGCGAGGTGGTGGCGCTCATCCCGACCGGTCTTCCCGAGCAGGATAGCCTGTTGATGGCCCGTCAGTACATCAACTCCTGGGCCTCAGACCATATTTTTCTGGACATTGCCGAACAGCAATTGTCCCCGGAAGAGCAGGATGTGACCAAGGAATTGGAGAGTTATCGCCGTTCCTTGCTGCGTTATCGTTATGAACAGCTTTATGTCGCCCAGCGCCTCTCGTGGGATGTGTCCGAGGAGGAGGTCAAGGCCTATTATGACGCGCATTTGAAAAACTATATCCTCGATTTGCCCATTGCCAAATGCCGGATTCTGCGAATTTCTTCCGAATCTCCCCATAAGGAACACCTCAAAGGCTTGCTGACAACGAGCGAACCTTCTCTGCTGGCGGAGTTGGACACCCTCTCGTATGTGCTGGCGGAAAAATACATCGACCATTCTTCTGAATGGATGAATCTGGTGGACATCGGCCGGCAGGTGGGTGTGGATTATGGTACGATTCTTTCGCGGCTGAACCGCAATTATGCCGAAGTGGATGATCAATCCGGCCGGCTCTATATGATTTATTTCGTGGATTATATGCGCTCCGGCCTTCAGGCTCCCCTGGAGTTTTGCCACCAGTCCATCAAAGAAACCTTGCTCTCGTTGCGCAAGCGGAAACTGATCTTGGATTTGGAGCAGGATCTTTTGGAGCAAGCGCGTAAAAATGGAGAATTTGAGATATATGAAAAAGCAAAAAAGTAGTCTTTCGCTGATTGTGCTGCTCTGCGGACTGCTGGTCGCTCCGGCGCTTCCGGCCCAGCAGTATCCCGGTGGTCTGATCGACAAAACGGTGGCTGTTGTCGGAAACGAGATGATTTCCATCAGCCAGATAGAGCAGGAGGTGCAGATGATGCGGGCCCAGGGAATGTCGTCTGACCGCAATATCCGTTGCGAACTGCTGGAGCAGATGCTGGTGACCAAACTTTTTCTGATGCAGTCGCGCATCGACTCCATCAAGGTCAACCAGGATATGGTGGAAAGCGAACTGTCCAGCCGTATCGCGCAAGTCAAGACTTCGCTCGGCGGTGAGAAAGAGATGGAAGAGTATTTCGGAAAATCACTCTATAAGATTCGCCAGGAGTGGCGGAAAAATATCGAGGAGCAGTCCTTGACCCAACAGATGCAGGGGAAAGTGGCACAGGCGATTGATGAAATCACGCCCCTCGATGTCAAGCAGATGCTGGATACGACCAAGAAGGAAGATCTCCCCATCGTGCCCGTTAAATACAAACTCAGCCAGATTTGCATCTATCCCGACCGCGAAGCGGCCAATATGGCCTGTCGCGAACGCTTGCTGGCCCTGCGTGAACGCATCATTGCCGGCGAAAGTTTCTCGATGCTGGCCCGCCTCTATTCCAAAGATCCCGGCAGTGCGCGCAAAGGCGGAGAGTTGGGTATGGCTTCCAAGGCTATTTTCTGGCCGGTTTTCTCGGATGCCGCCATGTCGCTCAAACCCGGCATCGTTTCCCAGATTGTGGAAACACCCGATGGTTTCCATATTATTCAGGTGATTGAGAAGAAAGGGGATATGTTTAACGCCCGCCATATTCTGCTCAAGCCCGAATATACCAGCGAAGACCGCGAAAAAGCCTTCAAAACCCTCGACAGCCTCAAGACTGAGATTGAAAACGGGGCGGTTTCTTTCTCCATGGCCGCTAAATTCTATTCCCAGGACCCTGCCACCCGCACCAACGGCGGGCAAATGTGCGACCCGCAGACCGGTTCCGCTTATTTTGAAATAGACCGGCTCAAACCGCAGGATTACGAAGCCATCCGTTATTTGAAAGAAGGAGATGTTTCCAAGCCCATCGAATCGCTGGATAATGAGGGCCGTAACGGCAATACCGTCTATAAAATCGTTCGTCTGGACAAGCGGGTGGAGGCCCATCCGGCTTCATACGAAAATGATTACGACTTGCTTTCCGGTATGGCCAAGCAGAAAAAGTCGATGGAGGCGATTGAGACGTTCATTAATGAAAAAATTGCCACGACGCATATTATTATCGACCCGATTTTCAAGGATTGTCCTTTTGAGCGGGAAGGGTTTCTTGCTAAAATCCGGCCTTGAGGTATCTACGAGCCATACTCCTTATCGCTTTTTGCTTGCTGATGGGCCTGTCGGTGCTGTCGGCGGGCAAGTCACCGGCTACCGGCGAAACCCATCCGCGTGCCAAATCCTCCCGTTCGGCCAACGCTTCCAAGGATGAGCCGGAGGACAGCATCGTCCGCTTGTTGCGTGCCCTCAGTCTGCACTCCCTTGACATAGAAGGGGCGACCGTCCGCAAGGCGTTCGGCACGCCGGAAGACCCTGTCACCTTCCTTCACAACAACACCTACCTGATTTGTGATACCGCGTATTGGTATGTAGATGAGCGTCAAATCAATGCCATCGGTCACGTGAAAATCCTGCAGGAGCGTACCCAGCTCACCAGCGACAAGTTGGTTTATTGGGTGGATAAGGACCTGGCCGAGTTCCGGGGCTCGCTGGTGCAGTTGCAGGATGAAGACCGCAACGTGTTGCGCACCCGTCATTTGGACTACAATACCAAAGACAGTGTGGCCGTTTTTGCGCACGGTGGGGCGATGCGTGACAAAGACGGGCAATTGATTGAGAGCGAAGACGGTACCTACGACTCGAAAATCAAGGTTTTCACCTTCGAGAACGATGTCAATATGTTCACGGACTCGATTTTCGTCAAGACCGCGTCGCTGGTCTATGAGTCAGACCGTGATTTTGCGACTTTCGGCTATGAAACCGATGTCTGGAAAGATGAAAATATGCTGTCTTCCAATGCGGGATGGTACAACCGCCGGGACAGCCTGTTCTTCTTCCGCCGGGACGTGCATATGATGAATGACGATCAGGAAGGCTGGTGCGACACCTTGTATTATTATCGCAACAGCGGTAATTTGCGGATGCTGGGCCATGTGCAGGTGAGTGATACCACGCGTAATACTTTCTCGCTGGCGGGACGGATGGACTATGTAGACTCCCTCTCGCAAATCACGCTCTACGACGATCCTGCCGTGATGATGCTGGTGGAGGAAGAGGGGAGAAGCAAGCCTGATTCGCTGTGGTTCGGTGCAGATACGATGATTTACCGGGCCGTGTATCGTTTCCAATTGGATGAGGCGGTGGTGGCTGTTTCGAAGACGCGTTTGGACGGCATCCATGTGGATCCGGTAGGCGAATACCGCAAGCAGGCGGCCAAGGCCAAGGCGGAAGAGGCTGCCAAATCGGCGGAAGAGGACCCCAACAGCGCAGCGGCTGCAGCGAAGCGTCGTGAGGCTTATTTGGCGGCGCAAAAAGCCAAGAAACAGCCGAAAGTAGAGGCGCGTGACACGATGGCGGCGGAGAGCGTGAAGACGGGAGCAGATACGACGATGGCTCAGGCCGGTGCGGATTCCCTTGCTGCGAAGGCTCCCACTGATACGACGATGCGGACAGCGGCCGATTCTCTTGTCGCTCAGCCTTCCGCCGATACAACGGCTCTTGCGGGCGCAGATTCTACGGCCCTCTCAGAAAGCCCGCGTGACAGCACGCGCATCGGTTTCCTTACGGCGCTCCGTCATGTCAAGATGTATCGCCCGAAAATGCAGGTTTGTTGCGACTCGCTGGAATACAATGATGTGGATTCCCTGGCGCGTATGTATATTGATCCGGTGATTTGGAATGAAGGCAACCATCAATATACGGCCGACAGCATCTATGCGCTTATTCGCAACTATGGCATGGAAAAAGCGAACCTGATGTCCAACTCTTTCATTGCCATTCAAGAAGATTCCCTTCATTACGACCAGATCAAATCGACCGAAAGCGTGGCCTACTTTGTGGACAACCAGCTGCATCGTTATGATGCGCTCGGTGGGGCCAATGCCCTTTTTTATATTGAAGAAAAAGGCAGTTTGGCGACAGTCAATACCAAAGAGACCAAGATGATGTCCTGCCTGTTCAAGGACCGGACCATCGAGCGGGTGTATTATTTCGACGCACCCAAGAGCAATGCCTACCCGACCTGTCAGATGTCCCGGGAAGACCAGCGCCTCAAAGGTTTCCACTGGGATGTCAGCCGTCGGCCCCGCTCCCGCAAGGATGTGACCGAACTGCCCTTCAAGGCGACGCAGCGAAAGGACTATGCCGCCCGTCCCAGGGCATCTTACCGTCATTCAGAGCGCTATTTCCCGGGCTATATCGACAATATCTATAAACTGATTGCTCGTGGAGATTCGCTGGAACGCGTCCGTGAACAACAGAAAATTCGCCGGGATTCGTTGGCCCGGATTGCACGGATAGATTCCCTGGCCCGTGCGGACAGTCTGGACAAAGCCATACATTTGGCGGACAGCCTGGCCCGTCTGGATTCCCTCTCCCGCGTTGATTCGCTCAAAAAAGTGGAAGATGCGCTCAAAAAAGCGGTGGCAGACAGCATAGCAGCTGTGGTGAAGGACAGTGTGGCCCGGGCGGATAGCATTGAAGCGGCGCGCCCTTTGACCCCGGCAGAACTGCGGGCAAAGCAGCGGGCGGAGCGTATCGCGGCGGCCAAGGCGAAACGGGAGGCCGACAGGCAGGCGGCTGCGGAGCGTCGCCGTCAGCGGGAAGCGGCACGTGAGGCCCATTGGGCGGAACTGGACAAGCGGGATTCCATCAAGGCTGCGAAAAAGGCGGAAAAGGCCCTGCAAAAAGAGCGTGACCGTAAACGCAAACAACTGGAACAGCAGCGCAAAGAAGAAGAGCGGGAGGAGCGTCAGATTCGCAAATATATGGATGCCCTCATCAAAGAACGCGAACGCCGCAACGCCAAATTCCCCACCGTCCTTCCCGACGCTTCAGTTGATGCGCACATAATCCATGACCCTTTCGCCTTGCGCATCCAATGTCCCAAAATATTCGGCATCCAGAATCACGGTAGGAGCCGTCTGGGATGGCTCTACAGGCATCAACGATACCGTATAGGAACCGGGACCGGTGACTTCGTATAAATAGCCGTAATTCCAGGAGACTCCATATAGAGGGAACGTATCCCGGACTTCTACGCCCAGCGCTTTCTCTGCATTCTGTGCGGCTGTAGGCTTCAAGGCCTCCGTCATCATCCGCACCTTGAAAGGGAAAAGGTCGGCAGGGAAGTTTCCGGGGATGGTGAAATGGAGCAGAAACGGAGCTGACGGGTCAGATGTCGCATCCAGTGATGCCGCAAAGTCAAAAGCAGTTACGGAATAGAGTTTGATGAAACGCGACAACCCGTAACGAGTGTTCGTGAGCAGGATTTTCCCCTCTTTCAGGTCATTGCTTATCGGTTGGTACAGGGGAACGCTCATCCGGTAGAAACCGTTCCTTCCGGCGATTTCCGTAATGGAAATCGTTGCATCGGGATAGGATACGTATTTGTTGGACAGCCATTCAGCCGTAAAATCCGAAACGTCCATCAGCGGATCCGGCGCCCCGTTTTTCATGAAAGAAAAATCTATTTCGGCGGACAAGGGTCCCCCGGAGGCATCCTTTTGGATGACGCGTGACGTTCCGTCCCATATCGTCAAGCTGTACTCTGCCGAGTTTACCTGCGGGATAATCTCTTTTACGAAAACCGTTTGGTTGTTTGAAGGATTCCCTTCAAGCGCCTCCTCAAAACTGTCATAGGCCAGCGAAGAAGGCAAGTTGCCTACTATTATATTATACTGATGATTCCTGCGAATAGGGTAAAGGGAGTAATCGCTATCCATGAGCATGACTTGGTGATACTTCACCAAACGGGTCATGCTTCCGGCGGTTCCGTTCAGGTAGGTGACTTCCAGAATGACCTTTACGCAATTTTCAAGCGTATTCTCATCTTCGAAAAGAAATTGTTCCTCCGTATGGGGAACCAGTTGCGAAGCATCACCCCGGTACCGGAGCCGGTCGGGTGGCAGGGTCAAGGGAGCCTCATAGGCAAAAGAAAAATGATTCCTGTCCCAGGGGGCGATTTTTCCCCGGCTCCGTCCGTTGCATACGGCAAAACGGGCCGATTCGATATATTCCGTGACAGCAGGGTCGGCGCTGTGGTTCCACGCCGGATCGGGTTCCTCCAGCGTAATCTTGGCCCTGTCCCGGAGAAGGAGAAGCGTATGGGCGGGCTGAGCATCCAGCCATCCGGCCATCTGGTCGGGATCGGCTTCCCGGTGACAACCCCAATACACGATATGGGTGGCAGATTCATCTGAACAGAAACCTCCGATAAGGTCTGCCTCTGACATAAACTTCCAGCTTTCATCCGGGATCAGGCCCGCATTGGCGATACAATGAATACATGTCGTATTCCCGGGAACGGAACCCACGAGGCTCCCGGTCCTGTCGTCCGTATCGGACGGGGAGAATGCGACGGAACCCAGTCCCGCATACAGACCATTGGCATCAAAGCAAATCAGTTGTATTCCAAAAATGCCTTCCCTCCCGGAAATGGTGCTTTTGGAGAGAACGGTTTCCGACACCGAAAGATCAAGACGGAAAGAAAGGGACGATGTGTCCGTTGTTGACGGATAAGGTTCCCGGGAACAGGCCATCAGCCCGGCCAGTGCGGCCACGGCTGCGATTCTTCGCAAATGCATCCTCATATCAATCAAGTACATTAATCTGTTTTAGTTCCGCTTCGCTTACATCCCGGATGCAGCGCACATATCCGCTACTTGCATCCTGCGAAGGGTCGGCATAGTGGGTCTTCGATACGGCCTTGCCTTCCAGCGTCCAGTAGTAATTGCCGGCAAGTACCTCATCAATGGTATCGGACGTGTATTGGTAGCCCAGAATAATGCCGATCTCCTCTCGCGTGGGCAACCGCCACGATTCATACGACCGTCCGTCGGCAGTCACTTCCTTGTAATTGCGGCAATGGGTTGCGGCCACGGTGGATTGGTTGCTTGTTTGCGTAGCTCCAAGCTGGGATGCGATGAGAAAAGCGGGGGAGACGAAATGCTCCCGGGACTGGTGGTTTGCATCCAGGTTTACCCGTCCTACGGTGTAGCTGTTCGAGGTACTTGTGATCTGTACCACGTACATACGGTTGTTTTTCAAGTTGGAAATGATGTCGCCGCGCCGCGCATAATACGCAGAGCCCTGTCTTCTGTCTTCAATACGGTAGATATTGCCGTTATCAAAAACTTTCGCCATAAATAAGTTGTTTGAACACTCCCTTCTGGGCGTGTGAGAGGCCTGATCGTCAGCCCAGTTCACCCAGTTTTCCACGGTCAGGCTGGACCAAAGCCCTTCCAGGTTCTGAATATAATCAAGCGGATAATGGCGGACGATAATATCTTTGTACAACGCCGGATTTCCCGTGAGGAAGACTCTCAGCCGGATATACTTGACGGCATTGTTGGAAAGAGCGGTGCTGATGATATCGATGGTTCCGTTCTTTGTCCCGGAGACCGTTATCGTAACAGGAGAAATCGTAGTGGCGTCAATCCTGGTGTTGTTCTTGTCATAGTAATAGACCTCCGCCGAGCCCACGGATACCGGCTGGGAGGACCAGAACTGAAGATGACGCGTTCTGGGTGCCTGGCCGGCGGAAAGCACCTTCTCCCGGATCTCATCTTCCGTGGGGTCTACCATCAGATAATCCACCTCCTGTCCGGTTACGGTAATGTCGTCAATGACCGCATTGTATTCCCATGGAATCACTTCATACGACAGGCCGGCGGAGGGATGGGTTGAACTTTCCCCCGAACTGCCCAGCGTTTCCAGGCGGGCCTGCACCCGGTACAAGGTATTCCTTTCCAGAGAAAAGGGCCCCGGCCCGGAGATGTCGGCTACGGGTATCGCATAATAGTTGTTGCGTATGACTGTTCCTTGGTTGTCTTCCAGGGGAATATTCAGGATCACCATCGTCGCGTCATCCATGTCTGTCCAGGTATGTGGATAACTGTATGTGGTGATCATCCCGTCAGTGGCGGAGTTGGATGTGACATCCATCATATAAGGCGTGGTCATGCGCTCCGGCGGACACGCATCGCCGCTCGCAAGGACGGCACAACGCGCGGCATACCCCACCAGCTTCCATTGCGGTTTTCCGTACAAGGAATATCCGGACAGGGCGTCGGAAAGAGAAAAATGGATTTCGATCTTTGCCGCCGCCCTTTTCAAGGTAAGGGAGATGTTCTGTTCGAGTTCCGTCGTGGGCGTCCACTTGATGCAGGCATCCATGAGAAATAACTTCGATGCGGTACGCGACAGATCATATGAAGCGGCTCCCGGGTCATATAAGCGGTATATATCTTTGTCCTTTCCCGTGTCAAGTGCCTGCAAAAGAGATTCGCTGGTAACATAAGCGGGATTGTAGCCGGGATTGGCAATGGCATATACATCGTACTCAAGCACTGGAAGAATGCAGTCCTCCTGCCACCGGGTGGTAAGAAAATTGACCTGGGAGGCTTGTGGTGCATGAATCCGATATCGAAGGAAAGCACCATGGCCGGCGATAAAGACATCAATGCCGCCGAGGAGATTCCGTTCATTGAGCGACGGGACATCCTCAATCGTCCCTTTGGTTCTATAATTATCTTCAAGGACCGGAGTCAGGTTCAATATGGGTGTCGTCCGCCTGTCTTCCGTCTTGGTACAGGCGGAGACGAGGCAGAGCAGCATCAAGGGTATATATAATCGTCTGTTCATGGCTTTTTATTTGAACTGGTCCGGTGTGACATAATGATAGCGAATGGTTTCCGTGTCGCCGGGAAGATCAATCATGTTGAACGGCAGGCGAATGGATGCGAGCCCGACACTGTTGAGCAGGAGTTTGAGCTTTGTCTGCGGGTGGGCCGGATTGGGGCCGGCCAAGTCGAAAGGATGCCGGGGAACGACATAGAATACCGTGGACCGGACCATGGTGTCAAGCGGCATGTAGATATGGTCTTTTATCGGAGACAATACGCCGCTGTCTTCTTCTATCAGTCCGAAATCGGGATTGTCGGCCAATAGCAGCATACCGGCCTGTGTCGGAATCGACGACCACCTGTCAATTTGCAGTTTCGGTGAATAGGGAAGTCCGTCCGGCCCCGTGCCATAGGCGCACATGACATAATCGGCCTCTCCATCATCAAGGATGCGCGTATGAGTGGCTCCGGTCTGGTTCGTGAGCGTGTAGGTGTAGTTCCAGTCGAAGGAAAACACGCCGGCATCTGTCCAGGGGGCGATTTCCGGACAGACATACAGCCTGTCCTTTGAGAAAAAGGCATACACGATCCACTCATGATTTCTGATGAAACATCCCGGTTCCAGGTGGAAGTGCGCCTCCCGTACCTGGGAGCCGCTTACGCCCATCGTATAGTAGATGGTTCCCGTAAGGGCTTTGTCAGACTCTTTCAGATACGTGACTCCGAAAGGCCGTACAGCGGCAGCCTGGACCCTTGCGACATAATCTCCGATGTTCTCCGAAGCCTGGCGTTTAAGTCTTTCCGGGGCGGGATGCGAACAGAGGTCTGTCTCCTGCGGCTGTAGTTGCAACGGTGTAGAATGGTATCCTCCGGCTTCGCGCAGACGGGTTTGCGATGGATCGGGGATGGATTCGGCATACCGGACCGGCTCCGGAAAGAAATACGTCTCCCGGCCGATGCAATTTCCATCAATGACAATTCGCTCGATGCGGGCGCTGGAAAGTCCGTTGGGCCGGACCAGGTAAAACCGGACCTTGGATACGGCCCTTACCAGTGGAATCTTTATGGGTGGTGCCGGGGAATGGGCCGGGCAGAGGTGCTGTCTTCCCTCCACCCCCTTTACCACCCGGGAAATGGGGAGCCCGCCCGGAGGGACAGTCCCTGTCGCGTCCGACGGGCTGAAACACCTCAGGAGCGCGGCGTCCAGGTCTGAAGGCCTGGAATCGGGAAAAAGGTCGAGCCCGGAGCCGGAGGCATTCGCAGCCACATAAATATCCAGCAGCATCCGAGGGGCAAGACGCATCTTGTCTATAACCACGGTTATGGTCACTTCTCCGTAACTGTCCACCAGGCGTGAGAGTTCCGTTCCGGAGACTTCCTTGCAGGCAAGCGGAAGGTCATCTGAATCCGCGTTGAACACCCACACCTGAATTTGCCGCAGGGCTGATTCTTCGGACAGTCCGTTATTCGGTTCTCCGGATTTTACCGCCGGAAGAAGGTCTTCGGCCGAAAAAGTCATCCGTAGAAACCGGTCTTCATCCTTGTCGGGAAAGACGATGGCTTCGCGGATGCAAGCGCAGGCCAGCACCGGGATCAGCATCATAGAAAATAATATTTTACCCCAGCGAAACATCATTCATTGAGAGAACCCATCCATTAACGATAATGCGTGTTTTTACAAAAATGCCCCGATCTACGAAAAAGATGATGCTATAGGCATCCTGCCGGTCAAGGTATTCCTGGTCGGACCATTCGCTACGACGCTCCGCGATGCCTTGAAGGGACAGAAGCCATGCAAGATTGATGGTTATAATATCTTTTTCGTTCTGTGCGATGACAAGGGTAGGCTTATCCTCCACGACAAGTCGCGAAAGATGAAAATCCGCGACAATCGCTTGTCCCACTTCATCCTCGGGGGCAGAAGGTGAGGAATGGACGGCGTATAGAAAGGGTTGGAAACTGGTGGGTACCGGAGAAAGCATCTTTCCTTCGTAATCAAGGTGAACGGCTCCGCTGCTGATGGCGAAGCGATAATCCTCTCCGTTTAAAGTTTCCGCTCCGCTGTAGGGCATCAGGATAACGCGGATACGGTTGGTCAGTTTGACCATTGGAATATCCACATACTGTGCACCGGTTTTCAGCTCGCAGCGCAGGACGCCGTCATAAAGGGCTGCAAAATCTGATGCCGATACGCCATTTGCGGTGTTCAGCCGCATCGTAAAATCTTTCAGGGCGGATTTGCCGGCTTCCAGCTCAGGAAACAGGAATTCTCCTACCTCCGTCTGGAGCGGACGGTTTCTTCCCACTGCCACGAACGTATATGTTCCGGCTTCCAGGTTTGGAAGAATCATCCTGTACCCTTTCGGGAAAGCGTCCGGGCTGTTTTCGTGAAAACGTTCCACGAACATTCCTTCGGAATCAAAGACGTAGAGGGCAATATCTTTGACCTCAAAGGAGAAAGCATCGGCTTCCTTGACATGGTAGGTATATGTGAATCCTACGGATAAGAAACAGCATGTCCTGTCCTCAAAAATGCAAGAGGAGAACAGGCCCGCCAGACCAAGAACTGTCAGAATGCGGGACAAGGAAGCCGGCTTTCTCACGCTACTCACCGAGATGGACATGGGTTACGTTAGCCACCCATTTGTTTACAAGGAGTTTCACGCGGAGATACAAGTTTTCGTCTTCCACGGGTGTGGAAGGGTCGGGATTGATGGTGGGATCGTCCGGGACCCATCCTCCGGGAATATCGTCGCCGAAGTTGGTCAGTTCGGTAACCAGCAGTTGATACCAGGTGTTCCGGAAGATTCCGTACGTATTGTAGTTGTTGTCTTTAATGAAATAAGTGTAATACATGACACCGTCTTCAAAGACATTGATTTTGGTTAGTGCGCGGAACTGGGCGACGTCGGATGCGAGCAGAGCCTGGGCATCCGCAAGATTGGCCGCATCATCGTCCGTGACACCGTCGGGAAGTTTGTTGTTGAAGACATCAAACGCGTTGGGATAAGCACTCTGGAGATCGGCCAGCGTCAGGAAATGGGAAGAATGGTTGTAGCGGAAAAAGGTTTCGGGCGAGCCGTTCCCCTTTGCGTCAAGCGTCACTTTGAAGACAACACCGCTTGTGGTCCCCCAGACGGGCGTCGATTCGGCGACATTCTCAAGGAGATAGCAGGGGGCGCCCGCAGGAATCATCCGGTCGCTGACATCTCCCACGGCGACGGAGGTGTATGTGCTTCCGCTCTTCTGGATGTAGGCGTAAGACGTCTCCGTACCGGAGGTGAAACTGTTGTTCACAAAGCCATAGCGATTCGTGGAAGGCGTGTCAAGGACTGTTTTGGCCGGATCAGACCACTGCTGCTGGATGTAAACCGTCTTGGCCGCTGCCATGGGAAATATGCCATCGACGGTCGCCTTGGCAGAAGAGAAGGCCCCGCTGGCGATATTGGCGCCGACGCTCAGGTCAGGAGCCTCGGAAGCCGTCACTTTGGCCGTAATGCGGTCCAGGTAGATGGTTTCCCCGATGGCCGGATTGGTGGTTGTATTGTTGGCTGCCGTGAGCGTCACGGTGGGGACGGTGCGGCCCGTCAGACTGGCATCGTGCTGGCTGAACATCCGGAAGAATCCGTCCTGTGCGGCGGTATTGCCGGCATTCAAGACTCCGGCACGGGTTGCCGCCTCAAAGGTCTGGGGCGTAGCGCCGCGCCAGATGTCACCGACACTATAGCCGAATGGATCCGTACTGGAACCGGCATAGGCATATAACTGGTAAGTCCCCAGGGCGGCGGTGGTGGCAAGCACGGAGGATTCGTAACCGTCGTCATAACCCGCATGTGCCACCTTATTCAACAAATCCACGCTCAGAATGGCCTTGACATGGTTGCTTTGTACCAGGTACACCACGGCCTTGGAGACCTCGCTTTCCGCGGGCGTCCCATCCAGTTGGGAGCCGGAATGGTCCGTCTTGGTACGTGGCGAAGAAACGCCGAACTGTACGGTAAGATACGTTTTGGAGGAAGGGGATAACTCCTCGGTCTTGACAGGGTTTTTGGAACATGCTGCAAAAGCAAGCAAGCCCATACCCGCGAGAAAAATAAGTGTTTTTTTCATTTTGATATGGATTTAAGGATAATTGATTGTGCATTTTGGACAGCCGCCTCCAGACCATCGGCTGCCGATTGGGAAAAAAGTTGGTACGCCTTCTCCTTTTCTCCCGAGTGATAGGCCAGAATTCCCCGGGCATTGATGGCCTCCGGGCTGTTTCCCGCTTTTGAAAGATACGAGGCCGCCCGTCCGTATTGACCGGAGACCAACGCCGCCACACCGGCATTCAAGTTGGATGCGGCGTCGTCGGGGTATAGCATGGCCGCCGTTTCAAAAACTTTGACAAATCGCTCGGAACCATCATCGTAGTTTGAGGCAAGCAGATAGAATTCTTGCAGGGACAAATCGGATGGTCTTTCGCTGAACACTTTCTCCAAATGCTTTTTGTCGTGATAGGTTCTTACCTGATATTCTATTTCATAGTCCGTATGTCTCAACAGCGGGAAGCATTCCTGCACGAGGATCCGGTATTGTACGGGATAGTCTCTTTTCAGGATGAATTCTTTGGTGTCCGGCAGAAAATCACTGTCTATCAAAGAAAGAATTTCTTCCTTCCGGGACAGGGAACTGTTTTTGACATACTCTCTCAGCCCGGCCCAGTCTTCTGCCACGTGGTAGGTGTGAATGAGTTCCGGAGAGAAGGAAAGATGCTCGCAAAGATACTGTTTCAGCGCCTCCGTCCTGTTCTTCGCGAGTTTTGCATTATGGGCCCAGGAAGATTCCGGGGAGGCGAAGCCCGTTAGACGGATGGCGGTTATGCCATAATCTTCCGAAGAACGTGTATTCTCTATAGTCCGGTAGATTTTATACAACTCGGAAGCATTGTTCCCGTAGTTGTCCAGAACCTCCCAACGGTTCACGGGGAAACTGATGTAGGCATGGCCTTTGACGGAACGGATTTTGGCGCCGGCGTTGCGGGAATACTCGGGCTTCAAATACGCATAAACGGGACTGAACGCCTTTCCCGGCCGTTCCCGGGCCGGAGCCGGAGCCGCGAGCAACGTCTCGTGTGAAGCCAGGGCGGTGCAGCATCGCCGCCGGCTTTCGGACAGGTACAAAAGGGCTTTTTCCATCCAGGGCTCATACGGGAAAGAGGCTGTATAAGGTATGAATTGCAGGGCATTGGCATTTCTGCGATGAACCTCCGTCGAACCGGTCTTTTTATTCCGCAAAAAATAAATGTATTGTTTTCCGCCCATGATTTCAACGGAAGGCAACTCCAGCGAATGGCCGGCGGATCGGAGAATGGGAGTCAATGCCAGTGACTGCGCCCCCTTGAGTTTCAAGGACGATACGTTCAGCATCAGGCGGACGGACAGGGTGTCGGACTGTTTTTCCACAACGATATCCGAGACAGACACGTTTCTTCCGGCGACGGGCTGCGCCGCAGTATCAACCGTACACAGGATGAAGAATAGCAATATGACTCTTTTCCACATAGGCACTTTCAGAATAAATAAACAAGGGAAATATTGGCTTTGCTCAGTCCCCAGTAATGGTTGGGGCGGTCTTCGGATATTTTCTTTCCGCACACGGCGCACAAGAAACTGTCGTACCGGGAATAGTCGTAACCTGCGCCCAGCTCTATTTCCAAATTCAAGTGACGGGACAATAATATCTGGTATCCGACCCCCATCCCTCCGCCGACGAACCAGCCTTCATAGCGGGTGTCCTGAAACCGGGGGAATGGCAAGTTGCCGAAGTTGAACGCTCCTCCATGCATATAGGCGGCAATGAACCATCCGAAGAACTTTTGGCATGGCCAGTATCGAAGTTGTGGCTCGCACATGAGGATTTTCCACTTGGTGTTATCCTTGAATGTCCAGGGATTATATGTTGCCGAGAAATCTGCCGTCCACCTGGGAGACAAGCTCCATTCCACTCCGACATCAAAAGACAACAGCGCGACTTTTGTCAGCCGTGTCTTCAACGCAACATCCTGGGCATATGCCATGCCACAGGATAAGACAAGTCCCTCTATTAAAACAAACAATAATTTCTTTCTCATGAAACAAGCGGAATTGGAATCGGTTGCAAAAATAGATATTCCGGATACAAAAATTCCCACCGGAAGCATATCTTTCCGGGTATCTTTCGTGATTATCTTTCTGTATATCTTTTGTGTGCCAGGGCGTTTGCTCTTGGGCGTTTGTTACAAAATCACTACCTTTGCGCCGTCGCAACTCTTACTTTTTTCCGTTATGAATTCTCTTTGGAAAACCCTCCTCGCCCGGCACAACAGGATAACGGCCCTTGACGAAAGTTTGTACAAGGAAAAATCCGGCGTCATCGAACTGGCGGAGTCTTTTGCCCGCAGTTTTTATCAGCCTGTCATCATTGTCGACCTTTACAAGCAGGATCTGCTTTTTGCTTCCGAAAATGTGAAACAGATGTTCGGGCTGGTCCTGGAGCAGGAAACCTGGGACAACGACCTGATGATTTTTGATTTTTTACCGGACGGAGAGCACGAGATGCACCTCGAAATCATTGGCAAGAGCCTTGAATTGCTCTATAGTTTCCCGATGGAAGAAAGACTGGAATGGTCGTTGTCTTATAGTTTTTACATAGAAAACGGAGAGAGGAAGCGGCTTCTGCACCAGAAGATAACCCCGTTGAACCTGACGCCGGAAGGGAACGTCTGGCTGGTCATGTGTACTTTCTCGCTTTCTTCCCGCAAGGAGGCCGGCCACCCCACTTTACGGCATTTCCAGCATCTGGACTACTTCAAATATTCATTGAAAAAACACAGATGGTATCACAAGGAGGGGCTGGAACTGACCGATATGGAAAGGGAAATCCTGATTCTTTCCGCGCAGGGATACATCATGAAAGAAATGGCCGACAAACTGGGAAAAAGCGAGAACGCCATCAAATTCTACAAGCGTCAGTTATTTGCGAAAATGGGGGTGAAAAACATTACCGAGGCCATCTTCACCGCCTTGAACGACAATCTGCTGCACTCGTGTATTTGATTTTGTGGAGCATAGGGGGGTCGAACCCCTGACCTCCAGATTGCGAACCTGGCGCTCTACCAACTGAGCTAATACCCCGAAAGGACTGCAAAGATAAGAAAAAAATTTGTTTTTCTCTCG
Source organism: Bacteroidales bacterium (assembly GCA_017962705.1). Classification (GTDB taxonomy): domain Bacteria; phylum Bacteroidota; class Bacteroidia; order Bacteroidales; family UBA932; genus Cryptobacteroides. The sequence continues at coordinate 19,529 of JAGCUV010000101.1, forward strand.
ACTTGCTCGTAAATTTGTCAATCACTTGTATATTTTGAATGACAATGAGCGTCAACACGACTGAAATTCTCTCCCGTTTTGCCCTTGAAGGGACCCTCGAAAGTATAAAACCCCTTGGCAACGGACTCATCAACGATACTTATAAAGTAACGACTTCCGCCGGAGCCCCCAATTATGTCCTCCAGCGCATCAACAATGCCATTTTTCAGGATGTCGCACTGCTCCAGCGCAATATTGAGGCGGTCACCCGACACATCCGCGCCAAACTGGAGGCTGCCGGCGAGAGCGACATCGACCGCAAAGTGCTTCGGTTCATCCCGCTGGCAGACGGTTCCGGCCAGACTTGGTGCTATATAGACGGAGCCTATTGGCGTGTGTCGGTCTTTATTCCGGATGCCTTCACCTATGATAAGGTCGATCCCGTTTATTCCGAGTTTGCCGGACAGGCTTTCGGCCGCTTCGAAGCCCAACTTGCGGATATTCCCGACACCCTCGGCGAGACGATTCCCGATTTCCACAATATGGAGTTCCGTGCCCGGCAACTGAAAGACGCCATCGCCGCCGATAAGGCGGGCCGCCTGGCCAAGCCCGAAGTGCAGGCTATGCTCGCCGACATCCAATTATATATAGAAGAGATGTGCCTGGCGGAACGGCTCCATCGGGAAGGGAAACTGCCCAAACGCATCTGCCACTGCGACACCAAGGTCAACAATATGATGTTTGACGCCGAGGGCCGCGTGCTCTGTGTGATTGATTTGGATACCGTGATGCCGAGCTTCGTCTTTTCTGATTTCGGCGATTTCCTGCGCACCGCCGCCAATACCGTCGCTGAAGATGACCCGGCCATTGAAAAGGTGGCTTTCCGTAAAGACATTTTCGAGGCCTTCACCCGGGGCTACCTTTCTTCCGCCTCGTCTTTCCTGACTCCGGTCGAAAAAGAAAATCTTCCCTATGGCGTGATGCTTTTCCCCTTTATGCAGGCCGTCCGCTTCTTCACAGACTACCTGAATGGCGACACCTATTATAAAACAACTTATCCTGAACATAACTGGGTGCGCACCCGCAACCAGATGGCGCTCTTCCACAGCGTCCGCTCGAATGAGACCTATATGAAGGCATTTATCCAAAAAAATGCTTAACTTTGGCCGCTGGAATATATGATTATTGAAGCCTGAACCATGAGTTGCAAAGCTAAAATTTGCGGAAAATTACTTCATCTGCTTGGATGGACGGCCGTAGAACCTCCAGTTCCTGAAGACCGTTGTATTATTTTGGGTGTTCCTCACACTTCGATCTGGGACTTTTTGATTTCTTATCTTTACTATACCTCGGTGGGCGGAAACGCCAAATGTATGGTCAAGAAGGAGATGTTCTTTCCCCCGCTGGGCTGGTTGCTCCGCGCGATGGGCGGCATCCCGGTAGACCGCACTAGTCCGACCAAGCTGGTAAGGAGCATCATTGCGGAAATGGAAAAGGATAAGACTTTCCACCTGGCGCTTGCGCCGGAAGGGACCCGCAAGCCCACCGCCCGCTGGAAGACCGGATTCCATTTCATTGCGAAAGAAACCGGCATTCCTGTTTATCTGGGATATTTCGATTGGGGGACCAAGCGTATCGGAAGGGGGCAGAAAGTAGAACTCACCGATGATGCCAAAGCGGATATGCTCCGTATCCAGCAAATGTATGAGGATATGCATTTGACCGGAAAGAACCCGAAGAATTACATTACGCACTAAAGCCTTTCGCACTCGCCTGTGCGGATTTGAAACCCTGACGAGTCAAATTTATGAAGCACGACTTTCAATCCCTGGCAGAAGTTTTCCTCTACTCTACCAGTAAGTATGCAAAACGACCGGCTTTCGGCGTGGTCGGTGACAAACAGGCCAGTTACCATTATGCGGATTTCAAGGATTGCTGCCGCAGGATTTCTCGTTTGTTGTCCAATTTCGGCATCAATCCCAACGATAAGGTTGCTATCTTTTCGCAGAATATGCCCAACTGGGCGGTGGCATTCTTTTCCATTACCGCATTCGGCCGCATCGCCGTTCCGATGCTGACGGAATTGAGTGAAAACGAAATCCGCAACATCCTGACCCATTCCGGGACCAAGGCCTTGTTCGTTTCCAGGAAGTTGTTCCCGAAGATTCCGGCCGACCTGCTGGAAAATCTGCATGTTGTCATTGCGACGGATGATTTGAGCATCTTGAAGGCGGAGGATGATGCCTATACTTGCGACGGACGTATCAAGACGCCGCTTCCGGATGATCTGGCCTGCCTGATTTACACCTCGGGCACAACGGGAGCGGCCAAGGGAGTGATGCTTACGCATCGGAATTTCTGTGCCAACATCCTGGCTTCCTGGAAGGCGCAGACAGTCTATCGTCATGATGTGTTTTTGTCTATTTTGCCTTTGGCCCATACCTATGAAATGAGCGTTGGGATGCTCTATGCTTTTTCTGTAGGGGCGATGACCTGGTATCTGAATAAAGCACCTACGCCGACGGTACTTCTGCCCGCGTTCAAGAAATTGCGTCCCACTGTTATGCTTTCCGTACCTCTGGTCATCGAAAAGATCTATCGGTCCAGTATAGTCCCGACCATTGAGAAAAGCCGTTTCCTGCGGGGGATGAAAAAAAGTTTTCCAAGCTTTTTGTATTGGTTGGTAGGAATGAAGCTTATGGGCACTTTCGGCGGCCGGATCAAGTTTTTCGGTATTGGCGGCGCCAAGCTGGATGAAGAAGTTGAACGTTTCCTCGCCAAAGCCGGCTTTCCCTATGCCATAGGCTATGGAATGACGGAGGTGGCTCCGCTGATTTGCAATGCCAGCCCTTTCAAAACCCATATCGGCACCACGGGCATTCATGCGCACGGGGTACAAATCCGTTTGGATAATGTCAATCCTGCGACCGGTGAAGGGGAAATCGTCGTGAAGGGCGATGCCGTGATGATGGGTTATTACAAAGATTACAAGCGCACCCGTCAGGTGCTCAGTGATGACGGATGGTTCCATACCGGCGATTTGGCTACGGTGGACAAAAAGGGGCGCTACTCCATCAAAGGCCGTCTGGGCAGCGTAATCATCGGCCCTTCGGGCGAGAATATCTATCCCGAAGAAATCGAGAGCGTCATCAATAATATAGGCGGCGTCAACGAATCCCTTGTGGTTGAAAAAAACGGTCATCTGGTTGCGCTGGTCCATTTCGATGACAATGTGCTGGACTGGGACTACGAGAGTGAGGATAAGTTTCTGGAAGATTTGGAAAAACGCAAGCAGGAAATTCTTGACTTTGTCAATACCCATGTCAACCGCAACAGCCGGATCAAGGAGGTGCAAGTGGAGAAACAGCCTTTCGTCAAGACCGCGACAATGAAAATCCGCCGTTTCCTTTACCGGGAAGGGGCTTCTCCGGAAGAGGGGAAAGGCACCGCGGACGAATCGAAGCCTTCTGACAGTGACGCGAAGTAAGCGAATAAATTTGCTTATCTCTCGGCTTTTGAGTACATTTGCGAGCTCTTCGAATATTGAAGATAACTTTAACATTTACGATTATGAAGTACGTATGTTCTGTTTGCGGTTACGAGTATGACGAGACGGTTGAGGGAACTCCTTTTGCCGAGCTTCCCGAAGATTGGACCTGTCCGCTCTGTAGTGTCGGCAAGGACGAGTTTGAGGCGGCCGAATAAGTTTCTGTTCAGTCGATTATCAAGATGAATCAGTTGGAAGAAGCGAGGGCGCAGATTGCGACCCTCGATAAAGAGATGGCCGCTCTGTTCGAACAGCGGATGCGGCAGGTCGAGAGTGTGTTGTCCTATAAAATGGCGCACGGGCTTCCCATCCTGGATGCCAGTCAGGAAGAAAAGGTGCTCGCCCGCAATGTCTCCTATATTCAGGACCCCAGCTTGCAGGAGTATTACGTGCTCTTTCAACGCGGGGTGATGGAGGTGTCCAAATCCTACCAGGGTCGTCTGATGCAGGGGATGAAAATCGCCTATTGCGGCATTCCCGGGGCCTTTGCCCACAGCGCCGCCCTCAAACTCTTTCCGGATGCCAAGACTCTTGATTTTCCCGATTTTGAAGCGGCCTACAAAGCTTGCGAAGAGGGGGTGGCCGATGTTGCCATCCTGCCCATAGAAAACAGTTATGCCGGGGACGTGGGCCGGGTGATGGACTTGGGTTTCGAGGGCAGTCTGTTCATCAACCGTATGGTGCAGATGGATGTCACCCAGAATCTGCTGGCCGTTCCCGGTGCGACGCTGTCGGACATTCGCCAGGTGGTCAGCCATCCGCAGGCGTTGGCCCAGTGTTCGGGTTATATCCGCGAGCATCAGTGGGAAGAATTGGAGTATGCCAATACGGCGATGGCGGCGCAGTTTGTCGCCGCAGCCGGGGATAAGAATGTTGCAGCCATCGCATCTCTTGAAACGGCCAGTCTTTATGGCCTGGAGGTATTGGCGTCCCACATCAATGCTTCCAAGGAAAACACCACTCGTTTCGCCGTCTTTTCCAAAGTCCAGAACGCCGTCTCACAGGCTAAGGCCGACGACCATTTCATCTTGATATTCACCGTCCGCAACGAAGCGGGCGCCCTGGCCAAGATTTTGAACATCATCGGTGCGCATGGCTTCAATATGAGTTCGCTCCACAGCCGTCCGATGACGGGCCAGGTGTGGAAGCATTATTTCTTTGCAGAGTTGGAGGGCAATGTCCATTCTTCCAATGGACAGGATTTGCTGCGCCAGCTCTCGACCGTCTGTGACAAATTGAAAATGACGGGTTCGTACCGGAGTGTTTCGCTATGAATATGACCTATAACCGCGAGTTGTTCCACCCGCAAGAAATCAAGGAAATGTATCCTGTCACCCCGGAGGGGGTGGCCTATAAAGCCGCCAACGACGCGGACATCCGCGCGGTGTTGGACGGCTCGTCCGACAAATTGCTGCTCGTCATCGGTCCCTGCTCGGCCGACCGGGAGGATGCCGTGATGGACTACATTGCGCGCCTGCGTCCCGTGCAGGAAAAGGTGAAGGACAAGATTGTCATCATCCCGCGTATCTACACCAACAAGCCCCGCACGACGGGGGCCGGATACAAGGGGATGTTGCACCAGCCGGACCCCATCGCCGACCCCGACTTGTTCAAGGGGTTGGTGGCCATCCGCAAACTGCACCTGCGTGCCTTGCTGGAAACGGGTTTCTCCTGCGCGGATGAGATGCTCTATCCCGAGAACCATCTGTTCCTCTCGGACATTCTTTCCTATGTGGCCGTCGGTGCCCGCAGCGTGGAGAACCAGCAGCATCGCCTGGTGGCCAGCGGATTGGATATTCCCGTGGGAATGAAAAATCCGACAGGAGGTGACCTTTCCGTGATGATGAATTCCATCCGAGCCGCCCAGAGCAGCCATTCTTTCATCTACCGCAACTGGGATGTGCAGAGCGCCGGCAATCCGTATGCCCACGCCATCCTGCGCGGCTATGTGGACAACCACGGTACCAGCCATCCCAACTACCATTATGAGGATTTGCGCGACCTGGCCGACCACTACCAGGAAAGCGGGTTGAAAAATCCCGCCTGTATCGTGGACTGCAACCATTCCAATTCCGGCAAGCAGTACCTTGAACAGGGCCGCATCGCCAAAGAGGTGTTGCACAGTATGCGCCACTGCGAGCGTGTCGCCGCCCTCGTCAAAGGCCTGATGATCGAGTCCTACCTGGAAGACGGCGCCCAGAAGTCCGGTGAATGCATCTATGGCAAATCCATCACCGACCCTTGCCTGGGCTGGTCCAAGACCGAACGCCTCATCTACGAACTCGCGGAGTTGCGGTAGGGAAAACAAAAGAGGTCGACTAAAAAGGGTCGGCCTCTTTTTGTTTTCGCCAGGCTCCGCTGCGGCGGCAGCTTGCCTCTTCGAGGACTCCGCTCACTTCGTTCGCTTCGGCCCCTCCCATCGTCATCTTCTTCATCGCTTCGCGATAACTTGCTGCCGACGGGCCCCGCCCCCTGCCCGTGTCCGGGGGTGGAAACGCCTCTCAGAGGCAA
>JAGCUV010000102.1 GCA_017962705.1 Bacteroidales bacterium
TTCATATCATTGTTCAAATTTTCGTAGGGCTTCGGCAACGAGATAAGTGCTGCCGCCGATGTAGATAAGGTCTTCGGGGGCGGCGTCAGCCAGGACGCGGGAGACGGCTTCGGCAACAGTGGGGGCGATGCGGCAGGAACGGAAGCGTGCCGGAGTCAGGAGTTCCTGAATTTTTTCAGGGCGCAGGGCACGGGGGTTGTCGGCGGCGGTGAGCATCAGATCGGCGCCGGCGGGAAGCAGGGCTACGGCCGCGGCGACATCCTTGTCGCTGACGCTGCCATATATGATCCGGACGCGGCGGCCTTTGTCGAGTTCCGCCTGCAGGGTCGCGAAATTCCAGCGCAGTCCGTGGGCGTTGTGCCCGATGTCGCAAATCACCTCAGGGAACTTTTGCAGGCGTTCCCAACGGCCGCGCAGGCCCGTGAGGGCCGCCGCGTGCGCCAGGGCATCGTGCAAAGGTTTTGCACGAAGGACTGCGCATGATGCCTTGCCGTCGTCCCGGGCATCCACCCCGTTCCCTGCCAGCACGCGCAAAGCGCAGAGCACGGTACGCAGGTTCGACCGCTGATACACTCCCGGCAGATCCATTTCGCCCAATAGGCGCTCGAACGCGTCTGCCTGCTTCTCGGAAGAATCGTCGCTGATGTTCGGCAACGGCTCTGTCTCCGCGTAGTGCAACAAGCCCATAATCTGCGCCTTGTCGCCTCCGAAACAAGGTTCGGACAAATTCGTATAAAGCACTTTTTTCTCAAAGACAGGATTGATTTCCGGGCTGCCTTCTCCGATGACGACGGGTACGCGCGGCTTGATGATGCCCGCTTTCTCGAAGGCGATTTCCGCCAGGCTGTTTCCCAAAATGTCGCAGTGGTCCAGCCCGATGCTGGTGATAACGCTTAGTTCGGGCCGGATGATGTTGGTGCTGTCCAGCCGTCCGCCCAGGCCCGTCTCAATGACGGCGTAATCCACGCCGTAGCGGGCGAACCAGTCGAAGGCCATCAAGGTCGTAATCTCAAAGAAGGACAGCCCCAACCGGTCGTAATCGCCTTGCCATCTGTCGCAGAAATCCAGCGCGGCCTCTTTGTCAATCAAGCGGAAGGACGCCGAGCCCGACGGGACAGCCCCGGCAGACGATCCCCCCTCAAGGGAGATGACACGAATCCTTTCCCGGAAGTCCAGCAGGTGGGGAGAGGTGTAGAGGCCCACTTTGTGACCCTGTGCGGCGAGGGCGGCGGCCATCATGTGGCAAACGGAGCCTTTCCCGTTGGTTCCCGCCACGTGGATGCACTTGTAGGAACGATGGGGATGTCCCATCAGCCCGTCCATCACCTGTATCCCTTCCAGTCCCGGATGGTAGGCTTCTTTCCCGACAGCCTGAAAGGACGGGTGCCGGGTGAAAAGTTCCTTCATAATGCGTTCGTACCGCTCCATTTCGTCTAATTTTTTGTCAAGTTTGCAAAAATAATTAATTTTGGGGGATTTTTGACGAAAGAACCACTCAAGAATGACGCTTTTCGATGCTTTGTATGTGATTGACGGTGTACCGCAAGAGGATACGCCCCGCAATTTATTGACGGGAGAACTATCCGTAGCGGATGCTGATGGTGCCGGGACGGCTCACGAGGCATTGCCTGTGCTGTCGGATGAGACGGTGGATCCGCATTTGAGCACGTGGACCTATCACGAAAGCGACATTCCGGCCTATCTGGAGAAAATGGCGGCATATCCCTATCCTTTTTCTTTGCGTTACCCGGCTTCGTCCGCGCGTCTGGCCTTGGCTGCTGCGCTGGCCGACACTTTGTGGCGTGAAGGCCATTTCGGTTACGAGCAACTTCGTCTTCGTCTGGAGTGGTTGTGGGATGAAAAGGCCCTGGGAGCGCCGGCTTCTTTTTATGCAAGTTGCGAGGCCCTGGGAGAATATCTGGAGAGCCTTCGCCTGGATATCGACGCTTTGCTGCAACACTCCGCACCGGTGTGTGAAATCATTCCGCAATTTTCTACACCGCAGGCCCCGGACGCACCGGCTCTTCCCATCCGGAAAGTTCCGGCCCAACTGCTTCCACAAGAAGATAGTTGGATTCTGTATCTCCCCTTGGATCCTTGCCGTTTCTCGCTGGGAGGCAGCCTGCTTTCCAAAGTCTGCGGCAATGCCGGAGATGGCCCGGTGGAAGCCGGGGACGGGGATTATTTGATGGATGTGTACGAAATCGTCCGTGAAATGGTGGAGGATGGTATCGTGTTGAGTGGGATGACAGTCGCTCGCGGAGGTCTGATGACGGCGCTGGATCGCTGGTGCGGCCGGACGCTCGGCGCAGACTTGGATATCGCTCCTTTGATGAAGGCCTGCGATTTGTCTGAAACGGATGAAACCGACCGCGCCCGGGTTCTCTTCGGCGAAGTTCCGGCTGTTTTGATTCAAATCAGGGATGAGGATTACGACTATGTGGATGCGCAATGCCTGTTGCAGGATGTGGCCTATTATGCGCTGGGGCATATCCCTATTTCGGTTTGAACTCCTGCCGCGATTCGATGGAGCGGCCGAGGGTGAGGGCGTCGGCGTATTCGAGATCGGCTCCGAAACCGAGGCCGCGCGCCAGGGTAGTGACCTTGATGCAACCGGCCGTCCCTTGCGCGCCAAAGAGAGTTTCCTGTGCCCCGGCCCGGGCCAGCAGGGCGTCAATCTGCCGATAAAGATAAAAGGCGGTGGTTTCTCCTTCGACATCCCCGCTGAGGGCGAAGATGATTTCCAGCGTTTCTCCCTTCGGACCCCGGTCCAGATGCTCCCGGATACGCCTGAGCAGTGCTTCGATAGCCAAATCGCCCGGCCCGATGCCGTGAATGGGGGAGATGATGCCCCCGAGCACATGGTAGAGCCCGTGGTAGCGTCCCGTTCCCTCGATGCTCATGACATCGCGAATGCTTTCCACCACGCAAATCGTGGCGTTGTCGCGGCTACGGTCTTTGCAGAAGGAACACACTTCGTTGTCGGAAATCATATTGCAATGGCTGCAATACTTGATGTCCTTGCGCATCTTCGCGATGGAGTCGGTGAAATGCGTGACATTTTCTTCGGGCTGGGCCAACAGATAGAGGGCCAGCCGCAACGCACTGCGGGATCCCACCCCCGGCAGGGTGCCGATGGCTTCTACGGCCTGCATCAACAGTTTTGATGGATAGGCGGGTTGGTCGTTCATCTCTTTTTCTTTCAACTTTGCAAATATACGGATTATTTTTTATACCTTTGCAGATTGTATAATTGTAGGGGCAAGTAAACTTAAACGGCTATGATTGAGATTCTCTACAAAAATGAAGGCCGGATTGAGGCCATACAGACGGTGGAAGCCCTCACCGGGCTGCGTCCTGCTGATGTAGTCTGGATTGATATGGTTTCTCCCGAAGGAGAGGAGAAAAGAGCCGTCGAATCTTTCCTCGGCATTTCCCTGCAAACCCGCGCCCAGGCGGAGGAGATTGAGAGTTCTTCCCGTTATTCCGAGACGGAAACAGCCGTTTTCATCAATACCAATTTTATTTCTCCGGCGCCGGACGATTATACCCAGGAAGCGGTTTCCTTTATCGTTTCCGACGCCATCCTGACAACTCTCCGGGAGAATCCCCTGCGCAGTTTCACGGTCTTGCAACGCCGGATGCAGGCCTATCCCAAAAACTATCCCGACGGTTTCTCCGTTTTCGTGAGCATACTCGAACAGCGTGTCGATTTGGATGCGGATATGATTGAAATTATGAGCCAGGAGATTGCCCAATATAATAAGAAGGTGTCTCTCGGCGAAGATGTCAACGAGGAATTCCTGCTCGACATCAACCAGTTGCAGGAAAACACGATGTTGGTACGGGAGAATGTCGTGGATAAGCAGCGCATGGTCTCCAGCCTTTTGCGCAGCGACCTGTGTCCGAAGTATCTTACTGAAAAGCTGGAAGTGCTGCTCAAGGATATCGCGTCCCTGATCAATCACACCAACTTTTCTTTTGAGCGTCTGGAATATTTGCAGAATACGGTTATCGGTATCATCAATCTCGACCAGAACAAGATTATGAAAATTTTTACGCTGGTGTCCCTGTTGCTGATGCCGCCGACCCTCATTGCAAGCATCTTCGGAATGAATGTGAATTTCGGGAATTACATCGCAGAGTCATCCTGGGCCTGGATTGTTATTCTCGGGATGATGGTCTTGAGTTTTGTGGTTGTGATAGTTGTCTTCAAAATCAGAAAAATGCTATAAAACCTGTTTCGTATGAAGAACTTCATTTCCCTCGTAATCTTTCTGGCGGCGTCAACGCTGATGATTACCTCGTGTTCCGGGCCGAAAGACCTCCGGCTCCTGTATTGGAACATTCAAAACGGAATGTGGGATGGGCAGCCCGACAATTACGACCGCTTTGTCGGTTTTGTCAAAAGCCAAAAGCCCGATATTTGCGTTTGGTGCGAGGCACAGACCATTTACATCAACGGTACCAACAAACGATGTGACACGGCGGACCGCTATCTGGTTAAGAACTGGGATAAACTGGCCGCCCGTTATGGTCACAAACATATTTATCTGGCCGGTCACAGGGACAATTATCCACAGGTGATTACCTCCCGTTTTCCCATTGAGAACGTCAAGCGTATCCTGGGGGAAGAGCCGGACAGCATCATCGTGCACGGCGCCGGCTGGGTCCGTATCCGCCGGGCAGGCAAAACGTTCAATGTTGTCAGCCTGCATACCTGGCCCCAGCGTTATGCTTTCGGGGTGCCCGGGCATCAGCGTGATTCCAGCGCCGCTCTCAATGGAGGGGACCATTATCGCAGGATGGAAATGGAATATGTTTGCAAACATACCATTGGCACCGACCCGGATGCCACCGATAATTATTGGTTATTCATGGGCGATTTCAACTCTCGTTCCCGTCTGGACAATGAGACCAACGCATACGGCTACGCGGAGGATGACACACGTTTCCTGCCGCAGGATTACATTTTGCAGCACACGCCTTACAGGGATGTGGTGCGTGAAAAACATCCCGGCGAAGCCTTGACCACCACATTCGGCACGGCCCGCATCGATTATGTCTATTGTACGCCGCCTTTGTTTGAGAAAGTGACCCGGGCAGAAATCATCAGAGATGAGTATACGACCCCGGTCAGGGACAGCGTCGTCAAGAATTTCTACCATCCCTCTGATCACCTTCCTATTATAGTGGACTTCCAGTTCTGATCTTCTTTTCAATGAAACTTCATAACCTAAACTTCTTACTGACTATACTGACTTCCTTCCTGCTCGCGGCCTGTTCGGGAGTGCGGGGAGAAATGGATGGAGCCGCTGTCCGCAGCGCGGAGGATGGCCCTTGTGAGGTGCATTTCTGGATGGATGACGAAGGCACCCGTACGGCGGTTGCTTCCGACTTGCATTCCGTTTGTTGGGAAGACGGAGACCATCTCGCTCTTTGGGCTTTCAAGCCGGACCACAGCCAGGCCCTTTCCGCCCAGGATTTCGTGGTGTACGGCCGTTCCGACCAAAGAGCCTTCTTCTCTTCGACCTTGAAATCGCCCATGGCGGAAGGCGCTTATACCTATTGGGCCGCTTCTCCCCTTCCTTCCAAAGTTCAGGATGATTATGTTTATTTCTCCATTCCGACCGAGCAGAACGGCCAGGGCGCGGGAGTGATGTTCTCCGATTTGGTTCAGGCCGGTCCGCTCAAACTCCGGGAGGAATACGCCCAGGCGGAACAGTTCGCCCTGCAGATGAGCCAGCAACTGCACCTGCTGCGTTTCTATGTGCAGGATGATCAGCAGTTGCTCGGGGGTGAGAAAGTCGAGAAAATCCAGTTCGTGTTTCCTTCCGCAGTAACCGGGACCTTACGCGCTTCACTGCCCGTCGCCGCCGAGCCGGGCGTTTATCTTTCATCCGACCAGACGCTGCAGAACGGAAGTACGCAGTTGAATCTGGTACTCGACCAGAAACTGGCAGCCTCCAGTGGGACGAAACGTGAATATGCTTTCGCTACGATTTTCCCGCGCCAGTGGGGATCGGACGATTCTTTCTCGGCCCGGCTTTACAGTCAAAGCAAACTGGCCATTGTGGATGAGATCCCGCTGAACGGAAGGAATATGCGGGCGGCGCACGCCACTTCCGTCAAACTGACCCCCAACCGCCAGCGCGAATATCGCCGCATATTCATCAATTTCCGCTCCAACCCCATCGGCGAATCCATCAAATCCATCACGCTGACGGCTCCTTCCGGATGCAAATGGGGCGACAATACCGGCAATACCTATACGATTTCCCCGGGAAAGAACATCCTGCCCGGCGATTCCTTCCTGCTTGAGTACGAGGATGCTTCCGCGTTCCGCACGCTCAGCACAAAGAGTGTTACCGTGACTTTCGAATCCGAACACTTGACTTGTACCCAGACGGTCAAAATGGCCAATCTTTCCAGCGCCTCCAGCACTACGGTCAATCTGGACGTAGCCCCGCTGCTGCTGGAAGACTTTTCGACCGTGGGTGATTTCAGTTCCAACGACGAATTTTCCGCATCCAGCGTGGGAGCCAAAGATCCGGTTACTTTCCTCAATGGATGGGCCGGCGCCCGTGTGGGCGGCAAGGCCGGGGTGGGCGTGCGCATCGCCTGTCGCCGGGAAGGCGGTCTGTGGGTCAGCGCCGAGTATGATGCCCGTATGGAATCCGCTCCGCTGGCCTGCAAGATCAAGAAGGCTGTGAATCTGAAACTGACCTTCGATTATGGTTCCGGCGGTCGTTATACGACCGTGCTCGGAGGCCCCATCGGACAGACGGTCAAAGTGGGTTACATTACGACCACCACCAATTACAAGAGTAATTCGACATCGGGAACCTACCCCCACAGCTTCTATATCAGTTCTTCCGACTGTGACGGTGAAGGCGGGTATGCGGCGACTTCCAATTCCAAGACCTTTGTCATCTCCGCACCTGTCACCAATATCCTCCGAATCAGTTGGCGTACGGAAATCGATTCCAAGAGCGATTTCGGAAGCACCAACACCAACTGGCTCTATCTGGATAATGTCAGCGTAACGGTAAACAAATGATTATGAAAAAGATAGTTTTGTGGATTTTGCTTCTGACGCTGGCCCTCTCCTGTTCCAAGCAGGCTTCGGCACCTGGCACGGGAACCTTGCGTCTGTCGCTCTCTTCCGTCGATCTGGTGGATGAAGCGGTCAAAGGGACGCTGGCCGACTACGGCATCACGGCCCCGGCGGCAGCAGATTTCTTCCTGAGCATCAAAAATGCGAGCGGCCAGCTCTACTGGTCCGGCAAGGTGTCGGAGTGGACTGGGGAAATTGCCCTCATTGAGGGAAAATATACGGTTTCAGCCGTCTATGGTACCGAAGGCGAGGAAGGCTTTGAGAAGCCTTGGTTCGGTGCGTCCGAGGAGGTGAACATTGTGGCGGACCAGGCGCACGATGTCGTTCTGAACGCCCGATTGGCCAATACCATGGTCAAGGTTTCCCACACGGCGATGTTCGACAATTATTTCAAAGATTGCAGCTTGACTTTCCTGACCGGGAACGGCGCTTCCATCGTTTACCCTGAGACGGAGACGCGTCCGGTGTTTATCGAGGCTTTCCGCTTCGGCATCCGGGGTACGGTTACCGCCAGAGAAAGCGGCAAGGTGTACGCGATAGAGGCTGATTATAATGATGGTATTGCCAGCGCGGCCTGCTACACCCTGCAACTGGGGGTGGAGACGGTCGGCGGAATGACCGTCAATATCCTTTTTAATGATCATGTGGATAAAATTACTTTGGAGGAAGACCTGTATGAATAAGAAATGGACCCTTTTCCTCATTTCGGCGGCGCTGCTGCTGCTGGGATCTTGCAATGAGAATATGGATGGGCGCTATAGCCGTCAGGGCGGACTTTTCCTGAGCGACCTGGCGCCGGAACTCAATGAAGAACTCAACACCAAGGGCGCTCCGACCCCGTCCGAGTATTATATTTCCGTCCTCAATGAAGACGGGGACGCCGTGGTCGATCTCCAAGGAACCTTGCTGGAAAACTTGCCGCTTTCCACCCTCAAGGCGCAAGGGAAGGCGCTGAACCTGATGGCCGGCAATTATTCCGTCGCGGCCCGTACGGCCGAGTCCGTCCCGGTGGCCGGATTTGATTGTCCTGTCTATGCGGGCGAGGTTCCCGTGACTGTCGTGGCGGGCGAGACCACCACTCCCGGGCAGATTACCTGCAAATTGGCCCAGTGCAAAGTGACCATCGAATACGACGACCAGCTGCTTGCCGGTATGACCGGTCCGGGCAATGCCAAAGTGGAGGTGACGGCCGGCAGTCCGTTGGATTTCCCCATCCAATACGCGAACAGCAAGGCGGCTCCCGAGACGAGGGCCGGCTATTTCTCCCTGCCTTCCGAATCTTCCTCGATGATTGTGAGCGTCACGGCTGTCATCGGAGGCAAGAGTCTCAAGATGTCCAAGGCTTTCACCGGTATCAAGGCGGCCCAGTGGCGTCAAATCACCCTGATTCCGATGGTCAATCCCGAAGGAACGGCCACCTTTGATGTCCGCATCAACGGCTATGTGGACGACGGGGAGTTGCTTTCCTATTCGCTCGCTCCGGCAGAAGAGGTCATCGGGACCGACCCGAAAGCGCCCACGGGAGACGGCGGCATCACCCTCGACTTTGCCGAAGATTGCACGATGTTCGACGACTTGAAGAATATCGTGGTTCCCGACCCGGCCGTGAAACAGATGGATCTGCGCCTGGTGGCCGTTGTTCCGAACGGCGTGAAGAAATTCACCGTTCATATCGAGACCAACAATCCCGCCTTCCAGAGCGCTTTGGCTGTGGCTGGCGGTGCGGATCTCGATTTGATTAATCCTTCCGCCGATGCTGCTGTCATCTTCGAGGTGGTCCCTTTCCCGCATGGCGCCGACCTGGTCGGCCAGACAAGGGTGAATTTCGATTTGGGCGCCGCCCAGGGACCGATTTATGGCTTTGAAGGAAGGCACACCTTCTATATGACTGTGACGGACCTGAAAGGGTGCAAAAAAACCATTGAGGTTTCGATGGTAATTGGATAGTGACCGTATGAAAAGATTTTTCTTTCTACTCGTTGCGTTGCTGCTTCTCTCCTGTGCCAAGGAGGCCCCGGAGCAGAAGGGAGGTGTCGGCTCGCTTTCCCTGGCCGTCAAACTGCCCGAAGCTCAGGATACAAAGGCTGCCCTGACCTCGGAACAACTGCTCGCCAGCGCGCGAGTAAATATTTATTACGCCGACTTTTCCGGTCTGGTGCGTTCGTATCGCTACGACCAGGCTCTCGAGACGATTTATCTGCCGGCCGGCTCCTACCGCGTGGATGTGGAGGCTGGCGAGATGGTGCAGGACAGCCCCGCCAACCCCTCTCTCGAGCAGAAAAGTTATGCCGGCAGCAAGGAGTTCACCATTACGGGCAACCAGACGACTCAGGTGACCGTCGAGGCGGGTTGCAGCAATGTGATTGCCAGTATGTTGTTTGACAATACCCTGGCCAAGTATTTCGAGGCGGGATATTCCCTGACCCTTTCCTTGAACGGAGAGGCCCGGGAGGGACGGACCGTGTATCCGGCGTCTGCCGTTACCTTATCCGCCTCGGATGCCGGGAAGGAGTTCTTCTATCTGACGGACGGACTGGATGACGCCTCGCTCGCCTGGTCCTTTGCCGGCGTGTTGAAAAAAGACGGTTCTTCTTTTACCAAAACGGGAACGATTGCGGCCGTTGAAGCGGGTAAGAAATATGAATTGACGCTCAAATATGTAGCCAAGGATGGTTCCATCGGGGTCGGCTTCGATATTGTCGTCGATGCCGGCGAAGAAAAATTTGATGAGATTGTAATTTTTGAACCGGTTGCGACCGGCATCACCGGTTCGGAGGATTATGAAATCTGGGCGCGTCGCATCATTGTGCATGCCGAGGTGGATGCTGCAGATTATGACAGTCCCTCGGATGTGACTTTCGAATACGCCAAGAGCGGCAGTTCCAGCTGGACGGCGGTGTCTTCCACGAAGAACGCAGAGGGCGGTTTCGATGCCACGCTGACCGGACTCACGCCGGCTACAAAATATGCTTATCGCCTGCTGGTCAAAGGAAAAGTGGTCGGCGACGCGGCGGAAATCACCTCGGCCGCCGCTCCCAATGTCCCCAACGCGAGTTTTGAATATACGACCGACGCGGGTAAATACAAGGAATGGTACAGTTCGTCCGCTCCCAATGCTGCGGATCGTACGGCCTGGTGGGGTTCGGGCAACGGCAGTAAGGTTATGGGTATTGAAGGATCCGCCGACATGGGCTATGTTATCTGCGAACCCTCCAGTGATCACGCGGACGGCAGCCAGTCGGCTTGTCTGGTGTCCCAGTATGCGGTGGTCAAGTTTGCGGCGGGCAACCTGTTTACGGGCTATTTCGGCGGTCTGGTGGGTACCAAGGGCGGTATCGTCTATTACGGCCGTCCGTTCACGGCCCGTCCCTCCAAACTGAAGGTCTGGCTCAAGTATTCTACGGGCAATGTCAACCGCGAGGATAGCTATCCCTCTTCCGGAGAATATCCCAAGAAGGGCAGTCCCGACTGGGCGCGAATTTATGTAGCCCTCGGCAACTGGGACTACAAGAAGTATGCGGGAACGAAGGATTGTCCGGTCAAAATCAATACGACGGACAAGTCCACTTTCTATAACTACAAGACGATGGACGGTTCCATTGCCTACGGGGAAATGATTCTGAAAGGTTCCAACGGAGGTTGGAAGGAATATACCATCAGTCTGAATTACAGCAAGACGAATGTGATTCCTACCCACATCATCATCTCTTGTGCCTCCAGTATGCTGGGCGACTACTTCACCGGTTGCGACAGCAGCAAGTTGTGGGTGGATAAAATGGAACTGGTTTATGAGTAAAAGAGTCTTTCTTTTGTTGGCGGCCGTTCTCGTGGCTTTTCCCCTGGCGGCGCAGATGAACTGCGACCGGGGCTATGTCCTGAAGGACAACCCGGTCAAGATGGTTCGCAAAGGCGGCTGGATGCTGGGCGGTACCGTCGGTTTTACGGGCAGCACCTCCGACAACCGGCAGGTCCTCATTGTCAACGGCATTACCGGCCGTCTGTACAACATTGACGTCAGTCCCCGTTTCTGCTATATGATCGGGGACAATATGGGCGTCGGCTTCGGTTTCACCTACCGCCGCAATTTCTTCAATGCTGCTTCGGCCAGCCTCTCGATGGAAGGGCTGGACCTGAATGTCAAGAATTATTATCTGGACAATCACAGTTATCTGGGTTCGGTGTTCTATCGCTATTACATTCCTTTCGGTTCGGGTCGTTTCGGGGCTTACGCGGACGCGGAACTCTCGTTGGGCGGCCGTCAGCACCGGATGATGGACAACCATTCGGTGGATGAGAAGGGGACCTACGGCGTGGGCTTCCAAGGGTCGCTTGGGGCTTATGCGGGCGTGATGGCCTTCTTCACCAGCCACTTTGCAATGGATCTGCGGGTCGGGCTGCTTTCCTTGAATTATTCCACGGAAAAACAAACGCACAATCAGGTGGCGACGGGTACGGATCACGCATATTCCGGCCACTTTATGATTGATTTGCTGGCGTTGCGTTTCGGTATGTATTATTATTTGTAAGGCCATGAAAAAAACGATACTGATTTTCTTTTTTGCACTGATGGCCTTTACGGCGCAGGCCGGCCAGCCGGGCAATATCCGGAAGATGGGCGAGGTGATCGGTACGGACGCCTCCCAAGCCTCCGGTCGCAGTTTTCCCAAACGCCTCTTTTCCGCCAAAGGAAGCTGGGGCCTCGGGCTGGACGGCGTGTATCTGGGTGCCAAAGGCAGCGACAGCAATCTGATGATGTTGCTGACCGGCATCAACGGCGGTTTCTCTTTCGGCCGTGTGGCTCCGATGCTTACCTATACTTACGCAGACAACCTTGCCGTGGGGTTCCGCTTCACCTATATGGGGGCGAAGGGCAATATCGACAGTGCGACGGCCCTCGGCCTGGCGGATTTGAACATGGATCTGAGCGGCATCGGCCTGCGCCTCAATGCTTACAGCGCCTCCGTCTTTCACCGCAATTGGTTCGGCTTGGATGACAAAGGCCGCTTCGGCATCTACCTGGATGCGGCGCTGACTTATCAGCATTTGCGCGCGGAAACTTCTTATTATGGGATTTCACATCGGGCCGCTTTGTCCTTCAGCCCCGGTTTCGAGGCTTTTGTGATGAATTTCCTTTCGCTCAACCTCTCCATCGGATTGGCGAGCGTTTATTATGAGTTTTCCACTGTATACGACAAGTCCTGGCAGCGTACCGGAAGTTCCAACGGCTTCCATGCGGGCACGGGCTTGAGCGTATTGGACATTAATTTCGGATTAACTTTCTACTTGTAGTTCGTGAAGTTCTTTTCGCTCATACGGAATTTGGGAGTCGTGGCGGTGCTATTTTCGCTGCTGACGGCTTGTTTCAAGAACGATATGCCGTACCCTTATGTGGCCGGCACCATCGCGGAGATGGATGTGGAGGGCGCCCTTTCCTGTGAGATTGATGTGGCGCGCAATACGGTCACCTTGCAGATGGACGAGACGGTGGATATGAGCAAGGTCCGCATCCGTTCCGTTCGTTTTGGCGAGGAACAGACCTGGCCGGAGACGGCTATTGAGGGTGTCCACGACCTGCGCGAGCCGATGTATGTCATTCTCGGGACCTACGACACCCAGCGTTATCGCTGGAAAATCGAGGCCAAACAGGCCATCGAGCGGGGGATGACGGTGGGCAGCCAGATAGGAAAGACGGTCATCGATGAAAAGAACCTGCGCGTGCTGCTGACGGTGAGCAAGTCCGTTACGCTGACTTATCTGCAGGTGGAAAGCGTCAAACTGGGGCCTAAGGGTATTACGACCTATGATAAGGACTTGACGGCCATCCATAACTTCAAAGAACCGATTCAGGTACAGGTGAGTTATCACAACGTGACTCAGGTGTGGACGATTTATGCCCAGACTTCCGACAAAAATGTGGTGGTGGATCGGGTGAGCCCCCGCACGCGCAAGGCCTGGATTGAGGCCAGCGGTCTGGCAGGCCAGCGCAATGGCGTCCGTTATCGCCTTCCAGGCGAAACGGAGTGGAAAGAAGCCGACAGCCTGGTGGTGGACGGCGGCAGTTTCCAAGCGCTGCTCGACACGCTCCTGCCTCTGACGACTTACGAATATTTGGCCTATACGGGCGAGGAAGAGACCGATCCGGAGACTTTTACGACTGAAGATGAACAGACCGTTCCCAACGGAAGTTTCGAATATGCGACTAATGTAGGGAAATACTTTGAGTGGTATGACGCCTCCGCGCCCGATGAGTCTGCCCGGACGGTCTGGTGGGGTTCCGGCAACGGCAGCAAGGCGATGGGCATCGACGGCTCCGCCGATATGGGTTATGTGATTTGCAAGCCGGATGAAGAACAATTCGTGACGGGTTCCCGCTCGGCTTGCCTGGTGTCCCAGTGGGCGGTGGTCAAGTTTGCGGCCGGCAACCTGTTCTCGGGCTATTTCGCCGGCCTGGTGGGCACGACCGGCGGCAAGGTCAATTACGGTCGTCCCTTCACCCATCGTCCCGATTCGCTCAAATGCATGGTCAAGTACCACTGCGGTCCGGTCAACCGTATCGGCGAATCTTGTCCGTACCCGATTACGCCCGGGCAGAATGACGAGGGGCAGGTCTTCGTCGCGTTGGGCAACTGGGATTATAAGAAATATGGCGGCACGCAGGCTTGTCCCATCCAGGTCAACACCACCGATATGACGACCAAGTTCAATCCGAACGGGGATGCGGTCATTGCCTACGGGGAATATACTTTGAATCATTCCACCGTTTCAGAAAGCGGGGAAGAGCAGTGGATTGAAGTATCGGTTCCTTTCGTTTATAAGGATAATTTTACGCTTCCTACGCACATTGTCATTTCTTTCGCATCCAGTCGCCTGGGTGATTATTTCACCGGTTCCGACCAGAGTGTGATGTGGGTGGATGACGTGCGTTTTGTCTATTAAGGAAGCCCGGTCGGGCCGGGCTTATTCGATCCAGCCTGAGATAAAGACATCCGCCAGCGGGCGGAGGGGGGAGTTGGTGACCAGACGCAATTGCAACAGCGTCTCTCCTTTGGGGAGGGAGCCTGTGTCGAACCGAACGGTCAGCGTGGCGCTCTCCCCGGGTTGAAGGATGGGGTTGCCATTTTCTCTTTTACTGTCGGCATCGGGGCGGATTTCGTAGTTGACGACCCCTTCGTCAGCATCAATTTTGTAAATTTCCAGCGGAGCTTTACCGGTATTGCTGAAAGAAAAACCAGTTTCTATGGTTTTTCCTGAACGGGCTTTCCCGAAGGCGTATGTGGACTGTTTGAAGGTGATGCGCGGGCCGTTGCGTTTTTCTTCCGGACTCAACCGGGAAGCGTTCATCTGCGTCACGGCTTGGATGTTCAGGCTCTCTTTGGCGGAGCGGCCGTCGATGACGGGGGTCAGCAAATAACTGTTTTTCCCCCAAAGTCGGGCGTCGCTGCTCAAGGTGAAGTCCACGCGGACGCTTTGGCGGGCGGGAACGGTTAAGGGAAGGTTGTGGAGCTTCACCTGCCTGGGTGTGTTGCTGAAATCCAGGGTGACGGGTTTGTCCGTGAGATTGGCGAGCAGGAAACATTCGCTACGCTGTCCTCCCTGCTCCAGGACACCTCCCTTGATTTCCGGACTTTTGACGCCTAACTTTCCGCCCAATACGTGGGTGTATACTTCTTCCAGTACGATGGGCTTGTCGTGGCAGACACCGCGAACCCGCAGAACGCACGAACGCTCGCTGCAGGATAGGAAAACGCTGGCGCTTTTGTCAAAAGGGAAGGCCCCTTCATCGTTTTTGTAGGTAATGGTGACGCTGCCTGTCTGCCCGGGCTGGATGGACCGGGTGGTCCATTGGGCGGTAGTGCAGCCGCAGGAGGTGGTGACGCGGTCAATCAGGATGGGCTTCTGTCCGTCGTTGCGTAAGGTGAAAGCGCAGGAGACGGGGCCGCTGTTCAATACGATATCGCCAAAATCATAGACCGTCCGATCCACGCTCACGCCTTTGCAAAGTTGTTCCCAGGCTCGTCCGGGGAAGGGTACCAACAAGAACGCCAGCAGGGCGGTCAACCCAAAAATCCGTTTCATTTTCTCTTCAAAAATCTCAATCCTTGCAAAGATATTCAAAAAATTTGCTAATTTTGCCTTAACTTTAAAATTTACATTATGGCTTACAAAATTTCTAACGATTGCCAGGCTTGCGGAACTTGCCAGGGTGAGTGCCCCGCCGGTGCGATTTCTGAAGGTGACATCTATCAGATTGATCCCAATGTTTGCGTAGATTGCGGTACTTGCGCGGATGCATGCCCCTTCGGCGCGATTTCTCCCGCTGAATAGTCTTTGATAGACACGGGTCCGTTAAAAGCTTTCGCCGTTGTGGCGGATGTGGGCAGCTTTTCCAAGGCTGCCCTGCTTTTAGGCGTTACCCAAAGCGCGGTCAGCCAGTCGGTTGCCCTGCTGGAAAAACAGTATGGGGTAACCTTGCTGGACCGCAGCGACCGCCGTCGTATCCGTCTGACCCAGAAAGGTGAAAGCCTGCTGTTTCACGCGCGTCGCATCCTTTCGGAAGGGGAAGCCCTCGATTTTCTTTTTGCGCATTATGACGCTTTGCAGGAGCCGGAGGAGTTGAAACTGGCTTTCGACCGTTCGCTGGTTCCTTCGCTGACGGGGCGGGTGTTGGAGGCGCTCTATGCGCTCAATCCCCAGTTGCAGGTTATCCTTTGCACCCTCGAAGGAACCGCTGAAGCCGACTATACCTTTACCGCTGAGGGCTGCACCCCGTCCGTTACTTTCCGTGACCATCCCCTGACGGCCTATCTCAAAAAGGTGGTCAAGGAGTTAGGCGAATCTCATAAAGACGGGGCCAGTATTTTCCGGTGAGGAAGATGCGCTGCCCGTCATAAGCGATGCCGTTGAGCACATCCGTGTTTCTCGTTCTGAGGGACCGGGGCAGCAGTCCCCGGCAGTCCACCTTGCCTTCCACCCTTCCACTGTCGGGATTGATGATGACGATGTAATCTTCTTGGTATACATTGGCCCAGATTTTTCCGTCAATCCACTCCAGTTCGTTGAGGTAGAGGACCGGTTTTTCGTCCATCGTGACTTCTACCTTGCGGATGAGTTTGAGCTGCTTGTCGAAAAAATACAGGCGGGAAGAGCCGTCCGAGGAGATCAGCTGCTTGCCGTCGGTGGTGAGGCCCCAGCCCTGCCGGGGATAGCGGTGGGCGCGCCTGAATTCGAGGGTGGCGGCATCATAGACGAAGAGGACGGCTTCACGCCAGGTCAGGATAAACAACTCACCGTCCAGTACGCAGCTGCCTTCTACGAAATACTTGCTTTCGAAGTCCAGTTTCCGTTCGCAGTTGCCGCTCTCCAAGTCGATATTCTTCCGGAATGAGGACCTTCCGTAATTGCCGGTGCTTTCTTGCAGTTTTCCGTCTTGAAAAAACAGACCCTGGGTGTAGGCTTGGGTGTCGTGCGGGTATTCGTTGATGACTTGTAATTTGTACTGCTGCACCCCGGCGGGCGCGCAGGAAGTCAGCGCAAGGGTTAACATGGCTAACGCCAGCGCTACCGTTGCTTGAAATATCCCTGCCAGCGGGCTCGCCGTACGCAGGTGCGATATGACACTCGTAACTTTCACGAGCGCAAAGATAGGAATTTTATTGGGAAGTGGGAGCAGACGGATTCGAACCGCCGACCCTCTGCTTGTAAGGCAGATGCTCTAAACCGACTGAGCTATGCTCCCAAACTTGTCAATGTGCGGACTCTGCGGCCTTCTTGCTTTCCTTTCCGAAAGCGGCTGCAAAGATAGGCAAAAATTTATAAATCCAAAAATTTCCTGTCGGGAGCTGCGCAGAGGTCGGTGAAGGGACAGGACCCGCAGAGGGGACGCTGGGATTTGCAGGTGTAGCGCCCGAAGAGGATGAGCCAGTGGTGGGCGCGGGGGCGCAGGGGCTCGGGGATATGGTGTTCGAGGTCGCGTTCGACAGCTTCGGGAGTCTTGCCTTGGGAGAGGCCCAGGCGGTGGGAGACGCGGAAGACGTGGGTGTCGACGGCGATGACAGGCTGGTCGTAGATGATGGAGGCGATGACATTGGCGGTCTTGCGGCCGACGCCGGGCAGGCTCATCAGCGTGTCGATATCGGAGGGGATGGCGCCGTCGAAACGTTCCTGAATCTGGCGGGCGGTTTCGAGCAGATGGGCGGCTTTGCTGTTGGGGTAGGAAATGCTTTTGATCAGTCCCAGAATATCTTCCAGAGAGGCTGCAGCCATTGCCTTGGCATCGGGATAGCGGGCGAAAAGGGCGGGGGTGACGAGGTTGACGCGCTTGTCGGTGCATTGGGCGGATAGGATGACGGCGACGAGCAACTGGAAGGGGGAGCCATAGTGCAGTTCGCTTTCGGCCTTGGGCATCCACTCCTGAAAGCGCGCCACCACCGTGTTATATCGTTCCGTCTTATTCATCGCATCCTTCCTCCAAGCCGTTCCCGACGTCGCCGGTGATCTCCCGGCATGATTCGTTTTCGCAGTGGAAGATGCGGCCCGGGTAGCGCTCGCAGAAGGCGGTGTTGTGCGTGACCATCATCACGGTCGTGCCTTGCTCCCGGTTGATAGCCGTCAACAGCTGCATGATGCCTTCCGCCGTATCGTTGTCCAGGTTGCCGGTAGGCTCGTCCGCAACAATCAGTCCGGGCGCGTTGAGCAGGGCCCGGGCGATGGCCACGCGCTGCTGCTCGCCGCCGGAAAGACGGGGAGGCTCTTTGTGGGCTTTGCTGCTCATACCGACGCTTTCGAGGACTTCGTCAATGCGGTCGCGGCGGGCGGCGGCATCTTTCCAGCCGGTGGCTTGCAGGACAAATTCCAGATTTTCTTCCACGCTGCGGTCCATCAGCAGTTGGAAATCCTGGAAAACGATGCCGATTTTGCGGCGCAGATAGGGGATGTCCCTGGACTTGATGCGCTCCAGTTGGTAACCGCACACCTGGGCGTGACCGCCGCCGAGCCGGTTTTCGGCAATAATGGTGCGGACAATGGAGGTTTTTCCGCTGCCGACCTTGCCGGTCAGATAGACAAAATCGCCTTGGCGGATCTCCATATTGACATCGTACAAAACTTTGGCTTCACCGCCTAAAATGTCAGCGTTTTCGAAGCGAACGGGAATCTCTTCTTTCTGCATAATTTTTTCGAAAAAGATACGCAAAGATAGCGGAATTTTTGCTATTTTTGTAAAATTTTAGAAAAGAACAAAAGATGAGAAAAATCTTGTTGACTTTCGGGCTTGCCATCACCCTTTTTTCTCTTTCGCTTTCTGCCGGAACCGGGAGTCGTTCGGAGCAAATAGCCCTGGCTATGGACTTGTACGACCACGGCTTGTTTTATGAAGCAGCCCGGCAATTTTCGGATATCGCCAAACGGGACGATGACTCCGAGGCGCTTGGCTATGCCGTTCTCTGTCGGGTTACGCTGAGGGCCGGCGGTTATGAGAAGGAAATGGAAGATTTTCTGGATGGCTATCCTTCCATGCCGGTCTCGTACAAGATTATCTATCGTTATGCCCTCAATCGTTTCGACGATGAGGCTTATGCCGTGGCGCTCCGGTACTTCAATCGCCTGGAACTGGATTGTATCGAGCGGTCGCAATACAGCGAATTCTCTTTCAAGCAGGCATATTGCCACTTTGAACTTCTCGAATATGACGCGGCGGCCGAAGGGTTCCGGCGGACGCTCGAACTGCCCCGGTCCAGTTATCACGCTCCTTCCTGGTATGCGCTCGGTTATATGGCCTATCAGGATAAGCGTTTCAAAGAAGCTTTTGATGATTTCTCCCGTGCCGTCACAGATGTCCGTTTCCAGGCCAATTCGACCTACTATATGATGGAATGCAAATTCATGATGGGGGACTATGATTATCTGATAGAGGCCTCTGAAAATGCATTTGAAACCATTTCTGAAGACCGAAAGCCCCGTCTGGCACGCATGCTGTCCGAGATTTACCTGGTTCGCCGGAATCCGGAGAAGGCCCAGGAGTATTACGACCAATATCTCGTAAAAGAGACGCCCAAGACGCGGAAAGATTATTTTTACGTGGGCTCCCTGCTCTACGCCATACAGGATTTCGAAGGTGCGGTCGAACACTTCAAGGGAATGGACTACCGGACCGACTCGCTGGGACAGATTGCCAATTACCAGATGGCCGACTGTTATCTCCAGCTGAAAAACAAAGTGGCTGCGATGGATGCCTTCAAAGCGGCTTCAGCCGTGGATTATGACGAAAAAATCGCTGAAGACGCGCATTTTAATTACGCCAAACTGGCCTTCGATTTGAACCAGGATGGCGAAGGGTTCCGCAGCTATATGCAGAAATATTCCGATACCGTCCGGGGCGAGCAGGTTTACAGTTATATGGCGCTTTCCTATCTGCAGGACAAGCAGTATGACCGGGCCATCGAATCCTACGACAAAATCGACGAGTTCGACGATGCGATGAAGGAAAACTATATGAAGGCCAATTACCTGCGGGGTGCCCAACTGCTTACGGATGGTTCCTACCGTCTGGCGCTGTCTCATTTCAAATGGGCGGCCACCTATGCGGAAAAAGGTACTTTGTTCTCACAATATGCCAATTTCTACCTGGCGGATGCTTACTACCGCGATGGTCAGTACGACCGTGCCGGTAAAATTTATAAAGACCTATACAATGCTTCCGCCCTGCACGGGACGCCCCAGCAGTCGCTCGTCGAATATGGCTTGGCCTATTGCTATTATCGCGAGAAGGACTATGAGAATGCCGACCGCTGGTTTGCCCGTTACAGTGAGAAGAAGGATGCTCCCTATCGCAAGAATGCCGTCGTGCGCCGGGGAGACTGCCAATTTATCCGGGGCAACTATACCGCCGCTTTGCAGCAATACCGCGATGCGGTCGCACTGGATGCTGATCCGGATGATATTTATCCGTACTATCAGGCTGGCCTGTGCTGCGGCTTGCTGTCGGACAAGACGGGGCGCATCGAAGCCCTTACTCCCGTATTGAAGGCCTCGCCGGAAGCCTCTTATTATGGAGAGGCGACGTATGAACTGGGTCTGGCTTATGTGGATGTCAAAAAAGATGTTCAGGCGCGTGAGGTCTTTACGAAACTGGTAGAAAGCGGAAGGGATACCACCTATGTATCCAAGTCTTTGCTGTCGCTGGGAATGCTGTCCCGAAATGCCGGAGATGTGGATGAAGCGCTGTCTTATTACCAGCGCATTGTCGAGCAGATGCCGCTTTCCGGCTCGGCTCAGGATGCACTGGCTGCCATCGAATCCATTTATCAGGAGAAAGGGGAAGGTGCCGCCTATCTGGCTTATTTGGAAAAACTGGGCCAGGGAGAAACCAAGAGCGAGGAAGACAAAGAGCGTATCGTTTTCAGTTCCGCCGAACAACTCTTCCTCGGCGGCAATTGGGAACGGGCTGTTGCGGCCTTTGAAGCCTTCGGCGAGGCATATCCGTCATCTCGCTTGATTTCCAAGTCTGATTTTTATCGGGCGGAGTCATATCGCAAGTTGGACGAAAAAGAAAAGGCCCGTGACTGCTACTCCCGGGTGGTGGAATCGGCGGATACCACTTTTATGGAGCCGGCGATGGGTGCGTTTGCGCAGCTTTCTTATCAGATGCAACTCTATGATGACGCCTATGGCGCCTATCGTGCTTTGTTGCAGTTTGCCCGTTTTGAAGAAAACAGGGAGCTGGCGCGCAAGGGCATGCTCTATTCCGCCTGGATGGCCCAGCGTTATGATTCTGCCATCGTTGCGGCGGATGTGCTGGCCGGACAGGTCGTCAAAAACGGAGGAGACGAAAAACTTCAGGAAGACATTACCTACATCAAGGCAAAGTCGCTGCTCGGCACCAGCCGCCGCGAAGAAGCCTTGCCGCTTTTCCGGCAGTTGGCCGGGAAGCCCAAGACGGCGAGGGGCGCGGAAAGTACCTACATCCTGATCAAAGATGCATTTGACCGTGCGGATTATACGGCGGTAGAAGACATGGCTGCGGATTTCTCCGATTCGGGAACGACCCACGTCTATTACCTGGCCAAATCCATCATCCTGCTGTGTGATGCCTATATGGAGAAAGGCGACATGCGATCGGCCAAAGACAATCTCGTGTGGATCCGTGACTCCTATCGCAGTTCCGATCCTTCGGATGATGTGCTGTCGTCCGTGGAAGAACGGCTTGCTAAAATTGACGCTAAACTATAGAACGTTATGAGGAAGATTCTGACCCTCTATCTGATGCTGCTGGGCACGATGCTCTCTGCCCAAAGTCTGGATCCGACGGTCCGGGTGACCGGGACCTACAAAGGAAATGTTTCTTCTGAAGATTTCCCCCATCAGGAAGTGGTGCTGCCCGACAGTGTGGCCACCTTTGATACGCGTTTTGACTATTCTGTTTTTGAAAAGCCCTACCTGGGTTCGTATGACTTTTCGCCCTATCTGATGGATCTGCGCCCCAAAGCACAGGAGGTCCGCAAGAACCAGTTGTATCTGCGGGCGGGAGCCGGCTACACCCTTCACCCGTTGGTGGATGCCTATTGGAATCCTGCGGTGGGGGACAGCTGCTTCAACCTGTCCGCATATGCGACCCACCGTTCCTATTGGGGGACCTATCAAGCGACAAACGCTTTTGACGGCAATGAAGTGTTGAAAAGTGAAAACGGACTGGAGAGCGATACAAGGGCCGGAGTGAAGGGACGTTATGACTTCAAGCAGGTGGTCCTGGACTGGGATGCCTTCTATAAGGGACTTCATGCCAAGACCGGTACAAACCTGGTTTTTCCTTTCGGACAGCGGGGCTACAACCTGGCCAATGTGTCCGTGGGCGCACATTCTCCCCGGCAGCAGGTGGGGCGCATTTTCTATGATGCGCGTCTGGATGCCCATTATGCCCAGGATAATTTTACGGGATGGGAAGACCCGGTTCTGCGTATGGGCTATGTGGCTTTGTACGGGAAGGTGGGAGATATGGTCAGCCCGCACCACGGTTTTCAGTTCGATGTCGATTTGCGGGCTTTTATCCTTCGTTCGGGGGCTGATGCGGCGAACCCGATTCGCAACAATTATGCGCAGCTGTTCAGCGTGACTCCCCATTATCTGATGACCTTCAAGAAATTCCGGATGGATTTGGGGGCCAATGTGGCCTATGTGCTCAATGATAATTTTTCAACGAACTATCGCAGGTTCGGCCAGATTGTCTATCCCGACGTGACGATTGCCTACGACCCTTGGAAACAATGGGCAACCTTCTTCCTGAGGTGTAAGGGCGGCGTCAAAATGAACACCTACGACGATATGCTGGAGTCCAACCCTTATTTTCATGCCCTGTATAATTATGGCGGCGAGGCGCTGCTGGACAACAGCGTGGAGCGCATCAACGCGTCCCTGGGTGTCGATGGAAAAATCACCCCCAAGTGGTCTTATCACGTGGAACTGGGCTACAAAGTCGTTGGTTCGGCACCCATGGAGGCTGTCAAAATCGAAACCGTAGAGATGCAGCCCCAAATACTCCCGGGTATCGCGTATGTCAATTACCAGAGTTTCTATGCGGG
Organism: Bacteroidales bacterium; assembly: GCA_017962705.1. GTDB lineage: Bacteria > Bacteroidota > Bacteroidia > Bacteroidales > UBA932 > Cryptobacteroides. The sequence goes on from JAGCUV010000102.1 coordinate 22,690, forward strand.
CCTGCGCTCCCGTTATCATTGTGAATTCCTGGATGTCAGCGGTGCTGTCCGTTACCAGGGAACCTACAACATAGATCACAACCATTTCATCAAAGGAGCTCTGACCTTGCCTCCCTTCCTGCTGGAACTTCGCGCCATGTACAACTATAACAAGCGGATTTACGCCGGACTCTCGCTGGAGGCACAAGGACCTCGCAAAGCTTATTGGTGGTTTGATGGTGTTGAGAAGAACTATACCATCCGTGCTTTCTGGAACCTGGGACTGGATGCGCAGTATGTTCTTTCGCCGGAATGGTCTTTCTGGCTGCATTGTGACAACCTCCTTTTCCAGGAGATTCAGCGCCATCCGTTCTTTGCGCAAAAAGGCGGTCAATTTACCCTGGGTATTACTTTGAATATCCGATAAAATTGCTTAACTTTGTACGAATTGGAAATTAAGGAAAAATACAATAAAATGGAACAGGAAAATCAATATTCGGCAGGCAGCATTCAGGTGCTGGAAGGGCTTGAGGCCGTTCGCAAGAGGCCTTCGATGTATATCGGTGACATTTCTGAGAGGGGATTGCATCATCTGGTATATGAGGTGGTGGATAACAGTATCGACGAAGCGCTGGCCGGCTATTGCTCGGATATCCAGGTCAGCATCCTGGAGGGGATCTCCATCAAGGTAACGGATAACGGTCGTGGTATTCCGACGGGAATGCATCCCAAAGAGCACCGTTCCGCCCTTGAGGTGGTCCTGACCGTGCTGCACGCCGGTGGTAAATTCAGCAAGGACAGTTACAAGGTGTCCGGCGGTCTGCACGGTGTGGGTGTTTCCTGCGTGAATGCTTTGTCGGACAACCTGGTTGCCACCATTCATCGTGAAGGGAAGGTTTTTGTCCAGAAATACAGCAAGGGCAAGCCGCTGGCGGATGTCGCTGTCGTGGGCGATGCCTCCGATACGGGTACGACCATCGAATTCCATCCCGATCCTGAGATTTTTACCGTTTCCGAATACAACTATGACACCCTTGCGGCCCGTCTTCGCGAATTGGCATACCTTAACAAGGGCATCCGCCTGTCGCTGACCGATTATCGCAAGAAAATCAGCAAGATGGACGATGCGGGTAAAGAGTACGAAGATTATCGCAAAGATGTGTTCTTTTCCAAAGATGGTCTCAAGGAGTTTGTCGAGTATCTGGATGCAGGTGCCGAAAGCCTGATTCAGGAACCGATCTGTCTGGAAACGGACAAAATCATTCCTATTGAAATCGCCCTTCAGTACAATACGGGCTATTCCGAGAAGATTTATTCTTATGTCAACAATATCAACACCATAGAGGGTGGTACGCATCTGGATGGCTTCAAGCGCGGCCTTTCCTCCACGCTCAAGTCTTACGCAGAAGCCAACAACTTGCTGGCCAAATTCAAAGGAGACCTTTCCCCCGAGGATTTCCGCGAGGGTCTGACCGCCGTGATTTCTTGCAAGGTAGCAGAACCTCAGTTCGAGGGACAGACCAAGACCAAACTGGGCAACAGCGAGGTGCGCGGTGCCGTGATGACGGCCATCAGTTCCGCGTTGGAAAGTTATCTGGAGGAGCATCCTGCCCAGGCGAAGATGATTGTCGAGAAGGTGATTCTTGCTGCCAACGCCCGCCAGGCGGCCCGCAAGGCCCGTGAGGCGACCCGTAAGACGGTGATGTCCGGCGGCGGGCTTCCCGGCAAATTGTCCGACTGTTCCAATCGTGACCCTGAGAAATGCGAACTCTTCCTCGTGGAGGGAGACTCTGCAGGTGGTACGGCCGTCAACGGCCGCGATAGCCGCATCCAGGCCATTCTGCCGTTAAGGGGTAAGATTCTCAATGTGGAAAAAGCACTGGAGCATCGTGTGTTTGAGAGCGAGGAAATCCGCAACATCTACACGGCGCTCGGCGTGACCGTCGGTACGGAAGAGGATCCCAAAGCGCTGAACCTCAGTAAGCTTCGTTATAACAAAGTGATTGTGATGACCGATGCCGATGTCGATGGCAGCCACATTGACACTTTGATTCTGACCTTCTTCTTCCGTTATATGGTTGATTTGATTCGTGGCGGTCATGTCTATTTGGCTACCCCTCCGCTTTTCCAGGTCAAGAAGGGAAAGAAGCAGGTGTATTTCTTGACGTAGGAAGAGCGCAAAGCTGCCATTCAGGAGATGGGCGGCGGTAACGACGCCAGCGTCCGCGTGCAGCGCTACAAAGGTTTGGGTGAAATGTCCGATGAACAGCTTTGGGACACTACGATGAACCCTGAAACGCGCCTGCTCCGTCAGGTAACCATTGAAAATGCTGCCGAAGCGGAGCGCACTTTTTCCATCCTGATGGGAGACGATGTGCCGCCTCGTCGTGAGTTTATTGAACAGAACGCGCACTACGCCAATATCGACGCATAGATGGATAAAGTCAACTTCCCGCGCAACATCCGGGTTTACATCCCCCTCATCGTTCTTTTCTTCGTATTGTTGTTCCTCCTGCCCAGGGCAGGGAAGTTCAACTACGAATTCAAGAAAGGGCAACCTTGGATGTATGAGGATTTGTATGCCCGTTTTGATGTGCCCATCATCAAGAGTACTGCGCAGGAAGAAGAGGACAGGGCTCAGGTCATGCGGGAGCAGCCGCCCTTCTATCACAAACACGCCAAAGCGCTGCCTCTGGCGCTTGAACAGGCGGATAAGTTGCCGCCTGCTTTTGCCCGGGTGGCGAAAGCAACGCTTAAGAAAATCTATGCCAAAGGTTTCTGTGACCAACTGAACACCGAAGCCCAGACAATTTGTTGCTATGAAGTAGCTACGCTGGTAGATACGCTGGCGGTGGTGGACGTCTATACCCCGGAGCGGGCGCGCAAGGCGCTGATGGGGAGTACGAGATTGCTTTTTGAGCCCGAAACGGATTCTTCCGCCGTCGAAAAAGGACTTGAAAGATGCCTGATTCCCAATCTGATTTATGACGAGACCCGTACTCGGGCGGAATTGTCGAAAGCGCTGGATAATGTCGCTCATTTTTCCGGTGTCGTCAACAACGGAGAGCGTATTATTGCCAAGGGGGAAGTAGTGACCGCACAGACGGAACAGGTTCTCAAGAGTTACCAAATGGAATTTGATCAGAACTACGGTTATGACGGCAACCGCGTGTTTTTGTGGGGTAGTAACGCCTTCATCGCCTTGCTGCTGGTGGCGCTGCTCTTTTTTTCCATCCTTTTCACCAATGTTAAAATTTTTGCGGATTATCATCGTTATCTCTATCTGCTGACCATCTTCCTGATTACGCAGTTGTGTATTTTTATAATAGGCAACCCCAATTTCAACCGGCTCTATCTGGTTCCGTTTTCGTTGATGGCCCTCTTTATGCTTTCTTTTTTCCGCAAGAAAGTTGTGTTGCCGGTTTATCTGGTGTCTTTGTTCCCCATGCTCATTCTTCCGATGGGCGTACGGCTCTTCTTTGTCTGGACGGCGGCCGGTGTGCTCAATATTTTTACCTTCACTTATTTCTCGAAAGGTTGGCGACAGTTCCTCAACGCCCTGTTTACCTTTTTGCTGATGGCGTTGGTATTCCTGGCCTTCCAGTTTGCCGCTTCCGGTGAATTGCGAATCCCTACCGAAGAATTGGTTCTCCTGTTGCTGGGCTCTTTTCTGGCTGTGGCTGGCTATCCGTTCATCTATTTGTTCGAGAAGCTGTTTTCACTGGTTTCCACCCATCGTCTGGATGATCTGTCCGATACCAATTCGCCTCTGTTGCAGTTGCTCTCTCGTACCGCTCCCGGAACCTATCAGCACTCCCTGCAGGTGATGAATATGTCGGAGGCCGTGGCCCGGGCCATCGGTGCCAACGTGGCCTTGATTCGTGCCGGCGCTTTGTATCACGATGTTGGAAAGATTCAGAATCCGCAATGTTTCGTTGAGAATCAGTTGGGTTCCGATGACTTTCACAAAGCACTCAGTTACGAGGAAAGCGCCCGTATGATTGTCCGTCATGTGGCAGACGGGGAAGTGATGGCTGAAAAATATGGTTTGCCCGAGGTGGTGAAGCGTTTTATCCGTTCCCATCACGGAACCTCCTGCACGGGCTATTTTTATGCGAAGTTTATCGAAGAAGGCGGCAATCCGGAGCGAAAGCAGGAGTTTTGTTATCCCGGACCCAAGCCCCTGACGGCGGAAGAGGCGGTGGTGATGATTTGCGATTCCATCGAGGCCGCTTCCCGAACCCTCAAAATCTACTCGGACGACAGTATAACCGAATTGGTCGACCGCATTGTGGACGGAAAGATGAATGAGGGCCAATTCTCTGAGACAGAACTGTCTTTGAGCCAGCTTAAGACGACCAAAGATGAGATTTGCAATTATTTGCGTCAGATGCACCACGCACGCATCGTATATCCGAATCTAAACAATATCAATAAATAGTATGAAAATCACAGAAAAAAAAGTTGATGAGCTCAACTACAAACTCAGTCTGAAAATCGGAAAGGAAGACTATGCGGAGAAGAAGAGAAAAATGCTCGCTAAGATCCGTCGCGAGGCTGAATTGAAAGGATTCCGCAGGGGAATGGCCCCTGCCAGCCTGATCGAACGCCTTTATGGAGAGCGCGTGCTTTCGGATTGTATCAATGAATGCATTTCCGAGAATCTTACAGCCTATATCAAGGACCACAACCTCAAATTGATCGGTGAGCCTCTTCCGGAAGAAGGGCAGAGCATTGATTGGAATACGGATCCGATTGACATTACCTTTGAGTATGCCTTGCGTCCCGAAGTAAAATTGGAGTTCTCAGCCAAGGACGAACTTCCTTATTATAACATTACGATTACCGAAGCGGCCAAGAAGAGTCTCAAAGAGTCCACGCTGAAGCAGTATGGTGAACTGACCGACGGCAAGAAGGCCGGTGAAGAGGATTTCATCATTGTGGATTTCGTCAACGGCGAGACCCGGGTGGAAGGTGCGTATGTCGCATTGCGCAATGTGTCGGCTGCGCTGAAGAGTTCCTTTGTGGGCTTGCAGGCGGGTGATGCATTGGATGTCAATGTCAAGGAGGCATTCGCCAACGAAACCGACCGTGCTTCGATGCTCAAGTGCACCAAAGATGAGTTGGCCAAGATGGATCCGGTGTGGCACATGACGGTCAAGACCGTGAAGACCTTCGCCCCGGCCAAGATGAGCCAGGAAACCTACGACAAGGTGTTCGGAAAGGATGTCGTGCACACCGCCGAAGAATTTGATGCCAAGATGGAAGAGCGCCTGAACGCCGAATACCGCAGCGAAGCCGACTTCCGTTTCGATAGGGATGCCCAGGCTTATTTGATCAAGAAAGCTGCTATCGCTTTGCCCGAAGCTTTCCTCAAACGCTGGATTCTGGTCAATAATGAGGGGAAATTCACGGCCGAAGAGATTGAAAAGGAATGGCCGGGATTCGTGGAGGATTTCAAATGGCAGATTGTACGGGACAACTTGATGGAGAAATTCAACCTGACAGTTACCGAAGCTGACCTGCTGGAGTCCGCCAAAGGATTTGCCGCCTACCAGTATGCGATGTATGGCTTGAGCAATGTTCCCGATGAACAGATTGAGTCTTTTGCCAAGAGCCTTTTGTCCCAGGAGCGCGAAAGCCGTCGCATCGAGGAGCAGGTGACCACGCGCAAAGTCATCGATGCGGTGAAGGGAGTCATTACGCTCAAGGCCAAGAAAATCACCCGCGAAAAATTCGCCGAGCTCAAATAAATATGAACGATTTCGATCTCTTTGCCCGCAGCACGAAAGGGATTTCCTCCCTGACGTTGCACGATTATCGCAGTGCCGTCGATGGCTACATCAACCCTTCCATCATCGAGGAGCGCAAGTTGAATGTGGCTGTCATGGATGTGTTCAGCCGCCTGATGATGGACCGTATCATCTTTTTGGGATTGCCGATTAACGATGATGTGGCCAATATCGTCCAGGCCCAGTTGCTGTACCTGGCCTCTACGGATGCGAAGGCCGACATTTCTTTGTATGTCAATACGCCGGGCGGCGTGGTTTCCGCAGGCTTGGGCATCTATGATACGATGCAGTTGATTGAGCCTGATGTCGCTACGATTTGTACCGGTATGGCTGCTTCCATGGGTTCCATCCTGCTCTGTGCCGGTGCCGAAGGCAAACGCTCGGCACTGCCCCATTCCCGGGTGATGATTCATCAGCCCCTGGGAGGGGTTAGCGGTCAGGCTTCTGACATCCTTATAGAAGCGAAAGAGATTGAAAAATGCCGCCAGGAGCTGGTTCAGATTTTGGCGGACCATTCCCATCAATCCTATGAAAAGGTGTTTGCCGATGCCGACCGCAACTACTGGATGACGGCGCAGGAGGCCTTGGAATACGGAATGATTGATAAGATTCTGGGCAAAAATAATAAGAAATAAGAAGTCGTGGCGGGTAAGAAAAATCATCATTGTTTTTGCTGCGGGCGCGATGAGTCGCAGGTACAATTCCTTCTGCAAGTGAAGGAGGGTTTTATCTGCGATACCTGTGTGACCGGCTTGTATTCATACCTTCAAGATGCCGGTGTGGCAAGCCCTGCCGTCAAGGCAAAGCCGAAGCCGGCCAAGCCGGCGGCTGAGTCCCGCAAGAAGCTGACCCCCAAGGCGATTCACGCGTACCTTGACCAATATGTCATCGGTCAGGACAGGGCGAAAAAGGTGTTGTCCGTGGCGGTGTACAACCACTACAAGCGCTTGGAGAATAATCTGGATGCCACTGATTCCCAGGTGGAACTCGAGAAGTCCAACATCTTGCTGGCCGGTCCGACCGGTACGGGTAAGACTTTGTTGGCACGCAGCATCGCCCGTTTGCTCGATGTCCCGTTTACCATCGTGGATGCGACCGTACTGACCGAAGCAGGTTATGTGGGCGAGGATGTGGAGAGCATTCTTTCCCGCCTGCTTGAACAGGCCGATTATGATGTGGCTCGTACCGAACGGGGCATCGTTTTCATTGATGAAATCGACAAGGTCGCCCGCAAGAGTGACAATCCCTCCATCACCCGGGATGTCTCCGGTGAGGGGGTGCAGCAGGCAATGCTCAAACTCTTGGAGGGCAATGTGGTGAATGTCCCGCCCAAAGGAGGCCGCAAGCATCCCGAACAGGATTTCGTACATATCAATACGGAGAATATCCTCTTTATCTGCGGGGGCGCTTTCGAGGGGATTGAGCGTCGGATTGCCCAGCGTCTCAACACCCAGGTCATCGGTTTTGATTCGGCAGCCAAACAACAGGTGGACAAGGAGAATCTTTTGCAATATGTGTCCCAGGAGGACTTCCGGGCCTATGGCCTGATTCCCGAAATCATCGGACGCTTGCCCGTGATTACCCATTTGGATCCTCTGGATGAGACCGCGTTGAAACGCATCTTGGTGGAGCCCAAGAACGCCTTGGTCAAGCAGTACGAAAAGATGTTCGAGATGGACGGCAAGAAACTGGTTGTCGAACCGGAGGTGTTGGATTTGATTGTTAAAACTGCCGTGGAGAAGAAAGTTGGCGCGCGCGGGCTTCGGAGCATTTGTGAGAAAATCTTTACCGAGGCGATGTACGAGGCTCCTTCTTCGCAGCAGCCCGTCTATACCGTTACTCTGGACTTTGCCCGCAAGGCGATATGAAAAAGGCCCGGTGTCTGCTTTGGGCGCTGGCTTCTGCGGTGCTGCTGTCCATTCCTTTTCTGGTGCCCGGTACCGGCCCGGTGATGCTGGTGGCTTTTTTGCCCCTGCTGTATCTGGAGCATCGGATGACGCTGGAAAAGCGTCCGCGCTTTTTCTTGTATGCCTGGCTGAGTTTTTCCCTTTGGAATTTCATCACGACTTTCTGGGTGTGCAACGCCACGATGGGCGGCGGCATCTTTACCGGATTTGCCAATGCCTTCAAAATGGCGCTGATTTTCCAATTGTTCCATTGGAGCAAAAAGCGCTTGCGCGGGGTGTTGCCCTATCTTTTTCTGGCGGCGATGTGGCTGGCTTGGGAAAAGATATATTTCGTATCGCCCATTCCCTGGCCCTGGCTGGTGCTCGGCAATGCCTTTGCCGGGAGCATCGCCTGCGTGCAGTGGTATGAATGGACCGGCGTGTTGGGCGGCTCGCTTTGGGTGTGGGTTTTCAATCTGGGCTTGTTCGGCTTGCTGACGGCTCGTTATGGCGGGTCGTGGTCGCGTTTCAATCGCAAGGCGAAACTGGCGATGCTGACGGTGCTTCCTTTGCTGCTGCTGGTCCCGCTGGCTGTTTCGCTGGTCTTGTGGAATACGACAAAGGAAGAAGGGGAGGAGTTGGAGGTGCTCATCAGCCAGCCCAATTTCGACCCCTACGAGAAATTTGAGTTTTATACGCAGGCGGAGCAGAATGCTGTGTTGTCCCGTCAGATACGCGAGAATTTGCCGGCGGTTCTTGATAGTGCAGTGGCCGAGGGGGCTCGGCAGATAGCCCCTGTGCTGATTCTGGCCCCGGAGACTTTTACCTCCAGTCTCTGGATGAATGAACTTCGCGAAAATTCGACGGTGCATCAGTTTGCTTCGCTATTGAAAGATTATCCCTATGCTACCCTGCTGATGGGTGCTTCTTCTTACGAGCGCATTGTCAGCAAGGAACGTCCTTCGGCGACGGCCCGTCCGTTGCGGGAGGGATTGTGGTATGAGTCGCATAATTCGGCCCTGAGTCTGGATGCTGGCGCGTCCCGCCTCGATGTGTATCATAAGTCGCGGCTGGTTCCCGCCACCGAGAGCACCCCTTTCCCCACGCTGCTGGGGCGTTTTGACGACGAGGTGCTGGGCGGCGTGCTGGCCCGCTGCATCGGTCAGCCGGCGCCCTCGCTGCTGTATTGCTATGCGCCGTCCGGACCTTCTGCTACTGTGGGACTGGCTTTCGTTGGAGGGCCTGCCGCCTCGGGTAGCTCGGCTTCCGATATTCCGGTGGCGCCAATCATCTGCTATGAGTCCATCTTCGGCGACTATTGCCGGGAATTTGTGCAGTTGGGGGCCCAGTTGCTCTGTGTCATCACCAACGACGCCTGGTGGGGCGATACGCCCGGCTACCGGCAGCATCTGGATTATTCCCGCTTGCGGGCGGTCGAAACGCGTCGGGATGTGGCGCGCAGTGCCAATACGGGTATCAGCGCCTTCATCAACCAGCGGGGGGAAATCGTCGCTTCCACGCCCTGGTGGACGCGGGCTGTTTTGAAGGGGAAAGTCCACCTGAATACCCGCGAGACTTTCTTTGTCCGGCACGGGGATATCGTCGGTCGCGCCGCCACCTTTCTGTTCCTTTTGCTGCTGGCGCTCTGGCTGGTCCGCCTCCTCCCGAAGCGATAGTTAACGAAAAAATTTGGAGTTTCAAAAATTTTGCCTACCTTTGCAGTCCACATCGCGAGGTAGAGCAGTTGGTAGCTCGTCGGGCTCATAACCCGGAGGTCGGAGGTTCAAGTCCTCCCCTCGCAACTCCAGAGGGTCGACTAAAAAGGGTCGGCCTCTTTTTGTTTTCGCCAGGCTCCGCTGCGGCGGCAACTTGCCTCTTCGAGGACTCCGCTCACTTCGTTCGCTTCGGCCCCTCCCATCGTCATCTTCGTCATCGCTTCGCGATAACTTGCTGCCGACGGGCCCCGCCCCCTGCCCGTGTCCGGGGGTGGACACGCCTCTCAGAGGCAA
>JAGCUV010000103.1 GCA_017962705.1 Bacteroidales bacterium
CATACTGGAAGAAAGGCTGGATGCTCTCCAACGAAGAGGTGGACATGACCACGCCATCGACAATCCACAACGGTTGTTGATGCGCTCTCAGGGTTTTGACGCCCCGGATATCAATGCGATATTCTCCTGTTCCATCCAAATCCAGAACGCGGACACCGGAAACGATATCCGTCTGTGCCGACAGATGAAGAGAGAGGGCAAACGATAGCAATATGACAGTTATTCTTTTCATTACTGGGCCTGAATTTTCATACAACGGACTGAAAGGCCCCAAGAACGGGGTGTAGCATAGGCCGGATCTATCTGGGTGGCCTTGCTGGCATACCACATATAGCAGCAGAGGGAAGCGTCGGACTGGTAGTCTGTGCTCCACGTCCAACAGGTAGCCTTGGAGCCCTTGTCTCCGGTAGCGCCGTCAAAACAAGCGGATAGCGGATAACAATAATAGTTTCCGGAAACGGCGAATATAAAGGAACCTCCACGCGAGACGGCGCTACCGGTATAGCCGCCATGGAAGACGTCGGCATCCGGGCCGAAAGCGCTCACCGGAGGGACCCTGTATCCCGGAGGGCACGGATCATAGATTGATTTTTCTGAAGAACTCCATAATGAAGCGGAAGATTCACTGCTCCACTCTTTTTCTCCCCTATAGAATACGGTGGGATGCTGTGCGGCGCTTTCGAGGCTCACCGGGCCGTCCGAGGCGGTCATCGCCGCCCCTTTAACGGCAATCAGGTTACGGTCGCCCCCAATCGTCTGGCCCGGGAAAGGATCTTTCCGGCCCCATTGGTAAAGCAAAGAGGAAGCGTACTTGTTGGCACCGTTCGGATTACTGCTTCTTACGCCTTCCATTGCACCCAGACTGCGATCCATCAGACGAATACTCCCGTCCGTATTATATTTATAGGTAGCAATCTCATTGCCGACCGCCCAGATATGCCAGGACCACAGAATGGAGCCACCGGCATTTTTGGCCGCAATGAGTGCATTCCCGGGACGGAATGTCTCCGTCGTGGAGAAATGAATCTTATCGGACTCGTAAGTCAATTCCCGGAACATGGATTCCGTCGGAGCCGTCTCCTCATTATTCATTTCCCAGATCACCCCGACTGACGCAATCCCGGCAATCAGCTCATCAGAACACCCCCTGGTGGGTTTGAAGAGGTAGTTTCCGGCAGCCGAGATGACATAGCAGTTCGCGGTACCCGTTCGGGACAAGTTGATGACATCGCCCTCCGGCTGATTCAGGTCCGCTTCGGTGATGATACCTTTATTTATTTCCACATCATAGCCCAGTGTTATTTCTACCGAGGTATCAGACGTATTGAAGGTAACTTTCAAGGAAGAGTATGTACCTTCTGCAAGAACGATGGAAAAAGTAGCGCCCGTATCGGCATACAGGTTCATTCCCTGGGGAGACCTTGCCGTACAACTTAACTCAACGGTCCCGATTTCCGACAGGGGCTGGTCCGAAGAAAACACAACGGACTTGACAAGCAGGTTGGCGGACGGTTTGTAGTGACAGTTCAGGACGCCGCAAGCGGCTTCAAAAATCAGGTTTTTTCCGCCCGTCGCCGACAGGGGGAACTGCCGGATCGATGATCCGTCATACTCTGCTTTATTGGGAATGACGACTCCTTTTACCGCAGGATAATAGGCAGTGAAGAGCTTGCCCGCATCAGTACTCAAGGTGTCACCGGAAACCCTGACCAGCGTGCTGGTATCCTTGCCTCCGCTGATGGCCTCATAGATGGCTTCTTTCTGTTCCTGGCAAATCAGCACCCGGTCGCCTTTCCCCCAAACGGTTTTCCCGGATTCTGCATCCAGCAATGCCTTGGTGGGAAAAACGGGTAACTGGGCTTTGAAGCGCAGGAACTCCACTTCGCGCGGTTTAACATACGGATTCACGACCGTAACAGGTTCGGACTCCATATCACTCTTGCGGCAAGAGACGGCTGCGAGGGAAAGCAACAGGATTAACAATCGTGTCCTCTTCATCACTGGCGTTTTAGGGTAGTTACAAGTTTGATGGTTTCTCCGGCTTTGGCGGAAAAAGTGTATCCTGCGATATAATATCCCTTCTGCTTCTTCTCATAAGCACCTGTGGGAGAATCATACAAAGCGGGATCGTTCGGCCAAACCTGATATTGCAGGACTGTTCCTTCTGCCTGGAGCAGCCTTGTCTTATCTTTATTTTTATTTTTCAGGAGTATTCCCTCCGGCGTGAGCGACGGTTTGGCCATACTGACAAACGACCAGCGGAGTTCAAGGTCTTCTGCGCCTATCTCGAACTGGTCTGTTACTTCCAGGGCATCATCCCGGGTGATGGAAACGGTCCTGGTGTAATGCTTCAATTTACCGAAATAGACCTCTGACAAGTCGACGGACGCCGAGAGGATGCCGTCTTTTTCCTCCGCGGAGAGGACTTTGGCAAATCCGCTGACATCCAGCAGCTCATCCTTTATGGTCAAGGTACTGTGCTGGCGCGGATTGTAAGCAAAAAGTTTCCAGCGCCAGGAATCTTGCGAGTAGGAGAAAAGGCTGGCCTTATCATCCAGTTTCTTCAGGATACGCCGATAGTTTTCATAGGCCTCATGCGGATATTCCGCTACCCAGCGAACGCCGTCTGCGTCGAAAACGAAGGAGCCCTGGTCCATATGGGCGTGCCCTCCCTTGTCCATACCGCCTTTGATGCCCAGGTAAGCATCTTCAGATCCCCAGCCTCGCCGAAGGATGGCTACCGGCACCTCGCCTCCAGCCCGGAAAACTTGCCCTTGCGGCGCCTTGGGAGTGAAACGGCCCAGACGATAGGCGGAAGCAATCGCCAGGAACAAGGTACGGTCTGCAACATATTTATCTTTATCCAGCATGCTCACTTCCCAAGACAGCAAGGACGGATCTGAGAATCGCAAGGCGCAATACCATGCGCCGGTAGAAATGTTCGCCCGGGTATTGCAGTCGGCGTAATTGTAGTAGAGCCCGGCGCCGTTGATGGAAAAAGCCCGGTACAGAAGCGCTTTGTTGAAGCCTTCTGACTCGGAAAGGCCGAAATCTGTCCCCAAACAGTCTTTCAGGGCCATCATGTAGGCGCTCACGAAATTCGTCGCATAATTCCAGTAGCCGGGCCCCTCCGGGGATGCGCCGTCCGGGGCATAGATGGCCTTCATGGCTATCGGGGCGGATTGTGCAGACTTTTCAATAAGGTTCTTCGCCTGTTCCGGCCACTGCTCATACGTAGAAAGAGCCGCCATTGAAATGCTGCAGTTGATGACGAGATTCCAGTTGTTCGTCATTTGATAGAACTTGGCATTCTCCAGTTTGTCAAAGATTTCCGTCTGGAAGAAATCAAGCATACGCTGTCTGGTAGCCGGCTTCAGTTGTTTGTAAAGCCAGTCATAAGCGATAGCCATACCCAGGGACACTTCCGCCCGCTCCAAGTCGTATTTCGAGTCCCAATACGCCATTTTATCACAGACCGTATGGATGTCCATTTCGACATGTTTCAGGTAGGCCCTGTCTTTGGTGAACCGGAAGGCATAAGCATCAGAGACCAGGCGCAACAAGGCCAGACGCGTCGTTGAAAGAAGCGTAACAGTCGCATGCACCGGATCGAACGACAGAGAATCCGTGGACATCCCCTTTTTGTCGGCCGTCTTCATCATCTGGTTGTGAAGGCTTTCCAGATAGGGATTTGTACCATTGGCTATCTGCCTGCGCATCACCTTGATATCGGCATCCTTGATGAAAAGACGAGGATGGTTCTCCTGCGTAAGGTAGTCATAGCAAGGGACCTGACTGAAGGTCACAGAAGCGCAGAACAGAAGCGCAAAAAAGAGTATGAGGGGACGAATGGTCATTATTTCGGGTTTTTACAGTGCAAAGGTCGACAATTTCATATCCAAAGTCCTTAAGCCATGTTGAAATCTGAAGATAAATCTTTGAAAAACGTTAAAATATGTCCAATGTTGATTTAACATCATCAATTTTCTGTATATTTGGGATATGAAGATCATTCGCATTTACCTTTTTATATGGGCCGTGTTGTTAAGTGCCTCTCTATTTGGACAGCAGCAGCGGCCAACTTTTGTGCATCTCGGGATCAACCGGGGACTTTCCCAGCTTTCCGTTCTCTCTATGACAGAGGATACGAACGGTTTTATGTGGATTGGAACCGCCGACGGCCTCAACAAAGTTGAAGGCGACCACATCCGGGTGTACCGCCATATTTACAATGCTTCGAGAAGTATCATTGACGATGAGATACTGAAATTGACCGGCACGGTGGATGGTGGAATCATCGCCTGCACCAAATTCGGAGTATCATTGTATCAGCCGGAAACAGATTCGTTCATCAGCATATACAAAACAGAAGGAACGCTCTCGGCTTTCGACCTCAGGAAATGCCCTTCCGTCCTTCCGGACAAAGAGAAATGGCTCTTGCTCTCCATACGCGGATCCATGATTGCCGTCAATCCGTTCAATGGAGAAAGAGACACCCTTGTTTCCGGAGTGAGCGCTTCCTGTTATACGGTGAAGGATTCCTGTTTATATTTCGGCGATCTGCAGTCGCGGATATATTGCATCAGGAGCAGTTTTTCGGACGCTATGCATCCCGTCTTTAATCCCCATTTGTCCAGCAGCACGGAAAGTATGAAAGTCGACAAGAACGGCCACATCTGGATCGCGCTCTCCAAATCCGGCGTCATCGATTATAATCCTCTGGACGGCACCTATACAAGATATACGGTTGATAACGGGCTGACATCAGATATCATCCGGGGTATTGAAATTGATGATTCCGGTACAATATGGATTGCCGGCGGCAACAATATTACCTTGTTGAATCCGGACTCCGGAGCCATCATACGTTGCGAGCATGACTTCAACAAACCGGAGTCTTTGTCGGCTTCTTCCGTAAAGACAATTTGCAAAGACAAAAACGGCGCCATCTGGATAGGAACCTTTTACGGCGGAGTGGACTACTATGACCCCCACACGCAACCCTTCCACAGCATCATCCTGCCCACACAGTTCCAAGATGCCTCTGAAGGCATCATCCGTGTAATGAGTGCCGATCCGGACGGCTCGATCTGGATTGGAACAAGCCGTTCCGGAATCTACAATTATCATCCCCAAACCCGGGCATTCCATAAACTCGGGATTACAGACGCCGCTGAGGATGCCCTCAATGCCGTTGCCTATCATGAAGGCGGGCGGCATGTTCTGTTCGGCCGATCCTTTACCGGACTGAGTATCTATGACAAGGAGAAACAACGTGTGATCTGGCGCGGGAAACCCGAGATGGTATTCTCTATTTCGCAAAAAAGTCCCGATGCTTACATTATCGGCACCATTAAGGGTTTGAAACTTTTCGACTTCAAGGACATGTCGCTGAGCGACATTATCATCCCCGAAGAAAGAAGCCAGAGGGTCTTCCATATTTATACCGATAGCGAGGGGTATCTCTGGGTCGGGCTTTCGGAAGTGCTGATTAAAGGAACACTCATCGAAGAAGCATCCCACAGATATTCCATCACGAAAGTGGAAGAATTCCAAGACATCCGTCAGGTTCAGGACATCTGCCGGGAAGGTGACCGACTATGGTTTGCATCCAAGAGCGGCCTTTTCCGCTATGATTATAAAAAGAATAGCTGGAGTATGAAGAATGCTTCAGACGGCTTCTCCACCAACCTGATTCGTGGGATTGAAAAAGATATCTTCGGGCACATCTGGGTCGCTACGGACCGTAGTGTTCTTTGGGTGGAGCCTGAGAGCTTTACCTTCCAGGAATACGATAAGGCCGATGGCATCTTCAACGACAAATTCAACAGTTACGCACACTGCCAGACGGGCAATGGAACAATTTGCTTTGGCGGTTCACCCGGAATCTGTTATTTTATCCCGGCCGAACATCCCGCTGGAGAGGAACAGGCGTCCCCTTTTGTCTCGTCCTTGCTCATTGACGGAGAACGACACCTTCCTGTTTCCCATGAAATTCATATTCCGCCCGGCCCCAAAAGCATCAGCCTGACCATATCAAACAGGGATTTCTTCTCTAAAGATGTTATTGAATACAGGATGGATGGTGTTGACAACGGATGGCAGCATGTTTCCGGAGACAAGAAAACCATTTCCTATTCCAATCTGCCGCCCGGAAAGAATACATTCCGAACCAGGACAGTACGCGCGTCCGGCCTCAGTTACAGCGAGGAAGCCATCATTGCATTCATCGTTGGGAAATACTGGTATCAGACGACAACTTTTATCGTATCGGCTATTTTATGTTTTATTCTGCTGCTGGTCTCGGTGGTTATTTGGGAAATTCATCGCTCCAACAAAGAGATCAGTCGGATACGCGAGCAGGCCGAAAGCGAGATCAGGGCCTCCAGAGTGGCTTTCTATATGACTCTTCCGTGCCAAAATAAACCCAGAGACGTAGAATTTATGACACATGCCCTCAGTGTGGTCGAGGAAAATCTATCTGATGAACGCTTTTCGGTAGAGGCCTTTGCTTCCTGTATGAATATGAGCCGGTCCAATCTGCACTTAAGAATGACTACGGTATATGGAGCTTCGGCAACTTCATTTATCCGTCGGCTACGCATAGAGAAATCCATGGAATATCTCCGGGAAGGGAAACTTAACGTTGCTGAAACGGCTTATGCCGTAGGATTTTCATCCGCCACCTATTTTGCGACTGCGTTCAAGCAAGTCACCGGTGTCAATCCCACCGAATGGAAACAATCCTGTAAACAAAACGCATGAATACCCCGCGTATAAGCGCACACCATTCCGCCAAAAACATTCGTATTCTGTAAGTCGCATGCAAATTTAACCGTTTTTCTTTCTCATATGCAAAAAAATCCTTACATTTGCCGTTGACTTACAAAATTGAGCTATGATTCTCAAATTCAGTATTACCAACTTCGGCCCCATCCGCGAGACCCAGACACTCAGCTTTGAGGCAGAGAGATCGGACTATCTTGAGAACTATTATGTCAAAACGGTGGCCAATCACCGCGTACTTAAAGCCGCCCTCCTTTTCGGCGCCAACGCATCGGGCAAGACCAATGTCCTCAATGCGCTGAACGTCCTTCGCAAGCTGGCCACCACTCCCGCTGCTTCAAAGACGGAAGGCACTCCTTGCGTTCCCTTTTTGATGGACAAGGAGTCCCGCTTCCTGCCTACTGAGTTCGAGATTGACTTTATCCAAGGCAAAGAAATCTTCCGCTATTGTGTTAAGGCCAAACAAGATTGCGTCCTATATGAACGTTTGCGCTCTCAGAGCAGGCGTAGGATTGTTTTCACACGTACCACAGACGTAGAGTCTCAACTCACTAAAATTGTCTTTGGTGACGACTATCCGGTCAAGAATGAGGTTGAGGCAGCGACGCTATCGTCCAATACGCTGTGGAACGAAACCGTGTTGGCCGGCTACATCAAGACCAATATAGACCACAAGGCCCTGCTGGCTGCCCACAACTGGTTTCAGAACTATCTGATGCCTATTGTCAATCCCCGGCACACGCTCACCCGTTATATTCTGGACCTGATGGATAAGGGATTGATCGACAAGGATAAGTTTACAGAGATTTTCCGGCAAGCAGACTTCAACATCGAAGGCGTCTTGATTAAAAATAAGAAGGACGGAGAAGCCCTGCGTCTGATTCACAACGGCCCTGAGGGTCAGAGAGTAGATGACATCCCCTATGCATTGGAGTCCCTGGGCACCCAGCGTTATTTCGAATTGACCGGCATCCTGTATATGCTCATCGCCCATCCCTGTGCTTTCCCCATCGATGAAATCGAGTCTTCCACCCATCCGGATTTGGTGAAGCATTTCCTGTTGTCATTCTGCACAAACGCCACCACCTCGCAGATTATTGTAACCACACACAACCGTGAGTTACTCAACAATAAAGACATCTTCCGGAGCGACATCATCTGCTTTGCCGAGAAGGATGAAACCTTTGCCTCCAAGATTTACAAGCTCTCAGACTTCGGGACTGATGTAGTCCGTAATACGTCCAACATACTTAACGCCTACAACGCCGGAAAGTTGGGTGCCCTTCCCAGACTCTCTCACTACTACATTGACTTGGACGAGCAGGAGGAGTAGTTATGCCGAAATCATCGAAACAAAGCCCTCGCAAAACCTATGCGTTCGTTGGCGATGGAGAGACGGAGCAGTGGTATCTGCAAATGCTCAAAAAAAATGAGACAAAGTTGACAGTGACCATCAGGCCGGAGCTACCGCAAAAGAAGAGCATTGAGGACCAGTTTGCTTATGTCCAAGAACTTAGCGTCATCCATGACAAAGTGTTTTGGATGGTAGATCTAGACGTGGTAATTAGGGAGACCAAGGCCTTCAAGGGGCCTAAAGGCCAAACGCCAGCCTCTATACTCGGGACGAAATACAAGTTATTGCAGACGGACAAAGAATTGAAGAAGAAGGTGGTT
Organism: Bacteroidales bacterium; assembly: GCA_017962705.1. Classification (GTDB taxonomy): domain Bacteria; phylum Bacteroidota; class Bacteroidia; order Bacteroidales; family UBA932; genus Cryptobacteroides. The sequence continues at coordinate 8,461 of JAGCUV010000103.1, forward strand.
TTCATTGCCAATACGCCCTGCCTGGAGTACTGGATACTTCTGCACGTAGTCCAGACCACCAAATATTTCGACTCCTGTGATAAGGTAATCGCAGAAATCAAGAAACACGCGCCGCTGACTGAGTACGATAAGACAAAAAAGTATTATCAACAGGCCAATGACATCTACAAGCGTCTTAAGCCCTATTTGAACTTTGCAAAAAAGAATTCTGGAAAAACAGGTTCATTCAATCCCGACAATTTGGAGAGAGGTGTCTCTGAGATGAAAAAGATATTTGAGGAACTGGGAATCTAATCTGGATTTTTGTCTGCTTTTCCACGATATTGGCTTACCATAGACTAGATGGCCATGCTTTTCCTGCGCAACAAACCCACTATTTTCAGGCATACCAGAGATGTCTTTGAAAACAATATTGGGCAGAAAACAAAAATCAATACAATAAAAAAGAAATAATATTCTATTAAATCACTGAATATCAATGGGCAGAAAAAGCGACTAATGAGGCATATTCGGCTCACGCAGACTACTCGCTCATAGCGTCTTCGAAAGTCGCAAACGCATGAATATGGCTGCCCCCTACCGGGTGTAGTGGTTCCGGAGGGCGGCGACGTCCTGGTCAGTCAGTACGTCGGCCGTGAGGATGAGTTCGTCAATCTGGGCGGGAAGCGAATAGGTCAGATTTCCGGTTCCATCCTGTCCGATGTTGAAACTCATCGAGTCGAAAGAGATGGAGACAAGCGTAGCGGGAATATCCAGCTCGTCCCCGTCGATAAAGTCGTAGTAGAGGCGGACTTTCCGGCTCGCGCGGTCGACTACCAGAATGACGTGCATCCATCCATCTTTGTAATTTTCCGGCAGGATACGCGTGAAATCCATCCTGCTTTCATTGCCATCACCGACATTGAACTTGATGTCCTGGCTTCCTCTGAGGGAGAGAATGAAACCTTTGTTCACGCCATCTTCCCAGTCCTTGTTGGAAATCAATCCCGGATCGGCCTTCTTAGGCGAGGGCAGCGTGGCTTTCAGCCAAAAGGCGGCAGAGAAAGAGCCGGCGCCCACGAGGACATTATTCAGAGTGACGTAACCATTATTCAGCTGAACCCCTTTCCCGAAATAGGCATTGGGGTACTGAAGGGTCCCTGAAGTGCTGGTCTGTATTTTGCCCAGGGCGTCGCTGGCGTTTCCGTCGAACGGAAAGTAAGCCATCAGATTGTGCCCGGTAAGAACACGCTGAAGAACGCTCTTGTCCGGAGTCGATTCGGTCGTGTGTTGACGGTACTGTTGGCTGGGAAGAACCTGTTCTACGTGCGGACCGGCCTGTTTGACGTCCTGAAACACTCCGGCCGGGACGCGTCCGGTCCAAGTGTCGGGGGTCTCAAGCCCCAGGGCGTAGGCGGCGATGGCCGCGACGTCGCGGGTCTCCGCATCCACAATGGCGCCGTCGGCCACGGTCTTGCCCGCAACACCGAGGAATACATATCTTTCCTCATCCGAGTCTCCGCCGTGGGTCTTGCCCTTTCCTCCGTGGTCGGCGGTCACGATAAAGAGGGTCTCGTCCAGCATATTTTTCAACTTGAGCTGGTCATAAATCCATCCGATATAGGTGTCCAGGTCGCTGATGGCCTGAAGCTGCTCGGGCGTACCGAATCCTATCTTCTCGCCTACGACATCGGGCGAGCCAAAATGGACAAACAGCATCATCGGCGTGTTGTCGGAGAGGTATTGAACCGTCATACGCGCGATTTCCGGGTCGACATCCTTCGTCTCCCCCATTTCGACACCGAGATTATGTTCGATAATGCCGTTGTTGATGGCGTACCAACTCACAAAAGAGGCCAGCTGCGCTTCCGGATGAGCTTCCCGTGCCAATCGGAAGATGGAGGGATAGGGGCTTTTCACCGGATAAGCAAGCTCCTTGTTCTCGGTAATCGCATTGGTCATACCGTGAAATTCCGGAAGGACGCCGTGAAGCAACGAGGCCCAGCATTGCGCGCTGATGGTCGGGTACGAAGTCTTGGAGCGCAACGTCGTGGCTTGCCCGTCAAAAATCTCGTCGAGACGAGGGGTGGGCGTATCCTTGAAAAACGCCCCGGCGCCGTCAACACCGATGATGACCACGTGCTTGTAGGCGCCTTTGGACACCACGGGACCCGTGGGACCTGCAGGAGCGGAGCCCCCGCTCTCAGAAGTTGCACCTTTGTTGCAGGAAACGGCCAGCGCCATCAGCGCCGCCAGGGAAAGAGAAAGCAGTCTTTTCATCGTCGTACAATTTTACAATTGCAAAATAACTCAATCTCCCTTCCGTGCGAAAGAACGATACTCCAAAAGAATAGAAGAATACTTGCAGAGACCTCAACGGCAGGACAAATTTGTCAAAATATTTCGATATTTGCATACGGGCAAGTGCATCCTCAATGGAGAGAACTTCAAGAAATGCCAACCAAGGCAATTGTGTCGACAATGTTGACACAATTATTCCTCCGAAATCTGCCCCCTGAAGCCCCTCTGTACGACTGTTTCCATTTTGGAAATAGTCGTGGACGGATTCAATTCTCCGGAATCAAAAACATGTTTGACATGTTTGCTTATCGCCGCAACCTGCACTCCGAACAGCACGGCCATCGCCTTCTGAGTTGCCCAAATCGTTTCGTCTTTGAGCACCACGTTCACCTTTACATCCTCAGTCGGGGTGTCGTATATAAGCAGTTCGAAATCTTTCATAGAAGGTATAGAAAATCTTCAAAAATCGGGATTGCTCTTACTTATTTCTTGAACTGTTGGGAGAAGTATTTGCCGTCGTGGCGGTCGGCGAGTTCGCGGATGGCGCCGCTGCGTCCCCAATCGATGATAAGGCCCATTTTCAGGTCGGGATAGGCGGTGAGCATATCGACATCTCCCTGGCTGTCACCGGCAATCAGGACGGGCGAACGATCTCCGTGAAGCGGGGCGATGAAGCGGTTGATGCAGGCGACTTTTCCCGCCTTGAAAGGCTGGGTGTAATCCGCTTCGTAATCCCAGGAACCATCTTCCTTTTCGACAAAACGCAGACCAAAGACCCGCTCTTCCGGAAGACCCAGGCCCCATTTCTTGTCACAGCAGAGCAGTTCGACCAGCCACTCCACCGAAGCGGAGCACACATAGGGCGTGATGCCCGAACGGGTCAGGCAGGCATAGAGGTTCTTCATTTCCGGGGTAATGGCCAAGCCCTTGTAGGCCGTCCCACAGAAGCGGCCGTCGGGAGAAACCCACTGTTCGGATCCGAGCGGTTTTTGCGCAAAGGCTTGCACGAGGCATTCCTTCGCCATTTCATTCAATTCTTCTTGCGAAAAACCGGCGAACAGGGAAGGCTCCCACAGGCATAGCGTGCGATAGTCGTAATTGTCGTGAATGGCCGCGTCAAAGGCCAGCAGACGAGCCCGGAAATTCCGGTAGAGGCTGTCGTTCTTTTCCTGTTTCAAAGAAGCATACTCGGCGGCCAGCGACTGTCCCATTTCCCGGGCGGTCATCCCCAGCCCTTCCAGCGGGAAATCCACCTCAGCCAACCCGTCCAGAAAGTGATGTTCCGGGGCCAGCGAGAACTTCAGATTCTCAACCTGATAGACAATCATCGCGTGCGTGACATCGTGAATAATGGTTGTATAGTCACAGTCAAACACCGCATAGTTCCCTTGATTTTCCGACTCGGAAAGTACGGCCGTCAAAGCCCGGTAGGTGTCATCATTCCATGCGCCGCGCTCCAAAGCCGGCTTGCACGAGAGCAGCATCAACGCCGCCAGAAAACAAACAAAAATCTTTTTCATATCCGGCAAAATTAATCAAATTTTTTCATTTTGCCGCGTTTGACTAACTAGAATGATGTACTTCCGTAGCCGCCCCAGAAGGTAGTACCCGAGCCGGCGCTGACGGAAGAGATAGAAGGTGTGGTGGAAGAATAGACATACAGGGTAGAGCCGCCGCCCATACCGTCGCCGCTGCTGCCGGAAGGAGTCTTGATGGCGAATTTCTCCGTTCCAGCCGTTATGCCGTACCATGCCCCTTTGCTGTAATTCGCATAAGCGGCCTTGAGGCTGTTGCTGGCGCCGCTCTCCACGCCGCCGGCCGCCACCACCGTGCCGCCCTGAAGGTAAAGACGGAAGCCTCCCTCCGTATTGGCGTCGATAGCCAGTTCCGGACTGCCAGAGCCTGCGCCATAGACCCAACCTCCTTGAATAAAGAAGTTTCCGTTGGCATCCAGGCCGTCATTGGCCGTTGACAGGCCGCAGACCTTGCCGCCCGTAATCGTGAAAGTGCTGCCGGAGTTGATGGCGTCGTCCGCCTTGGAATAGGCGAAGACCTCTCCGCCCGAAATGGTGATGGTCTTTTTGACCTCAATAGCCTCTGCTTTGTCACTGGTCACACTCACGCTGCCCCCGCTGATGAGCAAATCGCCCGTCATCGCGGTATAGGTCGTATGTCCGCCGGCGGCGCCACCCGGGCCACCGCCGCCCGAGCAGGGAAACGGATTTCCTCCGGGTCATCCGGACGGGTCTCACCATCCCAACGGGCCGGAAGTATCCTTTATCCTGCTGGGACTGCTGATGGTGAGCGGCGACTTTGCCGCAACCCTTTATATCCGGAAAAGACGCGCTGAAGAAATGCTGAAAGATGAAGTGCCAAAAATTACTGCGGACGGACAGGCCCCTGCTCCGCGCGATCTTTACTTTATGAGCGACTACCACCGCGTCAAGGTGCCTGTTGATGATATTATTTATGTGCAAAGTATGGGAGAATACATCAAGATTTTCCGGCGCAGTGACGCGATGCCCTTGATTACCTTGTACGGCATCGCCCGGTTGGCCGCGGAACTCCCCGAAGGGCAGTTTACACGCATCCACCGCTCCTATATCGTTGCCCGCAGCGCCATCGAAAAGACCTCCCGCAGCGAAGTCGTCCTCACCTGCGGCACCACCCTTCCCGTCAGCGCCACCTACAAGGACGCCTTGACTCTTAAGGCTTGAGGACTCCCTGTCTTACTCAGAATTTCCCTGTACTTGAGAGCCTGGCATCCCGCCCTGCACTTCGCCCGGCAGAAAGCCGCCTTCTTTCAGGCGCGTATAGGTATTCTGCATGTTCTCATAGTCTTTCGGCACGCGCCAATGGTCGGCAGGAAACGTCACCGGAACGGTGGCATAGGAGTCTTCCACCATGCCGGGCTTAGTGCACCAAAGATAGGTAAATGAAGGAGGCAGAAGTTGCGGTTTCTCGCCTGCAGGGATGACAATCTTAAAGGTGGCGGCTGCCTCCAGACGCGCCGGGAGGTCGTTCTGATTGGACAGGGCATTGCCGAGGGAATAGACGACGGGAACGCCGTCTATCTCCTGATAGTCCTGCACGACGTGCGGGTGTCCGCCAATAATGGCATCCGCCCCTTGCTCCACCAGCCAGCGGGCCATCTCTTCCTGCTGATCATTGTGACGCAATTGATACTCCTCTCCCCAATGCGGAAAAACCAATACGAAGTCCGCTCTTTCGCGAGCCCGCCGGAGTACCGGAGCGAGGGCTTTCCGGTTCAGATGCAATACCCTGGGCCAGCGGGCGTCTGCCGCGCAGTTGGTGCCGTAAGTGGCGTTGACAAGGGCCAAAGTGACGCCTTTCACCGAGACGAAAAGCGGATTGAGCAGCGTATCGGCCTTCGCATCCGCTGATGTACCGGTGTAGGAAATATCCATCCTCTCCAATGCATCAAGGGTACGCCGCAACCCTTCAGAGCCTTTGTCCAGCATATGATTATTGGCCGTGAGCAGCACATCAAAGCCCACATCCCGGAGATAGCGGGCAAAATCATCCGATCCCGAGAAAAACGGATAGCCCGTGTAGGGCGGCCCGGCCAGCGGAAATTCCATATTGCCAACAGCCACATCCGCTCCGGCCAAGTCCTTTTCCACATACTTGAAAAAAGAACCATACCCATAGCGTTCCGCACTTTTCTGAACAGCCCAATGACTGATGATGTCCCCCACTACCCAGATGGTCACCGTATCCACGGACGGCACGTCTTCCACTGACTGCTCGACCTCCGCAGGCACTCTTCCTTTCCAGATATAAACGCACAACATCAGGGCCGGTATTCCCACCGTCCCCAAAAGAATCCAATAGAGCCGTCGCCTGCCGCTCAACATACATACACTATTTTCCGGGTAAAGGTAAGAAATTCTTTATGGATTATGCTGGATTTTGTGTATTTTTGTACTCGACAAGTCAAAATCCAAGCGTTATGAAAAAATATGCAATTGTAGTTCTGCTGCTGGCAACGTTTAGCCTGACGGCGGTGGCCCAAAAGAAAGTCGTTGATTCCAAGACGCAATTTGCAAAAGAGGTTTTGCAACCCTATGTAGACCGTGGAGAATTGCCCGGAGCCATCAGCGTGTTCTACAAAGACGGCGTGCAAGAGACCTGCTGTATCGGGTATGCCGATGTGGCGGCCAAACGCCCCATCAAGATGGACAATGTCTTTATGCAGTGCTCGCAGACCAAAGGATTCTGCGGTGTAACGATTGCCAAACTGGTCGAGGAAGGAAAACTCTCGCTGGACGATCCCGTGTCGAAATACCTTCCGGAGTTCAAAACCCTGTGGGTTGAAGTCGAAAAGAACGACAGCGTCAGAGTGCTCCGCAAAGCCCGAAATGTCCTGACCGTGCGGATGGTCCTCAACCATACGGGCGGCTTTCCGTTTGAAGTCAGCGCCAAACGCCACGATGTGAGGGGCGGAGGATGGTCCGGCGGAGCCCCTATCCGCCAGGTGGCCTCCATCGCCGCCGCTTCTCCCCTGCTGTTCGAACCCGGGACCAGTATCCGGTATTCCAATACAGGCATTGACATCGGCGCGGCCGTTGTCGAAGCCATCACGGGCATGAAATGGGAACAGTATCTCAAACAAAACGTGCTCGACCCGCTGGGGATGAAATCGACCTGGTTCTGGCCGAGTGACAAGCTGCTTCGCAACAAAATCGAACTCTATGCCTACAAGGAAAACGCCCCTGCCGAATGGCGGGAGGAAATGGGCTGGGAGCAGCGGCCGTACAATGACTCCCATGTGTTTGCCTCCGCCGGCGCCGGACTGTGGACGACCGCCAACGACCAGTTGAAATTCTACAAGATGCTGATGAACCTGGGCGTGGGCGACAACGGGGTCCGCATCTTGAAAGAAGAGACGGTCAAGTCCATTCTGGCCCAGTCAACCCGTCCGGATGATATGGATGGATATTCCCTCGGCTTGTACGCCACCAAGAAAGACAACGAAGATGCCTGGATTGGCCACGGCGGCGCCTGGGGCATCAACTGTCAGGTTAATTGGCACAAGAAGCAGCTGAAACTCTGGGTAGTTCAACGGGCGGACGGGCCTCAACCTTGGAAAGAAGAACTTAAAAAGGCGGCTGAGGCTTTCTTTGCCCAACCTTTCGAAGACTCCGGTGTCGACAAATACACCGGCCGCATCGGAACCGCAGCGAATTAGGCGGGGAATGAAAACCATAGAGGTAGTAGCGGCCATCATCCGAAAAGAGGATAAGATATTTGCCACCCAGAGGGGGTATGGCGATTTTAAGGACTGGTGGGAATTCCCGGGCGGAAAGATGGAGCCCGGGGAGACGCCGGAGGATGCCCTTCTCCGGGAAATCCGGGAGGAGTTATAGACAGAGATCAGTGTCGATAAGTTCCTCTATACGGTTGATTATGATTATCCGAAATTTCACCTCACCATGCATTGCTATATGTGCTCATTGCTTAGCGAGGCCCTTCATCTCAATGAACATGAGGCGGCCAAATGGCTCAATCGAAAGGATATTCACAGTGTCAACTGGCTGCCTGCAGACGAGATTCTTCTTCCGATGATTATTGAGGAATTGGATGCCTGAAAGGGTATTGGAAGGTTTTGACTACAAGTGGGGCAGAAAATAATAGTTAGAGTGACAACTATTTTCAGTTCAAGTCAGTGAGGATTGGAGTCTGTCACCCGAATTATCGCTGTACTTCTACAGCGGCAAGAGCGTAATTCCCAAACAATTGATTGTGCGCAGCCCCAAGGCGTCGAACAATATTCTTGGCCATGTGGACAAAATCTGCAGTTTTATGCGTAGATTTCTGCGTAAATAGAAAAAGCCGCTGATAATCAGCGGCTTTTGTGGAGCATAGGAGTATTGAACGGTAGGTTTATCGGGTTTTCTGCGATTAACTAAAAGATTGAAATACAACGTATTAACGCAATATTAGTTTATTGCGGTATATTTGGATTTTACGAAAATTGTGTATAACTTTGTGTACGAAAATAAGAATACGAGGTTATGCCAGTCAAGTTCTATCTGTCGCCTCAGGCCAATAAGGCAGGCGAAAAACCCATACGAGTTTCCATCATGGTGAGGGGCG
>JAGCUV010000104.1 GCA_017962705.1 Bacteroidales bacterium
AATATATCAGCATCCACGTGTCCTCTTTTTTAATTTCACTCTGGACCTGGACGTCGAGAAGGATGTTGTCAACTGGATTGGCGGCAAGGTTGGCCATCGCCCGGCAGTAGTAAGATTCAAACCCAAAGAAACAGTATATAAGAACTATGGGATTAACGCCAATCAGGTGAAGCGTGATTACGAGTCTTATTATACGTTTTATCAAGAGACTGTCAATCCTTCAGTAGTTTTATCAGATCTCACAACCATCTACTATTCGGAGGCTTTAAGCCTTACGGCAGACAAGGAATTTGCAGGGATTCCGGCCGGCGAAGAATTGTCCTCCCTTGTTCTTGGACCGAAAGAGTATGGATGTGGCATTGTCTATTCTCCTCCGATTGCCGCTCCGGCTGACTGTTATGCCCTGACGCGTTGGTTTAATTTTTATATTCCGATTGACGATGGTCGCGAGGTCGTGGAAGAAACCGTCACCTTCCATTTTGAGTTGCCGGTCAAAGTGGGGATGTTGCTGAACTATTTACATGACAGCCAGACCAACCCGGATGCGACGATAGAATTCCGGGATGAAGTGCTGACCTGCGACTTCTCGGTATGGCTGGGTTTACAATAGTAGTAGTTGTTATTCTCCCATTATGAAAAAGATCTCGGTCCTTCTTTTCCTCTGTCTGGTGACGATAAGCCTCCAAGCGCAAAACCGCTTTTCCTATTCTGTGGAAGTTGCTACTTTTGAAGTGTGTTGCACTTCTAAATTGAATTCACCTTTGATTATTTCTAACTAAAGAACACTATGCATTTTAGATTATTGCTCTCCTTTTTGTGCACCACCCTCCTTTTCGCGGGGTGCTCAAACGAGTTTGAAGACATTTTCAAGGATGAAAGCGAGAATGTTTTTGCCCCAATTATCCTTTCTGATAAAACGGGCTGGGAGGTATTGGAATCCAGTTATATAAATGAAGGTGTCGTAACACTTGTGTCTTCCGTGCTTGTTGAAGCCGGAGCGAAGCTGCCCAGAGACCCGAACAACACAGATTTAATTCCGCCGGCAAAAGCGAAAGAGACTTTTGCGGCTGTCATTAATGACAAGCATTTGTTAAAAAATGTCACAGGCCCGTCCGGAACGGTGTTCAGCTGGCCGGAGATTGATTTCAGTCAATATTCTTTGGTGCTGGGTTGGTATGTCTCTCCGGGCACCGGTACTTATATTGACAAACAGCGCATAAGGGTTAACGCGAATGACGCGATGCTCTATCTGGATATCAAGCGCGACCGTCAGGTGCGCAGCCTGGATTATGATGCACCTTATTATTTTGCAACGCTGTTTCCGAAATTTGACGGAAACATCCAGGTGAGAGCCCGTTGGGAGTAGCCCGGAGGTACAATTCAGGTCGTTGATGGGTTGAAAAGTGCCGCGACTAGTCGCGCTCCATCTCGCGGCGGATGTCTTTTTCTTTGATGGATTGGCGCTTGTCGTATTCGCGCTTGCCCCGGGCCAGGGCGATGACCAGTTTGGCATAACCGTTTTCAGAGACGAACAACTTGACCGTCACGATGGTCTGGCCCTTGGTCTTCACCGCCTGGGCGAGGTGCCGCAGTTCCCGCTTCTGCAGGAGAAGCTTGCGGTCACGGGAGGGCTCGTGCTGGCCCCAGGAGCCCCAGAAATACTGCGCGATGTTCATGCCCTTGACGTACAACTCACCGTTCGCGAAATAGCAGTACGAGTCCTGCAGGGACACCTTGCCGGCGCGGACGGACTTGATTTCCGTTCCCACCAGCACGATCCCCGCCGTGTACGTCTCCAGCAACTCGTAGTCGAAGGTCGCCCGCTTGTTGCTGACCTGGATTTTGCTCTTCGCTTTGGGCATAACGACGGCAAAGATACGGAAATCCCCGGGAAATTGCTATCTTCACGTCACGATGAGAAAGTCCGTTTCCACCGGCGCGGCTACGCACAGCCGGATGCCGCGCATCGCGCCCCTGCCCGATCCCGAGGTCGTTGACCCCGCCGACCTGGTGCGCGCGTACCGGGCGGGCGGGATCGACCTGGTGTGCGTGCTGGGCCCGACCGCTTCGGGCAAGACCCGCTATGCCGTCGGACTGGCCCGCCGGATGGCTCCGGAGATTCCCGCCGAGATCCTCTCCGCCGATTCGCGCCAGGTGTACCGCGGGATGGACATCGGCACGGGAAAGGACCTGGACGAGTACGGCGGGATTCCCTATCACATCATCGACGTCGTCCCCGCCGGGACCCAGTACAACGTCTGGCAGTTCCGCGAGGACTTTCTCAAGGCTTACGCCGACATCCGCGCCAGGGGCGCCCTGCCCATCCTGTGCGGCGGAACCGGGCTGTACATCCAGGCCGTCACCACCGGATACGACTTCCGCACCCACAAGCCCCTGAGCGAGGCGGGCGCGACGCATGCCGACCCCACCGAGGGATTGCCCCGCAACACCTTTTTCATCGGCACCCTGGTGGACCGCGAGACCCGCATCGAGCGCATCGACAGACGCCTGCGGGAACGCCTGGACGGGGGGCTGGTCGAAGAGATCCGGGGCCTGCTGGCAGCCGGCGTCCCGGCCCAGACCCTGATCGGATACGGGCTGGAATACAAGTTCGTCACCCGGTATGTGTTGGGAGAACTGACGGAGGAGGAACTCTACACCCAGCTGTCCACCGCCATCCACCAGTTCGCCAAACGGCAGATGACCTGGTTCCGCGGCATGGAGCGCAGCGGAACCGTGATCCACTGGGTGGAGGTTTAGATCCCGAAGGCTTCGCGGATGCGGTCCACCGAATCCAGCAATTCCCATCCGAAGAACTGCATGCCGTCCTTCACGTAGGGCTTGCGGCCCATGTGGCCGTAGGCGGCGGTGGGTTCGTAGATGGGGTTCTTCAGCCCGAATTTCCGGACGATGGCGGCGGGACGCAGGTCGAAGAGGCGCCCCACGACCGAGGCGATCCAGGCGTCGGTGGCCTCGCCGTGCTCTTCCGAGATGCCGCTGCCCTGCGGGGCGCTGACATGCGCGCTGCCATAGCTGTCCACGAAGATGCTGACCGGCTCGGCCACGCCGATGGCGTAGGCGATCTGGACCAGGCATTCATCCGCGACGCCCGCGGCGACGAGGTTCTTGGCGATGTAGCGGGCGGCATAGGCGCCGCTGCGGTCCA
>JAGCUV010000105.1 GCA_017962705.1 Bacteroidales bacterium
CTCATCGTGAACCCGCAGGTGCGCGACGTGTTCGTCAAACGCAGCAAAATCATCTCCGTGATGCGCGAGTATTTCAACCAGGCCGGGTGCCTGGAGGTGGAGACTCCCATTCTGCAGAGCATCCCCGGCGGCGCCACGGCCCGTCCGTTCATCACCCACCACAACGCCCTCGACATCGACCTGTATATGCGCATCGCCAACGAACTCTACCTCAAACGGCTGATTGTCGGCGGCTACAACGGCGTGTACGAATTTGCCAAGGACTTCCGCAACGAGGGAATGGACAAGACCCACAACCCCGAGTTCACCTGTATGGAAATCTATGTGGCCTACAAGGACTACCTCTGGATGATGGAATTTGTCGAGAAGATGCTGGAGAAAATCGCCGTCGCCGTCAACGGTACGACGAAAGTGACCATCGGCGAGCATACGGTGGACTTCAAAGCCCCCTACCGCCGCCTTCCCATCCTGGAAGCCATCAAGCAATATGCGGGCGTGGATGTCAAGGGAATGGATGTGGAGCAACTGCGCGCCACCTGCAAGCAACTGAACGTGGAAATCGAGCCTTCGATGGGCAAAGGCAAACTCATCGATGCCATCTTCGGAGCCTATTGCGAAGACAAACTCATCGACCCCACCTTCATCATCGACTATCCCGTGGAAATGTCTCCGCTCACCAAGCGCCATCGCAACGACCCGACGCTGACCGAACGGTTCGAACTCTTCGTCTGCGGCAAGGAATTGGCCAACGCCTACAGCGAACTCAACGACCCCATCGACCAGTTCGAGCGTTTCGAGGAGCAGGCCAAACTCAAGAGCAACGGCGACGACGAGGCGATGTTCATCGATATGGACTTCGTGCGGGCGCTCGAATATGGTATGCCGCCCACTTCCGGACTGGGAATGGGCATCGACCGTCTGACGATGTTCATGACGGGTCAGACCACCATCCAGGATGTGCTCTTCTTCCCGCAGATGCGTCCCAAGGCCAGTTTGTAAACGCATTCTATGGTCCGGCGAGAAAGCATAAGTTCGGCGCAGAACCCCAAGATCAAACATCTGCTCTCTTTACAGGAAAAGTCCCGCCTGCGCAAGGAGGAAGGGCTTTTTGTGGTTGAAGGCGCGCGGGAAGTTGCCCGGGCGCTGGATGCCGGCTACCAGGCCGCGACCCTGTTCGTCTGTCCCGAGATTTTCGCTGCGGGCGATATCACAACGGATTCATGGGTGGTCGAAGTCCCCGCCGCCTTATACGAAAAAATCGCCCTGCGGGGTTCCAGCGAAGGGATTCTGGCAGAAATGCGAGTGAAATCGCATCGTCTGGAAGACCTCTCCCTGCCCGAAAACGCACTCATCGTCGTGCTGGAAAGCATCGAGAAGCCCGGCAACCTCGGAGCGGTACTGCGCAGCGCGGACGGAGCCGGCGCCGACGCCCTGATCGTCTGCGACCCCCTGGCCGATGTGTACAATCCCAACGTGCTGCGCTCCTCTTTGGGCGCCCTTTTCAGCGTCCCCACCGCCGTCTGTTCCAGCGAAGAAGCCATCGCGTATTTGAAAAAGAATAAGGTGCAGATTCTCACCGCCCAACTGCAGGACTCCAAGTCCTATTACGATGTGGATATGACCGGTCCCACGGCCCTCGTCATCGGCTCCGAAGCCGACGGCCTCACCGACGCCTGGCGCGTCGTCGCCGACCGCCACATCCTGATTCCTATGATGGGTAAAATGGACTCCCTCAACGCCTCCGTCAGCGCCGCCATCCTCCTCTACGAAGCCCGCCGCCAACGCGAAGCCAAATCCGCCCTGTTGCGTTGAACTTTGATTATCACTTATAATCAACAACCATCTCTTTAATGCGTTTCAACACCATAAATATGTGGTCTTGAGGGTAGTTCATTTCTTCGCAAGAAGACTTTGCACTCTCCCAAAGAAAATCAACAATCCGTTTTATGTCTGAAATTTGCTCCTTCGTAATAATTTGATCAACGATTAGTTCCTCTGCGGAAAAATCAGTTACCGTTATCCATTTATTCTCCTCAAGCAACTTATTGCGTGCAGCATTTTTGTTGGGAGCATTGATTCTTGCCAACAGTTGGCAATTCTCAACCTCACTGAAGTTTGGAGATACAGTTTCGCCCTCTATAGATGTAAATAGATATTCATTCATAAAAGGAATTATTATCGATTTTGAACCTTTGTAAGACATACCACTATGGTATATCAATAATCTTTCCTGCAAATCTACAAAAATATCTGATTTATAACAATCGGAAGTATATCAAAATCAACACGGTGCATATATATTCTTGTCCTTACCAAAGACTAAGATTATCGCTTTTGACAATATATTATAAAAAATCCCTGATAATGCTTTTATGGTCTACTGGAATTTGCTATCTTTGAGTGCTATTTAACAGATTATGGACAAACAAAGTATCATACAGTATAAGTCCGACTTCGATTCCATAGCGACTTATATCGAAAGCGACAACGGACAAGAAAAGGTTGAAGTGTGGTTCGCAAGACAACTTCAGGAGGTCCTCGGTTACGCGCGATGGGAGAATTTCCAGACCGCAATCAACCGGGCTGTTGAATCGTGTAATACTCAGGGTATCAATGTTGATGACCATTTTCGCGAAGTTACGAAAATGGTTCAGTTGGGAAGTGGCTCTGCACGCGAAGTTAAAGACTATATGCTTACTCGTTATGCATGCTACCTAATTGCTCAGAACGGCGACACTAAGAAGGAACCTGTGGCCTTTGCCCAAAGTTATTTTGCTGTTCAAACGCGTAAAGCAGAACTCATTGAAGAGCGGATGGCATTACTTTCCCGCCTTGAGACTCGAGACCGTCTTCGTGCTTCTGAGAAACAACTGTCACAGAATATATATGAGCGCGGCGTTGATGACAAAGGATTTGGAAGAATTCGTTCCAAGGGCGATGCCGTATTATTTGGTGGGCATACAACAGAAGATATGAAAAGGCGACTAGGTGTAAAAGAAAATCGACCTCTGGCTGACTTCTTGCCGACCCTTACCATCGCTGCAAAGAACTTGGCCACAGAGATGACCAATTATAATGTTGAAGGAAAAAATCTCTATGGCGAAAAGTCCATCACTCAAGAACACATGCAAAACAATCAAAGCGTGCGGGATATGCTTGGCAAGAGAGGAATCCGCCCTGAAGAATTGCCTCCGGCAGAGGATATCAAGAAACTGGAGCGGCGTGTTGCTTCGGAAGAAAAGAGAATTGAAAAACACACATCGAAATTACCAAAAAAGGAATAAATCGGCCACTCAACAACATACGGACCATTTTCGCGAGGTCACGAAAATGGTCTGAATGTTTTTCATAAAACCCCTTATTTCACGCCGACTTCGGCTTTCATTTCGCGGATGAGGTCGAAGGCTTGGAGGGGGGTGAGGTTGTTGAGGTCGGTCGCGGCCAGTTTGTCGCGGATGGACGAGAGCGTGGGGTCGTCAAGTTGGAAGAAGGACAGTTGAATCGCCCCGTCGCTTTCCACCCGGCCCTCGGGGATATTGTAGGGTTTGACCATCTTGCTGCGGGGCTTGGCGGCGTCCTTTTTCTCCAGCGAACTCAAAGTCTTCTTGGCGGAAGCGATGACCTCCTTGGGCAAGCCCGCCATCTGCGCGACGTGGATACCGAAACTCTTCTCGGCCCCTCCCGGTGCGATTTTCCGCAAGAAAATCACCTTGTCGTCGGCTTCCTTGACCTTGACGTGGAAGTTCTTGATACGCGGATAGAGGCCCTCCATATCGTTGAGTTCGTGGTAGTGCGTAGCAAAGAGCGTTTTCGCGCCCTGGCCGTATTCGTGGATGTACTCGACGATGCCCCGGGCGATGCTCATTCCGTCGAAAGTGGCGGTTCCGCGCCCGATTTCGTCCAACAGGACGAGCGAACGCTTGGACAGATTGTGCAGAATCATCGCCGTCTCCAGCATCTCCACCATAAAGGTGGATTCGCCTCGGGAAATATTGTCGCTCGCCCCCACCCGCGTAAAAATCTTGTCGCACCAGCCGATTTGGGCCGCGCTCGCGGGCACGAAACAACCGATTTGCGCCATCAGCACGATGAGCGCCGTCTGCCGCAGCAGAGCGGACTTACCGGCCATATTCGGACCTGTCAGCAGGATGATCTGCTGGCTGGCGCTGTCGAGCGTCACGTCATTGGGAATATACTCTTCGCCGCTCTCCATCAGGGTCTCGATGACCGGATGGCGCCCGTCCTTGATTTCGATGCGACGGCCCGCATCCACCACCGGCCGGCAATAGTGATTGGCCTTGGCGAGGAAGGCGAAAGAAGACAACAAATCCAACTTAGCCAGAATCCGGCAGTTGGCCTGAATTTCTACGATTTTCGCCTGAATTTTGGCGATTAATTCATTATAAATCCCCGTTTCCAGGACATAGATTTTCTCCTCCGCGCCCAGAATTTGCTCCTCGTAGCGCTTGAGTTCTTCGGTAATGTAGCGCTCGGAACCCACGAGTGTCTGCCGGCGCACCCAATCCTCGGGAACCTTGTCCTTATGGCCGTTGCGCACTTCCAGGTAATAGCCGAAGACATTGGTGTAGCCCACCTTGAGCGAAGGAATGCCCGTGCGCTCGCTCTCGCGCTGCTGAATGTCGAGCAGCACCTGTTTGCCGTCGCGGGAAAGCCGGCGCAACGCATCCAATTCCTCATTCACCCCTGGCGCGATGACATCTCCCTTGCCCACCATCGGCGCCGGATCGGCACATAGCGTCCGCTGAATCGTTTGGGACAAATCCTCACAGTCATGCACCTCGTCGATCATCTGTTGGATGGCCTCAACCCCGGAGTCCTTGCACAGTTCCAGAATGGGGCGCAACTGTCCGAGACCCTTGCCCAGTTGCAAGGTCGCCCTCGGCAAAATCCGACCGGCTGCCGCCCGGGCCAGCAAACGCTCAATATCGCCCAGGTCGGAAATTTTCTCACGCAAAGCGTCCAGCGTTTCCGGATGCGCCAAGAAGAAATCCACGCAATCATAGCGGGCGTTGAGTTCCTTGACATCCATAATCGGGAGGGAAAGCCAACGGCGCAATTCGCGCGCGCCCATCGGAGAGGCGCAACGGTCCAGCACGTCGACCAAGGCGACCCCGTCACGGCCGGAAGCCGACTGGAACACCTCCAGGTTGCGCAGGGTGAACTGATCCATCCACACATACTGCCCCTCGTCGATACGGCTGAGGCTGCAAATATTCTTCAGTCCGATGTGGTGCGTCTGCTCCAAATAGAGAATCAGCGCGCCGGCAGCCGTCACGCCCAAAGGTTTCTTCTCGACGGCATAGCCCCGCAGGCTGTTGGTCTGCAACTGCTTTTTGAGCCGCTCCACCGCATTGTCATAGACAAAAGCCCACTCCTCGAGGGTGGAAATATAGAACGGGCCGGAAATGCGCTCGCGCAGCATCCGTTCATACTCCCGCGGGAACAACAACTCTTTGGGAGCAAAACTGTTAATCAGCGAGACGACATATTCGGGCGTCCCCTCCGAGAGTTGGAAACTGCCGGTGGAAATATCCAGGAAAGCCACCCCGTAGCGGTCTTCCTTGCCCACG
Source organism: Bacteroidales bacterium (assembly GCA_017962705.1). GTDB lineage: Bacteria > Bacteroidota > Bacteroidia > Bacteroidales > UBA932 > Cryptobacteroides. The sequence goes on from JAGCUV010000105.1 coordinate 5,592, forward strand.
CAGACGGCCGCAATGAAATTGTTCTCGTTCTGCTTGAGCAACTGTTCGTTAAGGGCCACGCCCGGAGTCACGAGTTCCGTGATGCCCCGCTTGACGATATTCTTGGTGAGTTTCGGGTCTTCCAGTTGGTCGCAGACCGCCACCTTATGGCCGGCCAGCACCAATTTCGGCAGATAGGTCTCGATGGAATGGTACGGGAATCCGGCCATTGCCGTCTCCACGACATTCGAGCGGCGCGTGAGCACGATGCCCAGAATTTTGCTGGCAATGACAGCGTCCTCGCCGTACGTCTCGTAGAAGTCCCCGCAACGGAAGAGCAGCAGCGCCTCAGGATGTTGCGCCTTGACGCTGTAAAACTGCTTCATCATCGGGGTTAAAGTCTCACCTGCCGCCATAGTTTGTCTGTATATCTTCGCAAAGATACAAATTTATGAAAAGTTTTAATGAAACAAATTGTTGTATTCACATTTTAATGAGGGAGGAGGCTTGGAGGCTTGGCACCGACCCTTCAACAAATCAGCGAATTACACAAAAGGACCTACCCCAAAACGAGTAGGTCCTTTTAAACATCTTATTGATTTTCAGCGAATTTAATGCCGGGTCCGAAGACACATCCCTCGCGGCTTTAGTCCTGGAACTTGGCGCAGAGGAATTCGCGGTTGAGGCGGGCGATGTGGGAGACGGTGATGTGCTTGGGGCACTCCATCTCGCAGGCGCGGGTGTTGGTGCAGTTGCCGAAGCCTAGTTCGTCCATCTTGGCCACCATCGCTTTCGCACGGCGGGCGCCTTCAATCTTGCCCTGGGGCAGGAGTGCGAGGGAACTCACACGGGCCGCGACGAAGAGCATCGCGGAACCGTTCTTACAGGTCGCCACGCAAGCGCCGCAACCGATGCAAGCCGCCGCGTCCATCGACTCGTCGGCCTTCTCCTTGGCGATGGGAATCGCGTTGGCGTCGGGCACGCCGCCGGTACGGACGGAAATGAAACCGCCGGCCTGAAGAATCTTGTCGAAAGCGCCGCGGTCCACCACAAGGTCCTTGATGACCGGGAAACCGGCGCTGCGCCAAGGCTCGATGGTGATGGTGTCGCCATCTTTGAACTTGCGCATATGCAACTGGCAGGTGGTCACCTCATCGTCGGGACCGTGTGCACGGCCGTTAATATACAGGGAGCAAGCGCCGCAGATGCCTTCACGGCAGTCGTGGTCGAAAGAGACGGGGCCGCTGCTCTGGCAGCCTTTTTCCACGGCGACGGGGTCGATGCCTTCCTGAACGAGTTGCTCGTTGAGAATATCGAGCATCTCAAGGAAAGAGGAACCCTCGGAGATATTTTTTACTTGATAGGTCTCAAAATGACCTTTGGTCTTGGCGTTTTTCTGACGCCACACTTTCAATGTCAGATCCATCTTTCCTTAATCTTTATAGTTACGGGTAGCAATCTTGATATTCTCATACACGAGCGGCTCTTTGGTCAACTCGGGCTCGACATCCTCGCCCTTGTATTCCCAGGCAGCGACATACATATAATTCTCGTCATCACGTTTGGTCTCGCCGTCTTCGGTCTGGCTTTCCTCGCGGAAGTGACCGCCGCAGGATTCCCGGCGGTTGAGGGCGTCGCGGGCCATCAGTTCACCGATTTCGAGGAAGTCGGCCAGGCGAAGGGCTTTCTCCAGTTCCTGGTTGAACTCGAAGTTGCTGCCGGGCACGAACACGTTGGACCAGAACTCTTTCTTCAGGGCCTGGATCAATTTAATGCCCTCTTTCAACCCTTCTTCGTTGCGGGCCATGCCCACGTACTCCCACATGATGTGGCCGAGTTCTTTGTGGATGGAATCGACGGTGCGTTTGCCCTTGATGGAGAAGAGTTTTTCAATCTTGTCCTTCACGGCTTTCTCGGCGGCCTCGAACTCGGGAGTCTGGGTGTTGACCGGACCGTCCTTGAAGTGACCGGCGAGGTAGTCGCCGATGGTATAAGGGAGGATGAAATAACCGTCGGCCAGACCCTGCATCAAGGCGGAGGCGCCCAGACGGTTGCCGCCGTGGTCGGAGAAGTTGGCCTCGCCGATGGCATACAGGCCGGGAACGGTGGTCTGGAGGTTGTAGTCCACCCAGAGACCGCCCATCGTGTAGTGGATGGCGGGGTAAATCATCATCGGCTCCTTATAGGGGTTGACGGCGGTGATCTTCTCGTACATCTGGAAGAGGTTGCCATAACGCTCGCGAATCTTGTCTTCGCCGAGGCGGTCGATGGCCGTCTTGAAATCGAGGAACACGGCCAGTCCGGTCTCATTGACGCCGAAGCCGGCATCGCAGCGCTCCTTGGCGGCGCGGGAAGCCACGTCGCGGGGAACGAGGTTGCCGAAGGCGGGATATCTTCTTTCGAGGTAGTAGTCGCGGTCTTCCTCCGGAATCTGGGAAGGCTTGATCTCGTGCTTGCGGAGTTTCTCCACGTCCTCCAATTTCTTGGGCACCCAGATGCGGCCGTCGTTACGCAGGGACTCGCTCATCAGGGTCAACTTGCTCTGCTGCTCGCCGTGGACGGGGATGCAGGTCGGGTGAATCTGCGCGAAGCAGGGATTGGCGAAGAAAGCGCCTTTCTTGTAGCACTGCCAGGCGGCCGAACCGTTGCTGTTCATCGCGTTGGTGGAAAGGAAATAGGTGTTGCCATAACCACCGGAAGCAATCACCACCGCGTGGGCGCCGAAACGCTCGATGGCGCCGGTCACCAAGTTGCGGGCGATGATGCCTTTGGCCTCGCCGTTCACCAATACCACATCCAGCATCTCGTGCCGGGGATAACTCTTGACGGTACCCGCCGCCACCTGACGGTTCAAAGCGGCATAAGCGCCCAAAAGCAGCTGCTGTCCGGTTTGACCGCGGGCATAGAAGGTGCGGCTGACGGTAGCCCCACCGAAAGAGCGGTTGGCCAGCAAACCGCCGTATTCCCGGGCAAAGGGAACACCTTGCGCAACGCACTGGTCGATGATATTGTTGCTGACTTCAGCCAGACGGTAGACATTCGCTTCGCGGGAACGATAGTCGCCGCCCTTGATGGTCTCGTAGAAGAGACGATAAACAGAGTCGTTGTCGTTCTGGTAGTTCTTGGCGGCGTTGATTCCACCCTGAGCGGCGATGGAGTGCGCACGACGGGGGGAATCACTGATACAGAAAACCTTGACATTGTACCCGAGCTCTCCCAAGGAGGCAGCTGCGGACGCTCCGCCAAGGCCGGTTCCAATCACGATGATATCCAACTTCCGTTTGTTGCCGGGGGTGACAACGCGGATGCCTGCTTTATGCTTTGACCATTTCTCGGCCAAAGGACCTTCAGGAATCTTTGAATTTAACGTTGAGGCCATAATTTGAGTTTTATAAATATTTTGCGAAAATACATATTTTTTCGGGAAAATACAATTTTATTGCTACCTTTGCCGTGTTGTCGCCCCGGGAGACGGCATATGAAAGCGAAAATATAAACCATTAAATATTCTTAACAGTATGAAAAAGTTTCTTGTTATCTTGGCCAGCGTCATCGTCGCTGCGCTCACCCTCTCGCTGACCACCTCTTGCAAAAAAGACATCGATCTCTCCAAATCTTTGATTGGCACCTCTTGGACCGCTTCCTACGCTGGAGATGTTTATACGCTGACTTTCACCTCCCAATTCGATTGCTCGATGAAAGTCAATCCCGGCCATGTTAACGAAAGAAGATATAGTGGCACATTCATACTGGCCGGCGGCAAAAGCAGCCTGGCCGGAGAAACCATCGCAATTTCCGGTACCGATTGGGATGTTGATTGGGGAAGCGGCAAATTTGACAGCGAGACAGAGCTGGTTCTGAATAATGTTGTCTTTAGAAAAAATTTGCTTTAATTCGCAACACAACCACTAACAATAAAGAGCGACGGAAACCCCGCCGCTCTTTTTTACCACAGAAAATTATTGAAGGGATAGCGGCCGGCGTGGATTTCAGCGACCATCTTGTACATGTCGGCTTTGAGCTTGTCAATGCCCGTCTTGTTCTTGGCAGAAATAAAGATGCCGGGCGTACCCTTGCGCTCCATCCAATCCACCTTCCAGTCCTCCAGCGACCAATTTTTCTTGCTCTTAGGCTCCAAAGAAAAAGTGTCGTAGGGCTCGTATTCGTACCGGTCGATTTTATTGAAAATCGTGAATATGGGCTTATCGGCCGCACCGATATCGGCCAAGGTCTTCTCCACCACCGTCATTTGTGCCTCGAAATCGGGATGGGAAATATCCACCACGTGTACCAGAATATCCGCCTCACGCACCTCGTCCAACGTACTTTTGAACGCCTCGATAAGCTCCGTCGGCAATTTACGGATAAAGCCTACCGTATCGCTCAACAGGAACGGGCAATTCTCGATGACGACCTTGCGCACCGTCGTATCCAGCGTGGCAAAGAGTTTGTTCTCCGCAAACACATCGGACTTCGCCAGCAGGTTCATCAGGGTGCTTTTTCCCACATTGGTATAACCCACCAGTGACAGACGCACAAGTTGTCCGCGGTTGCCCCGCTGGGTAGCCATCTGGCGGTCCACTTTCTTGAGTTGTTCTTTGAGTTTGGCAATTTTATCCTTGACGATGCGCCGGTCAATCTCAATCTGGGTCTCGCCCATACCGCCACGCATGCCGACACCGCCCCGCTGCCGTTCCAAGTGCGTCCACATACCCGCCAGTCGCGGCAACATGTAATTATAACGCGCCAAATCCACCTGCATGCGCGCGTACGCCGTCCGGGCCCGCTGCGAAAAAATCTCCAGAATCAGGCTGGTGCGATCAATCACCGTCACCGTTTTGAGAATCTTTTCGATATTGCGCTGCTGCACGCCGGTCAACTCGTCGTCAAAAATGACATATTCAATCCCGTTTTCTTCGCAATATTCCCCTATTTCCTGCACTTTTCCGCTGCGGATATAGGTTGCCTTGTCCGCCCGGTCCACCTTCTGCACAAACTGCTTGTCTGGAATGGCGCCTGCCGTCTCCGCCAAAAAGCGAAGTTCATCCAGGTATTCCTTGACACGGGCCTCCTCATCATTCTGTCGGATGATGCCCACAAACACGGCTTTGAATGCCTTTTTCTCTTCTATTGCGCTCATCTTTTATCTAAATAAGGTTGACCGAAAAACCTCCGGCCAACCTTATCATATCATCATGCCCATGCTCTTAGCGGAGCTGGAAAATCACGGGGAAGGTGTAGGTCACACGCACGGAACGGTCACGCTGCTTACCCGGTTTCCATTTCGGGGAGCTGGATACCACGCGGACGGCCTCTTTATCCAAGGAAGGATCGATACCACGAAGCACTTTGACATTGGTCACACGACCATCAGTCTCCACGGTGAACTGAAGGGTAACACGGCCTTGAACACCGTTTTCCTTCGCAATTTCGGGATAGACCAAATGCTGCCCCACCCACTTGGAAAAAGCGTTGGCATCGCCGCCCATAAAGGAAGGCTTCTCTTCCACCAATTGGAAAGGAATGGCTTCTTCTTCGATGTGCTCTTCCTCCACGGCCTCGACATAGTCCATAATTTCAACGCCCAGGTTGGCATCATCTTCGAGGTTGACAAACATGTCGTCATCGACATCAGCATCGTCATCCACAATATCAATTTGGTCAGAAAGAACGGGAATCTTGGGGATCTCCGGCGGAGGAGGGGGCGTTTCAACCATCGTGTTGATAATCTCTTCTTCCTCGATGACTTGCTGCAAGTCCTCAAATTGACTGACGGTCTGTTTCTCACGAGAACCCCATTCAAAAGCGATGAGGCACAGGCCCAAAGAACAAACCAAACCCAGTTCAATGAAGAGCAATTTCTTGTTCTCCAAATTGGCTTCAGGTGATTTCTTTATCTTCATTTTGACAATATATTAGTTCACAACTAGCCCCCAAAGTTATAAATAATTCAATTTATTTCAAATTTTTTCTGAGAATAGTTGTAGATTTGCAGTAAAATTTCAGAAAATGATTCGCTACTTTACTGAAGATATCGTTTTTTCACTGAACGGGAAGGCCCTCACCAAGCAATGGCTGAAAGAGGTGGCGGCGCGGGAAGACAGACTGATAGGAAATATCAACATCATCTTCTGCAGCGACAGCTATTTGTTGGAAATCAACCGGAAATTCCTCTCGCACGACTATTATACCGACATCATCACTTTTGACGATTGCGAAGGAACGACGCTCAACGGAGACCTGTTCATCAGCATCGACAGTGTTCGCGCCAATGCAGAAGAATATGCCGAGGGGCGCTTAAACGAAGAGCTGGACCGGGTCATGGTCCATGGTATTCTTCATTTGATTGGATATGACGACCACACCGGGAAAGAACAACAACTGATGCGGAGCAAAGAAAACGAATACCTGTCACTCCGGAAAAAATTCGAAAAATGAAAAAGGAGTACGACGTCATTGTCATCGGGGGCGGACACGCGGGTTGCGAGGCGGCGATGGCCGCTTCTTCGCTGGGCTCATCGGTATTGCTGATCTCGATGGATATGAATAAATTCGGGCAAATGTCCTGCAATCCTGCGGTTGGAGGAATAGCCAAGGGACAGATTGTCAGGGAGATAGATGCACTTGGCGGGTATATGGGCATCATCACGGATGCCTCTACGGTCCAGTTCCGGATGCTCAACAAATCCAAGGGGCCGGCCATGTGGAGCCCTCGCGCGCAATGCGATAAAAATCGTTTTTCGGCCCATTGGAGAAAAACACTTGAAACTACTTGGAATATAGATATTTACGAGGATGTTGCGACGAGTTTTCTGTTTGAGGGAAGCAGAATTGTCGGCTGTTGTACGAAAACAGGCGCAAAATTCCATTCTCGTTGCGTTGTTTTAACGGCAGGAACCTTTCTTTCAGGACGACTTTTTATCGGAAAGCAGGATTTTGAGGGTGGCCGTATCGGCGAACTCTCCTCCTATGGACTGACCGGACAACTGGTTGAACGGGGTATCCGGACAGCTCGGATGAAGACAGGCACTCCCCCGCGCATTGACATTTCTTCCATCGACACCACGCGCCTCCAGCAGCAAGTGGGGGACAGTCAGCCTGAAAAATTCTCCTTCCTCCCTTTCTTGTCAACCGTCCAGAACGGCAATCCGCAGATGCCTTGTTACATTGTCCACACCAACGCTGATGCGCACGATGTTCTACGCTCCGGCTTTCATGACTCCCCTCTTTTCTCCGGAAAAATATCCGGGATAGGCCCCCGTTACTGTCCGAGTATTGAAGATAAGTTGCGTACTTTTGTCGACAAAGACGCGCACCAACTATTCCTGGAGCCGCAAGGACGCGACACCAACGAATACTACCTGCAAGGATTTTCCTCCTCCCTCCCTTTGGAAATCCAGGTGGAAGCGCTCCACAAGATAGAAGGATTGGAAGACGCGACCATTTATCGACCTGCTTACGCTGTGGAATACGATTTCTTCGACCCCACCCAACTGAAAGCGTCGCTGGAATCCAAATGCGTCGAGAATCTCTTCCTGGCCGGCCAAGTGAACGGAACCACCGGCTATGAAGAAGCGGCTGCGCAAGGCTTGATGGCGGGTATCAACGCCCACCAAAAAATCGTAGAAAAAGAAGCCTTTGTTCTACACCGGGATGAAGCCTATATTGGCGTTTTGATTGACGACCTGATTACGAAGGGAGTTGACGAGCCCTATCGTATGTTCACTTCTCGGGCGGAATATCGCATTCTGCTCCGCCAAGACAATGCCGATTTGAGACTGACGGCCAAGAGTTACGAATTGGGTCTGGCTGATCAATACCGTTATGATTACACGATGCGGAAATACGATGCCGTCGCAAAGCTTTCCGACTTCGTGCGCAATGAATCGGTGACTCCGACAGCGGCCAACGATTATTTGGAATCTGTCGGCTCCACTCCCCTCCCCAACCGCAAAAAAATCGCGGATTTGATCGTCCGTCCGCAAGTAAATATTCATTCTTTCTACAAAAATGTTCTATGTGGAACATTAAAAAGAAAGAAAATCACAGAGGAAGAATGGGCAGACGTGTCGGCTTTCGCACCGATCAATGACTATAAAAAATTACTGAAGGAAAGTGTCCCGTTCCCGAAAATTAAAAAAAATGTCTATAAAAAAGTGTTGGCCGTCCTGGCGGACAATGAAGGGATTTCGGTAGAAAGCTTGGATAATGCACATATCAAGAACCAACTTCAATTGAACTTCCGGTCTTCCATTCTTGAGTCGTTGGAAATCGAAATCAAGTACGAAGGATACATTGAGAGAGAGCGGGCATTGGCGGGCAAAATTCAACGCCTGGAAAATTTGAGCATTCCCGAAAGTTTCGATTTTGACCGAATTGAAAGCCTTTCCATCGAGTGCCGGCAAAAACTCAAACGCTATGCTCCCACAACCATCGCCCAGGCATCCAGAATCTCAGGTGTTTCTCCTGCCGACATCGCCGTACTGTTGGTTTATTTCGGAAGATAATCCGCAAGAAACTTCTAAGTTCCACGTAGAACAGAATCACAACTTTTGGAGAGCCGTCTTGATTAAGACTTCCACGCTGGCCGTAGGATTTTCTTGAATCAGCGAACCCATCAGTTTCTGAACAGTTGGCTTGGGAAAACCGAGCAGAACCAATGCGGTGATGGCTTCATCTGCCACAGCATTCGCTGTTTGACCGGAAAAGAGCATCGTTGTGTCGGAACCTTCGCCCTTGACCACCTTGTCCTTCAACTCAAGAATAATTCGCTGAGCTGTTTTCAGACCAATGCCTTTAATCGATTTGATTCGGGAAACGTTCTCGCTCAAAATGGCTTCGCGAATTTCGTCCGCACTCAAAGAAGACAACATCATACGAGCCGTATTGGCACCAACACCGCTCACACCTATCAGCAAACGGAAAAACTGGCGTTCGTCCTTACTGGAAAACCCGTAAAACATCTCTTCATCCTCACGCAATATGTGATGGATGTAAAGGGTGGTTTCGGATAAATTCTCCAGCATCGCATAAGTCTGAAGAGAAATGAAAGCGTGGTACCCGATTCCTCCGCACTCAATGACGATGTCGGTGGGGAGAAGTTCTATAATTGTACCTTTTATGTAGTCTATCATAATAATCCGTATATGGAGCGAAGATACGCACAATTTTTGGAAATAAAAAAAATTCCATACCTTTGAAAGAATAAATTGAATAAGGATGCGACATTACCAAAGCCCCATGCTGACGTCCGTTCCACTAACCACAGAACAGACCCTTCTCACAGGCAGTCATGAAAGAATACCGGTCATTCCCATCGATCCGGGCTTCACATATAACTACTACGAAGAAGAATAGGAGGAAATAGTATGAAAAATCAGTGTTACATTCTTTTCCTTTTATTATGGACTATCGCCGCGTGCGGCAAAATTTCTAATGAAGTTATAGTCCTTCCTCAAGCCGTCAAATCAGACATCTGGCTGCTGGAAGACCAAAGCGACCAAAAAATAGCAGGAAAACCGGGCGGGGGAGTAGCGACCGCAGAATTCAAAGAAGAGGGGAGTAAGACGCATACCGAATTGAGTGGGGATGGAACTTATGCCAAGGTCATCTGGAATCCCGGAGACAGTTTTGAAATGATTACCTATAATTCCTCAACAGGTAAATATCCCTATACCGTCTATACGACTTCCGCAGGGGGAGAGGTGGCCGACTTCAGTTATGGAAGTACGCTGACCATTGCACCCTTCTACTGTGTTTATCCTACAATAAGCAAAGTGACCCAGTATGGTGGGACGTGCGCATTTGGGGTAACCATTCCCATCACCCAGACGGCCACTGCAGGCTCCATCTCACCCGGTTCAAATGTCTCATTTTGTAGAACCAATACGCAAAACTCCGACTTTCATTTTCTCAATAGTGGCTCGTTTGTCAAATTTAGCCTGAGCGGCTCAGCGGTCAGCAGCGTGACATCTGTCACATTCAAAGGACCCAATACGATGGCAGGGGACTGCATTATGATGGTAGAAGAAGACGGAACCCCGGTTGTAACGAATGAAATATACTTCCCCGGTGATGTCAAATCCAACCAAGTAACTCTGACGGGTTCGTTCCAAACCGGGGTGGATTATTACTTAACCGTAATACCCGGGACACAAGATGGATTCACCATGACTTTCTCGGATGGAACGAATAGCAAGACCTTGGTATCTAATAAAACATTATCACTTAATCGCTCAATAATCAGTGATTTAGGAACGATAGACATAGGCAGTGACCTCATTGATGACAATAAAAACGCCATTCTGTACGTACAGGCCACTTCTGGAAAGACGCCGGTCAGTATCGCTGTTATCTCGGAGGGATTTAAGCAGGAAGAGTTGAGTGATTTCGAGATGTTGGCCAAGAGCGGAATTGATATGATGTTCTCCGTGGAACCATTTAAAACCTACAAGGAATACTTCAATGTATGGATTTTAAAAGTGCCTTCCAATGAATCAGGTTCCAGCATCACGGATGGAAGCGGGACTGTCATCACGCCAAAAGACACCTACTTTGAATCCCGTTGGGGAAGCGAAACTTACACCGATATGACGGCGAACCTGGATAAAGTGCTGGCTTTTGTCTCCAATAACTGCCCGGATGTCGTCAATGGAATCCATACCGGCAGTGAAGTCGCTACCTTAATGATTATCAACGACACCAGATACGGAGGAATTTGTCATAGCTACACAAACTCAAGATGTTTGGGAATGGTCCCTTATGTGTATTCAGGGAGAACGATCAGTTGGAATTATCCCAATAAGGAAGCAGCCAACGAGAGCACGATGAGCGGAGGAACAAGAACGGTCACGAATGCGGAAAAAACTGCGCTGGGAATTTCTCAAGGTGACTGGCGAAATATCATGCTTCACGAATTCGGGGGGCACGGTTTCTCCAGACTTTTGGACGAGTATTGGTACGAAGGTTATAAGTCAGCTACCACGGCCATCACTTCCCATTCCTACACGGTTCCTTTTGGATTGAATATCTCCGCCACCTACAACGACCCTCCCTGGCAAAGCGCCTTGCTAGACAACCTCTCAACATTGGAATCCATCAATCCTCTGTACAGCCGAATCGGGGTGTACCATGGGGGAGACGTATCCATTTTTAACCGGTGGAGAAGTGAGAAAATCAGTTGTATGATGGACAACCGGCGTTATTTCTCTACTTGGCAACGCATCCTGATTGTCAAAAGGATTCTGGATATTGCGGGTGAAACCTTCAATCTCAACACATTCTTCAGTAAAGACGATCCCACCGATCCCTTGCGGGATATAGTGAGCTCAGCGACTTATGGCAGCGTAACGGAAAAAATACCGATGAAGGTGATGCCGATGCTTCCCGAACCCGTGATGCACGAGGAATAAAAAAAAGACTTTAAAACAATCCGGGCTCATCGCTGTAATCTTGCATCTTATTGAGCCCTAAATGTTTATAAGATAATTCAGTCGCCTCTCTACCCCGAGGAGTGCGGACTATGAATCCTTCTTTTATTAAGAAAGGTTCGTAAACTTCCTCGATGGTACCGGCTTCTTCTCCCACGGCGGTAGCGATGGTATTCACCCCGACAGGACCTCCTTTGAACTTGGTGATAATCGTCTTGAGAATCTTGTTGTCGATGGTATCCAAGCCGCGTTTGTCTATATTCAAGGCATCCAGGGCAAATTGGGCGATGGCAATGTTGATTTTCCCATTTCCCTTCACCTGCGCGAAGTCACGCACGCGACGAAGCAAGGCATTCGCAATACGAGGGGTTCCCCGGCTGCGAAGCGCGATTTCATACGCGGCCTCCTCACTGATTTCTACCTTTAATATATAAGCGCTTCTTTGGATAATGTGAACCAAAGTGGAGGTGTCATAATATTCCAACGCACATTTGATGCCGAAACGGGCGCGCAGGGGAGAGGTGAGCAAGCCGCTGCGGGTGGTGGCCCCTACCAACGTAAAAGGAAAGAGATTGATACGGACGGAACGAGCTCCGGGCCCCTTGTCCACCATTATATCAATCACAAAATCTTCCATAGCGGAATATAAATATTCTTCCACGACGGGAGAGAGTCGATGAATCTCATCAATGAAAAGCACATCCCCTTTCTGGAGAGATATCAGTAAGCCCGCCAAATCACCGGGCTTGTCCAGCACAGGACCGGAAGTAACTTTCATATTGACACCCAACTCGTAGGCGATAATATGCGCCAGTGTAGTCTTACCCAGTCCCGGAGGGCCGTGGAACAGTACGTGGTCAAGTGCCTCGTCCCGCATCTTAGCCGCCTGGATGAAAATGCGCAGATTTTCTACGATTTTATCCTGTCCGGTGAACTCTTCCAAATCTTGAGGACGCGTTATTCCGTCCAAATCATTATCTTTGCACTCTCCTTGGATGTGCGGGTCGAAAGATTCTTGCATAAAGAAAACAGGTGTTGTTTTTAAACAAACAAATAATTACAAATATATTGATTTTTTTAAAACTTTTGATGTTGTTATAATTGCTGTTAATTTGTTGAAAACCTTGTAAAATATTTATATACAATTTATTATTATTTAATAAACCTGCTGGAAACTTATTGGAAAATTTTAGATGAATATTTTGCATTTCTGTAGAATTCTCCGATATATTCAAAAGTTTTAAAGAAGGAAATTTAGTTTTCAAAAGTATTCCACGCTTCTTTAACAAGTTTTCAACAGTTTCTCAACACCTATTATGGTCAGCGAAGAAAAAGTCATACTTCTACAAGAAAAGCTTACCTTAGAGAAAGAACTGTATTGTTCCGGTCTATCCCTTTCAGCACGATGGTTCGTTGTAGGTCAGACACAATACAAAGGTCTTAATTTTATTATTCTTCCTGATCAAGAGAGTGCTGAGTACTGTGCCGCAGATTTATACCATATTATAGAAGGGGATAAAGTATTTTTTCTTCCTCATTCAGGAAAGAATATTGAAAAAAGCAATTATCAATCTACTTTAAGGGTCCAGCGCACTTCCGCTCTTGGAAAAATCAAAGAACACCGTCCGCAAGAGAGTTTGTTTATCGTTTCTTATCCTTTCGCTCTGGAAGAGAAAATCCTTTCTATGCGCCATTTCAAGCCATTGGCGACTTTAAACGTAGGACAGGAAATATCCCATGAAACAATTACCAACTTATTGTATAAGTATGGTTTCGAACGAGTGGATTTCGTCAGTGATCCGGGACAATATGCCATCCGGGGTGGTATTATTGATATTTTCTCCTATTCTATGAATCAGCCCTATCGTTTGGCTTTTTTTGGAAATGAAATAGAAAAGATCAGTGTTTTTGATTGTAATACGCAACTTTCTATAGAAAATATTTCTCAGGCTGATATTTATCCCTCCTTCTTTACGAACGAAGAAGAAAACAAGGAATTCATTCTTGAAAATCTACCCAAAGACGCGCTTTTTTGGCTGGAATCCGTCGATTTATATAAAGAAAATTCTTTTTATCCTTTTGTAGAGAATTATAGGCGCGTTTTCCTGACCCCTCCTGTTGAGCGAAACAAATCTATTTCCATCATCCCTTTCCATATAGCAGCCCAACCTGTCTTTCATAAGAATTTTGAATGGATGATAGAAGATATACGATCAAAAACAGAATATGGGTATAAAGTGATGGTATTCGGGGAGAAAAAGCAACAGCTTGACAGGCTTTCCTCCATTATTATCCAGAATAATGGTGTTCAACCCGAATTTATTCCCGGAAAGAACCTGCATGAAGGTTTTATCGACCACGATTCCCGTGTTTGCTGTTATACCGATCATGAATTGTTCGACCGTTTCCACCGGGTGACGCTACGTCGTACCGTAGATAAGAGTGAACAGTTGACCATCAATGATTTGACCAGTTTTTCGATAGGAGATTATATTGTTCATATCGATTATGGTGTGGGGATTTTCGGAGGGTTGGTCAAGATTGCGGACGATAAAGGCCGCATGCATGATGTGGTGAAATTGGAATATAAAGATCACGATGTGATTTTTATTTCCATCCATTCTCTGCATAAAATTTCGCGCTATAAATCCAAAGACAGCGAAGCTCCGCATATTCATAAATTGGGAAGCAAAACCTGGGCGGCTACGAAAGTTGCGGCGAAGAATAAAGTCAAGGATATAGCCAAGGATTTGATTCGTCTCTATGCCAAGAGGAAAGCGACGAGCGGTTTTGCTTTTTCTCCCGACAATTATCTGCAGGAAGAACTGGAATCTTCTTTTATGTATGAAGATACTCCTGATCAGGATAAAGCCATCCGTGCCGTCAAACGGGATATGGAAGATGCTTGTCCGATGGACCGGCTTGTCTGTGGAGATGTGGGTTTTGGAAAAACAGAAATAGCCATCCGAGCCGCATTTAAGGCAGTTTGTGATAGCAAGCAAGTGGCTGTACTGGTTCCTACCACCATTCTCTGTTTGCAACATTATAATACGTTCACCTCCCGATTGGAAAATTTTCCTTGCCGCATCGAATTTGTTTCCCGTTTGCGGACCGCCAAGGAAATCAATACCGTTCAAAAAGAGCTAAAGGCAGGAAAAATTGATATCATCATCGGTACACATAAATTATTGAGCGACCAGTTCGAGTTCAAGGACTTGGGTTTGCTGGTGATTGATGAAGAACAAAAGTTCGGTGTCAGTGCGAAAGAAAAACTACGGCAGATGAAAGTGGGAGTGGATACCCTGGCGTTGACGGCCACCCCGATTCCCCGCACCCTTCAGTTTTCTTTGTTGGGAGCCCGGGATTTATCGGTTATTCAAACCCCTCCGCCCAACCGGATTCCCATCCAAACCGAAATTATGAATTTCGATAAGGTGGAAATAAAGCGTATTATTCATTATGAACTCAAGCGTGGCGGCCAAATATTCTTTGTCCACAACAAAGTGGAAGAATTGCCGGCCATTGAAGATGTACTGCACCGTCTGGTGCCGGATATGAAAATCTGCGTGGCGCATGGTCAAATGGAATCCAGGACATTGGAGAATAAGGTATTGGATTTTATCAACGGGGATTATGACTTGCTGCTCTGTACCACCATTATAGAAAACGGACTGGATATTCCTGCAGCCAATACGATGATTATCAACCAGGCGCAGAATATCGGCCTGAGTGACTTGCATCAGCTTCGCGGCCGGGTAGGACGTTCCAATAAACAGGCATTTTGTTACTTGATCATACCCCCTCTTACCTCAATTTCAGAGGATTCCCGGCGTCGCTTGAAAGCCATTGAGACCTTCAGTGATCTGGGCAGCGGCTTCAACATCGCTATGCAGGATCTGGATATCCGTGGCGCCGGCAACCTGCTCGGAGCCCAACAGAGCGGTTTTATCAGTGATATGGGTTTGGAAACTTTCCACAAAGTGCTGATGGAGGCGATGGAGGAGCTGGGCGTGGAAACGGGCTACAAAACAACCTCCCATACAGAAAGTTATCTGACGGACTGTACGGTGGAGACCGACCAGCCGGCTTTGTTGCCGGATACGTTCGTGGATATTACGGTAGAAAAGATTCGTATTTATAAAGAATTGGATACCCTTTCTGATGACCGGAGCCTGGAAAAGGCGAAAGACCGCCTGATCGACCGGTTCGGCCACCTTCCGACAGAAGTTGAGAATCTGTTTATGGTTGTACAAATCCGCCGTCAAGGAAGGCATTTGGGGTTTGAAAAAATCATCGTCAAGAACGGCATTATGATTGCGTTCTTTATTTCCAACCCACTTTCTCCCTATTATAAGTCCGATGTTTTTGCCCAAATTCTCGATAGAATTTCCGGAATGGGTACTGTTTTTGAGATGAAGCAGGGCGAGAACGGAAAGTTAAAATTGATAGCCAGGAATATTCATTCTTTACAAGAAGCACAGTGTCTTTTGGATAAATTGGAAGTGAAAGAGAATTAAAACGGTTTCTAAATTTTGAAAAATGGATTAAAAATCGCAACTTTGCAGGTTAGTATCCGTTTTTTGGATAAAAGTGTTGATGAAGCGTAGTAGAAATATTGGGATTTTAACCCTCTTTTTCCTGTTGTCCGGGGCGTTGTCGCTACGGGCGCAGTCCGGAGCGTTTTCAACCTATTCTCCCTATTCCGTGTATGGCGTCGGAAGCCGGATAACGGAGGGAACCGCATTTAACAAGACGATGGGTGGTGTGGGTATTGCTACCCGTAATAATCGTTATATCAATTATTTGAATCCTGCTGCCATTACCGCCCGCGATACTCTGGCTTTTATGTTGGACTTCGGCGTGAGCAATACCAACAAATATTTCAGTCAGGGAGATATGACTTCGGTGAACAATCAGTTCAACCTCAATAATTTTATTCTTTCCGTTCCCATTTACCGCAGCTCTGCACTTGCCATTGGTATTACACCGTACAGTGGGGTCGGTTATGATTTCTCTTATGTCGAGATGCGTCCGGACATTATCGGTTATACGGGCAATATCGATTATCAGTCTTATGGACAGGGAGCATTGACCAAAGTATTTCTCTCTGCAGCCGCCACTTTTTGGAAGCGGTTTTCTGTAGGAGCGGAAGTGGATTATTATTTCGGACATATAGAAAAAGTATCCAACAAGATTTTTGAGCAAGCTGCATTTCGCTCTACCTATGGTGGATATAACATGAAACTCTGGGGAATTGGCGGCAAATTCGGCCTTCAATACGAACACCGCTTCAACAACCTTAGTTCCTTGACGGCTGGAGCGACATACAGGCTGAAGACTCCTATTCACGGGACCAACGAAGAATATTACCACGCCACGCTTTCCAGCGTTCAGGATTCTGTCTATACCGCAAATGTGGGTAGCCAGGGCGTCAAACTGGGTGATGAAATCGGTGTGGGATTGGCTCTGAAATTGGACGGAAAGTGGAGCGTCGAGTTGGATTATCTGTACTCCGACTGGCGGGGAAGCGGTTTTTCCTCCAACCGGGGTTTCGCCGTTCAGACAGAAGAGAATCTGGCTTTCGAATCCGTGGCATCCCACGCCATTCGTGCCGGCGTTGAGTTTGTGCCTAACCGGAACGACATCCGTTATTACTACCGAAGGATGGCTTACCGGGCCGGACTCTATTATGATACAGGAGATTTCCGCTATGGTCCGTATGCCGTAACCAGTTGTGGATTAACGTTTGGCGTAACATTCCCGGTCTTCCGCTGGTTCAACGGATTTACATTGGGCATAGATATTGGAAAGAGAGGTACCACACAAAACAATTTGATAAGGGAAACCTATTTCCAAGTAAACGCCAGTATGAACATACACGATGTGTGGTTCCAAAAACCGAAATACGAATAATGAATACCCAAAGGATATGAAAAAAGTAGTAGTTATTTTCAGTGTAATCGCCCTTTTGTTTTCGGGCGTCAGCGCTTCTGCTTATGGAAAGTATGGAAAGGACAGCGCTGAGTGTTTGAAGTACCTGTCTTTCTACAAAGACCACTTCAAGGTAAAGAATTATAAGGATGCCCTTCCCAACTGGCGGAAAGCCTTCAAGTTTTGTCCTCCTTCCGCCAACCAGACGATGCTGATTGACGGTACCGCCCTGATGCGGCAGGAAATCAACAAGAACAAGAAGAACGTCCAGTTGCGTGAGTCGCTTATTGACACTTTGATGCTTTTGCATGATCTGCGCATGCAGAACTTTCCCAAGATGAAGGGAAAAGCCCTGGAAAACAAGACGCTGGATATGATTCAGTATCGCAATAAGGACAAAAAGGAACTTTATGCCCTTTGCAAGGAAACGATGGCTGAGAACAAAGAAAAAACCAAAGCCAGCATCTTTGTCAACTATATGAATTGTTCCGTGGAGCTTTATCAAGACGCTCAGGTGGATATTGATCAGGTAATTGCTGATTATGAATTATGCATGGGTTATTTGGATGCCATCCTGGCCGCCAATCCCGGTGATGAAAACATGGCCAATATCCGCTCGGCGGTCGAAACATTGTTCATAGGCAGCCGTGTCGCTTCCTGTGAGAACCTGATTGCTATTTTTACTCCGAAATATCAGGCCGACCCCAACAACCTGGAGCTTTTGGGAAAAATTGCCAATATGATGCGCAGCGCCGAGGATTGCACGGACAATGATTTGTATTTCACGGCTGTTACGGCTCTCTATAAAGCCGATCCCAACTATAAGACCGCCTATGGCCTGTATCGTATGTATGCTTCGAAAGGGGATGTGGTTTCTGCCAACAAATACCTGGAAGAAGCCATTGCGTTCGACGAGTCCGATGACGAGACCGATGCCCAGTATTTTTATGAAATGGCAGTTTTCAATCATAAAAACGGTAATAAATCAAAAGCCTATGCTTCTGCCCAAAAAGCGCTTGCGCTGGACCGGGACGGCGATATAACCGGCAAGGCCAATATGCTTTGCGGCACGATATGGGGCAGCACCTCCTGCAAAGGCGGCAATGAAATAGAATCCCGGGCTCCGTTCTGGGTGGCGGTGGACTTTATGGTCCGTGCCAAGAACGCAGACCCGTCTCTGACGGAAGAGGCCGACCGTCTGACCGCCCAATATCGCCAGTACTTCCCGGAGAAGTCGGAAGCGTTTATGTATAACCTTACGGACGGCGAACGTTACACGGTAAATTGCGGCGGAATGTCTGCCGTGACGACCGTTCGCACCCAGATCAAATAAATTGTTCCATAAGCACAATATCCGTTTCCTGAGACCGGCAATCTGTTTGATGGCCGGTCTCTTTGGGCTTTTTTCCTGTCGCGGAAAATTAGGACAAGCCGATCGTATAGACCTCTCCCAAGTGCCCGTCCAGCAAGTTCGTGACATGTTTGTGGTCGATTCGGAAAACGGACGCATAAAAATGCGTATGGAGGGGGGAGCGATGGAGCGCTATGAAACGGACACATCCTCTTATGAAGTGTTTCCCGAGGGGTTCTTTGTCTATATTTATGATGAGCTGGGCGATTTACAAACGACGATCACCGCTCAGAAAGCGCGCCATACGAAAAGCAAGAAAGGAGACGAAATCTGGATGGTCACGGGAGATGTCGTGACCAACAATATCAAAGCTCGCGAAGTGATGGAATCCGACACCATCTACTGGGATAGGACCAACGAGGTTTATTGGACGGACTGTTATGTGAAAATGTACTCTCCGGATGGCTTTGTGCAGGGATACGGGATGCGGTCCAACCAAAAGGAGCATAATTCTGTCATTTTTCGTCCCTTCAACAGCTACGCCTTTGTGGACGAGGAGCAGGAGCCGGTAGATTCGGTGAATTTAATAGGTCCAATCTTGAAAAAATAATGGAAAACATCGTAATTTCAAGGATTTTTTCGTAACTTCGCAGCCCTGCCTGTATGGGCGAAAAAATGTAAATGTAAATTTTGTAATAATATGGCGGTTCTTGAAAAAATTCGCGTAAAGTTCGGAGTGGCAATCACGGTTATTATTGCCATCGCTCTCTTGTCTTTTATTATCGACCCGAGTACGCTTAGTTCTGTAACGTATTCCATGTCTTCTCGTAATGATGTGGGAAAGATTGATGGGAAAAGAATTGGTTATCAGGAGTTCCAGGAGACTTTGGATACCTATAACAAACTCAACGAGATTATTACGGGCAGTTCGGCATCTTCCGATGAACAGCAAAAATCGGTTCGTGATGCCGCGTGGCAATCTCTCGTGGACGATTATCTTTTCGTCAAGAACTGCAAGAAGGCCGGTCTTTTCGTGAGTAAAGATGAAAAGGTTGAACTGACGACGGGAAGCAATTTATCTCCGATTATTGCCCGGGATCCCAACTTTGCGGGAGAAAACGGAACATTCAGCGTCGATCGCCTCGTGGAGTTTGTCCAAGCGGTCCCGGGCGACCAGAGCGGTCGGATGAAATTGTATTGGGATTATCTTCAGAAGGCGGTGATGACTGAAGCGTATTATGAGAAATATGCAGCCCTTTTTACCAAGAGCAACCTCAACAATGTGCTGATGGCGGCCCGTCAAATCAAGGAGAATAATACAACGGCGGATATTCAATATGTTTCGGTCCCTGTCGGTTATGTGCGCGACAGCACTTTGAACGTGACCGATGCAGAGGTTGAAAAGTATTACAGCGCCCACAAGAAGAACTTCAAGGTCAAAGCCAGCCGCGACATTGATTATGTTGTTTTTGAGGTCAAGCCTTCTGCCAAAGATGTCGCACTCGCACAGGACAAAATCAACGCCTGCTACGATGAATTTCTTTCCAGCGACAACCTCAAGGCTTTCTTGTTGCGGAATTCGGATATTAAATATGACACCAAATGGTATGGCAAGAATGAGTTGAACACCATCGACCGCAAGGTTTCAGCATTTGTGGATAATGCCGCTGTTGGCAAGGCTTCGGAAATTTTTGCTTCTGATGAGGCTTTCTATGCGGTGCGTGTTCTGGCAGCCAAAAAGATGCCTGACCGGATTGAGGTGAAGGTGATTCCGGCCAACGATGCGGAGAGCATTACTCCGGAATTGACGGCAAAATTGGACGCGGCAGAGGCGATGACGATGACGCAGGACCGCATGTTGTCCGGATGTGAGAATTTGTTTGAGGCCCGTGTCAATGCCGCTCAATTTATCCAGAGCCCCCAGTATGGCCAGTTGCTCGTCAAGGTGATCAGCAAATCTGATCCTGTACAGAAGAAACAGGTTGCGATTTTGTCCAAGAACATTGTTCCGGGAAAAGAGACGTACAACACCTATTATTCGCAAGCCAACACCTTGGCCGCCCGTGCCGGTGGTAGTTATAAAGGTTTCAAGGCGGCGGCGGATTCGTTGCACCTGTATGTGCAGAATTATGACAAGATGCCCGAAAGCGCCCGCAGCCTGGGAACCATCGATGGAACGGTTGAGGTGACGCGCTGGGCTTTTGACCACAAGAAAGGAGATGTCAGCAATATCATTACTGTTGCCAACAAGGCCTTCTTTGTCGTGGCCCTCAAAGACGTCCATAAAGATGGGTATACTCCGGTCAACGAGGTTTCAGCGATGATTAAGACCAACTTGTTCCAAGAGAAAGCGGCTGCCAGCAAAGCGAAAGAGGTTGCTGAAAAAATCGCAGGAATGGAGGATATGAAAGCCGTGGCGGAAGCCCTGGGCGCCGAGTTGATAACCAAAGACGGCGTTGCCTTCGCTTCTTCCGGAGCCGTGGCGGTTGACCCCGTTCTTTTGGGCGCTGTCGCATCTGCCGAAGTCGGCCTCATCAGCGGTCCTGCCCATTCCAATTATTCCGTTTTTGTGTACAAGGTTCTCTCTCGCGAAGAGGGCGCTTTCTTTAATGAGGATGATGCCAAGGCGATGGATGCCCAGAAGGCCCAATATTATTCGCAAATGATTGTACCGGTGATGTCTGAAGACAAAGTGACGGACAATCGTGCACGCTTCTATTAATGGAGGAGATCATATCAAGTGCGCACGATGAATTGATGCGCTCATTGCCGGAGAGCCTGGGTCCCGAAGAAAGAGATAAAGTCGAACGGGCTTATGCTCTGGCTGAATTGGCGCACCGCCCGCAACGGCGCAAAGACGGCGAGCCTTACATTGTCCATCCTATCCGAGTGGCGCTCGTCGTCATTCGGGAAATGATGCAGACGGATGTCAACATCATTTGCGCAGCCTTGTTGCACGATGTGGTGGAAGATACCCCGCATAGCCTCGACGAGATTCGTGACCAATTCGGCGAGGATGTCGCCTTTCTGGTAGAAGCGGTCACCAAGCGCAACAACGACCAGGTTGACAATTACCAGCACATTCTGGGTTCCGTGCAGGAAGATGTGCGCGTGCTGATTCTGAAGTTGTCCGACCGCTTGCACAATATGCGTACGCTACGGGCGATGAAGCCGGAAAAACAGTGGAAAATCGCTTCTGAAACGCAATTTTTCTTTGCTCCGCTGGCGGGCCGTTTGGGCTTGTATTCTGTCAAATCCGAACTGGAAAACCTGGCATTCTCTTTTCTTAATCCGGAAGAGAACAATTTTATCACCCATTTGTTGAATGAAGACAAAGTTCGCACCCAAGGAGCGGTGGATGCTTTTATGGCACAGGCGAGTGAATTTGTCGGCCGGATGATGGACGGAATCAAATGGGATGTTCGCTATCGCAAGCCTTATAGCATCTGGCGTGAAATGCAGGAGAAGGACATTGATTTCTTTCACGTGCCTTTCAAGCATTATATCCGCGCCTGTTTCAACCGTGACGAGGTTTGCAGCCGGACCGGTATGATTGCCAGCGAGGAAGACATCGTTTTGAAGATATATTCCATTCTTTCCCAGCAATACAGCGAACAGACCGGCAGTTTTGTCAATTATATGGCCCAGCCCAAGGCCAACGGCTACCGTTCGGTACATTTCCGTTTGCTCAATCCCTATGGACAGATTGAGGAGTTCCACGTGTCTTCCGACAATATGCGCAAGCAGTCCTACTATGGTTGTGTGGTCGAGCGTAAAGAGCAGTGGCTGCAGCGCCTGACGGATGTGTTGCGCGAACTTTCCAAGGAGTCGGAGGGGATTATGCCGGGTATTCAGCACTCGT
The DNA here is from genome assembly GCA_017962705.1 of Bacteroidales bacterium. GTDB lineage: Bacteria > Bacteroidota > Bacteroidia > Bacteroidales > UBA932 > Cryptobacteroides. Next base: position 28,144 of record JAGCUV010000105.1, read on the forward strand.
TGTTCAACGAGGACATCGTAGTCTTTACCCCGCAAGGAAAACCGATTACTCTTCCCAAGGGCGCTACGGTGCTGGATTTTGCCTATGAGGTGCATACCGATATTGGCGACCAGGCCCAGTACGCCATCGTCAATGGACAGAAAGTCAGCGTCAAGACGGTCCTGCACCGGGGAGACTGCGTCTATGTGGTGAAAGCCGATCACGTGCATCCCCGTCTTGATTGGCTCGATGCGACGGTCTCGTACAAGGCCCGCAAACGTATCAGTTCTTATTTGCGCGACCTTCCCAAGCCCCGATATCGTTTATGCCCTTTGTGTCATCCGATGCCCGGCGAGGAGATTATCGGCTTCAAAGACACTTCGGGCCAGGTTTCTCTTCACACGCGTAACTGCAACGAAGCGCTTAGCATTGCCTCGGCGCAAGGGAATACGATTGTTTCCGTCAAGGATTTCGAAACCGAGCCGAATGTGTTGTACCCTGTCGGCATCCTCATTACGGCCGTCGACCGGTATCATTTGTTGCGGGATATCATTCATTGCATCGTGGAAGACCACAAGCTGCCTTTGACCAGCATCACGATGGGAGTGAAGGATGAACTCTTTACCTGTGATATCCGTATCTCCGTGCATTCTGTCGCCGAACTCAACGAGACGGTGCTTTCCCTCGCCGGTCTCGAGGGTGTCGATCAAATTAAAAAGGAGCGTTTTTAGCGGACCAAGCGCCGGGGAAACGCACTAGTCGCCGTACGGATCGCCGCTGTTCCACTCTTTTTCAGTCAGCCCGTGGCGGTTGACGCAGTGGTCGTAGATTTTGTCTTTCTCTTCAACACTGAGGCTTCCCCACCAGACCGTGCAAGCCGGGTAGGTAATGGTAGATTCGTCCGCGGTTTCGCCGGGATGCGCCTTGGTGAAGGATTTGCGGGCAATCCGCTCTTTTTGTGAAATGGGAATCGAGGCCCACCAGTTGTCAAGTTCCGTGTTGTTCATAATAAACGCATTTTTATGCGCACAAAAATAAGCAAAATTGTTGATATTATTAAAAAAAACATGCAGATTTTTTGCGTTTTGCGTTTTTCTTTATAACTTTGCGGATTACAATGTAAAATTTGGCTTAAGTCGTGAAACGTATTGCTTATATAGGCGTGGCGGTATTTTTGTTTGTGTTGCTTTTCGGTTGTAGCTCCTCCAACAAAGCGGCCAAACTTGCTAAAAGAAATGATGAAGTCGAGCTTCGACTTCCCAGTTCGGAAAACGTAAAACCTTCTCACCTCGATACGGTTAAGCGTCCGGAAAGCATCATTGTCAAGGATGAGGATGGCAACGACAAGGTGCTGATGAACGCTATTTTGGATGATGAGACCGGCGAAATGGTGGCCACCGAGGTTTTGGAGGCAGCAACCATCACGGTACGCTTCAAAAGGGTGGCGGAGCGTCGTGGCAAGGTTGATTTGGGTTTTGAAGTGGTTGTTCCCCCCGTGCTGCTGGACAACCAGTGGGAGATGCAGTTGACCCCGGAGCTTTACTATATTTCGGACACCGAAACCGTCCTGGACTCCGCGTACCTGGAAAAAATCAACATCACCGGAGAGGTGCTTCATATCCGTCGGATGCGCGCCAATCAGTTGTATGGACGCATCATGCAAGAATTGGCGGATTCCGGAAAGTATAAGGGCGGACACACGCTGGAAGTTTTTGTCGAGCGTAATCTGCCGGAGATTTACAGCCTCAAATATGATACGTCCTATGTTTATACGAAAGAGGATTCTTCCAAGGTGGTAGAAGAGCTTTTCAATTGGTATTCTGTGACGGATCAAGAGGCGATAGACCATTACAGCAACCGGTGCGCGCTCAAAGATTTGCGTCGTAAGAAGCAGTTGCTTGGCACTTTGCCCAACCCTGATGATCATCCGGGCGTGCGCATCGATTCGGTCATTCGTACCGAGAATGGCGATTTTGTCTGTCTGTATGTTGAGACCATCGCGACGCGTCCGAAATTAAAAAAGGTTTACGTCTACGTTGCCGGTGACATCTATAACGAAAACGGCCAGCGCATCTACCGCGTTCCCCGTACAGATTCGCTGGTGTTCAACATCTCTTCAGCAGCTCAGTTATACAAAGAGCAGAAACGCTATCTTCACCGCATTGTTTATCGTCGTGCGGAGGTCAACGCCTCTTTCAAAATCGGGTTTGAGGCCGGAAAAAGCGAGATTGACCGTAATTTGAACGAGAATGCCCAGGAAATGGCGCATATCAAGCAGACCATTCACCGGGTGTTGCAGAGCCGCGAGTTTGATTTGGATAGCGTGGTCGTGACGGCGCATTGCTCGCCGGAGGGTATCTATCATGCGAATGAAGTGCTTTCCCACAAACGTTCCCAGTCCGTTTCGACTTATTTCGACAGGTATATGAGCCACGTTGTGGATTCCCTCAACAATGAACGGGGCTTCTCTGTGGATGAATGGGGTAACATCCATAAGGATCGCGCCATCATGAAGATTCATTTCCGCTCCCGTGCCGAAGCGGAAAACTGGCCTCAGTTGAACGACCTGATTCGCAGTGACACCACGCTTACGGAAGATATGAAACAGGTCTATTTTGATGATCTCCTGAAGATTGCCAATCCCGATGTTCGTGAAGCGAAACTGAAGACGCTGCCATATTACAATTATTTGAAGGCAAGCGTATATCCGAAATTGCGTACGGTTGATTTTAATTTCCATTTTCATCGCCGGGGTATGGTTAAGGACACCATCATGACGACGGAGTTGGATACCGTGTATGCGAGGGGGCTTGAGTATCTTAAGGATCGCGACTACGACCATGCGATAGAGATTCTCCGTGGCTATCCCGATGATTATAACCTGGCCGTATGTTATGTGGCGCTCGACCGCAATCTCAGCGCGCTGGACATCCTGGAGCCGATGAAGCGGACTGCGGAGGTCAACTACCTGCTCGCGCTGTTGTATTCCCGTCAGGGCGACAACAAGAACGCCGTTCAGTGCTATCTGGATGCCTGCCACCAAGATCCGTCTTATCGTCACCGTGGCAATTTGGACCCTGAAATATCTATTTTGATTAAAACCTATGACCTGAATGCTGATGCATTCGAATGATAAAGACGAAACCTACAATGAAAATTTGTAAAATAATACTGGGTGTTGTGGGGACCTGTGCTATGCTCTTGTGTGCTTCGCAAACGGATGCACACGCAGGGACGGCTAAACGGGAAGCGCCCAAGAAACAAGACGTGCCGTCCCCGTTTGTGGTGAGCACACTGGACAACAATTGGTTTCTTTCTTTTGGAGCCGGTGGCAGTTTGCTTTGGGAGCCCAAGAGCGATTTGGGGGCGGACGGAATAACACCGTCTCTCGATCTGACGGTGGGTCGGTGGTTCTCTCCTTGGACGGCAATTCGTTTGGGCCTTCAGGGCTACAGTCATAAATTCCGTTCATTGGATTCGCGTTTCGGTTTGGAACAGGAGTTTGTACCGAACGACAATGGTAAGACCTATTACGTCAACGGGTTTAAATATACATATGTTCATGCGGATTTCTTGTGGGATATGACCAATACGATCCATTATACTCCGGATCGTGTCTGGCGTTTAATTCCCTATACCCACATGGGCGTTATGCGTGTTTTCCGACCCCAGGCATCCCATTCGTATAAACGGGCCTACGTAATCGGCGCGGGCCTTATCAATAGTTTCCATATCGCCCAAAGGACGAATCTGTTTGTTGATTTACGGGCGTCGTTTATAGACAATACCATATCTTGCCGTGTCGGAAGCGGATCGGACATTGCGATGAACGCCATGGTCGGGGTCAGCGTGGATCTGGGAAAACAGGTTGATTTCAAGAGTTATACTGACTCAACAACCGTTCGTCGTCCTGTCTATGGGCGTTTTAAGGACAATTTCTTCATTCAGGTTGGCGGCGGCATCAATCTTCTTTTTGAAGAGGGGTTCGCCAAGGGGATGAATATGCTGGTTGCACCGGCTTATGACATTAGCGTCGGCAAATGGTTTACACCGGACTTCGGCGCGCGCTTGGGATATCAGGGGGGTAGTCTGAAGGAGTGGCTTATGCAACCCCGTCCCGAGCTGACAACCCAGACGGCCCAGGTGAATGGAATGAAGGCTTATCAGTTGAATGTCAATTATGATTATTTCCACGCCGATGTTCTATGGGATTTGACCAATTTGATTTATCCGTATAAGTATAAGAGGGTTTGGTCTTTCATTCCCTATTATCACACAGGTTTTTATAATGTCAAAACCTCTCAGGGTAAGTTGTATTGGGATGGCCTTGCCGCCGGCTTCGGTTTTTACAACACATTCAACATTGCTTCCGAACTGGGGCTGTACTTGGATCTGCGCGCCACCGTACTGAACGGAATTATGCTGGGGCGCGGCCGTTCGTTCGCCTATAAGGGATCGATTATGGCGGGCCTTGTTTATAATATTGGAGGCGCGGGGAACTGGGTTTCCGCCGAGCAGTATCGCAAAGGAGGGTATTCCTCCCTCGACAAGCCCAAGAGGGTGACCGGGCCGGCTCCTTATCTCGACAACAAAATTTGGGAAAACCTCTTTGTCAGCGTGAGTGGTGGTGTAAGCGCCGTGATGGAAATAGCCGATATCAAAACCATGGGTGCGGCTCCCGCGATAGAGTTTAATCTCGGCAAGTGGTTTTCACCTCAGTTTGCCATGCGTCTGGGTGTCCAGGGCTTGTCGATGGTTGCATTTCTTCGCGACCCCCGCCTTGGTTTCGCAGAAGTTCCCATCCAGCGCGGAGATCAGATCCGCTATCGTTTCGAGAACCGGTATTTCTTTGTGCACGCCGATTTTTTGTGGAATCTCAACAACACCTTTTCTCCCTACGACTACAATCGTTTCTGGAACATTATTCCTTATTACCAGTTTGGTGTGATGCAGGGTTTCCGTACGTCCGGCACGCCTTATAAACAAGAGTATTCGCTGGGATACGGTCTCATCAATACATTCCGGCTCTCCGATCGTCTGAACCTGTTCCTTGATGTCAAGGGGAATTATATTCGCCACCGCATGCTTCGTTCTACTACCAACAACGGACTGATGTTCACGGCATTGGCCGGTATAAGCTGCGACGTCGGGAAAAAGAATTATTGGGTTTCTTACAAAGATGCCCCGAAGAAATATACGCCGACCATTGGCGCTTTTGTGGACAACTGGTTCCTGAGCCTGTCCGGTGGCGCAACGCTCCTGGAGGAAGGCGGACAGAACGGTTTCACCGGTGATGCCGGTTGGACCGGAGACATCACCATCGGCAAATGGCTTTCCCCCCAATTTGCCGGCCGAATCGGTTTCCAAGTAGGCTCTATTAAGGACTGGACGATCTCGCCGCGCAAAGGCATGTCCGCCAATCCCTCCAATTATATGGGCAGGCAAATGTTTGCCAACAATTATTTGTTCACCTATATCCATGCGGATATTCTTTGGAATATTCTCAATACGATCATCGGTTATGATGAATATCGGGTATACGAGCCGATACCGTATGTGCATACGGGACAAATTTCGACCTATGTCGGTCGTTCCCGTCGTCGCGAATATACAACCGGCGTGGGTATCCTCAACAATTTTAACCTCTCTCCCAAGTGGGTGGCATTTGCTGATTTGCGCCTCTTTTCGCTGAAGGGCGAGTCGGTCGGAAAAATCGAAGACAAAGCCTTCGGCGCCACGCTTACGGGCGGTTTTAGTTATAACATCGGTGCCAGCGGATTTCGTTCCGCCAAAAGTCTCAACATCTTTGATCGCGTGGGGATTGTCGCCCCGGAGAAACTGGCCCGGCTGCAGGCGAAAGTTCGCCAGAAAAGACCGGTACTTTTGGCCAATGGCGTATTTGACAACATTTTTGCCTCTGTCTCGGTGGGAGCTAATTTGTTGAACGAAGTGAAAGGTTCTTCGCAAACGGGTGTCGGCTTGGGCCTTGATTTTAATTTTGGGAAATGGTACTCGCCATATGTGGGCAACCGCTTAGGTCTTATGGTTGGTTCGCTGAACCAGAAGACAACTCAATTCCGTCAATCGTGGCTGACTAAAGGCCCTGATGAGTTCGGGCAGTATAACTATAGCAGCCGGTATTATTATGTGCACGCAGATTTCATGTGGGATCTGATCAATACGTTCTGGGGGTATAAACAGCATCGTGTCTGGAATCTTATTCCCTATACTCATTTTGGATATGCACAGGATTTTTATTCCAATCTGAAATCCTTCCGGATGGAGTTTGCCTATGGCGTCGGCCTTCTCAACAATCTGACCATTGTTGATCGCCTCAAGGCATTTGTAGACGTTCGGGCGACTACCACGAGCGGCCGTTTTGTGCGTCAGGAGGGGATTTATCCCGTCATTACGACCATTTCGGGCGGTTTAACCTATGAGTTCAACAAAAACTACTGGCGGTCGTACACGGAAGCTGCCGAGGGTGATTTTGTACTCAACGGGGCAAAGGACAGTTGGTTTATCGGCCTGTCCGGCGGTGTGACGATGGCGGCGGAAGGCGGTCAAACGATCGGTGCCAACACGGCGCCGACCGGCAACGCGGAATTTACCTTCGGCCGGTGGTTCTCTCCGGAATTCGGCGGGCGTATCGGCTACCAGACGGGGTCCCTCTCCGAATGGCTTGATTCGCCCCGTGCAGGCGCAAGCACGGTCACGGATGTCGTCAGCAACAACCAAATGTGCAAGACGGTTCTCTCATTCGGTTATTTGCACGCCGACTTGATGTGGGATGTGTTCAACACCTTTATGGGGCCGAATCCCGAGCGCAAGTGGGATTTGATTCCTTATGCCCACAGCGGTATGATTGCCTGCAACAAAGTGTCCTATGAGCGTTATTCCAATGGCTTGACGGCCGGTGTCGGCCTGTTTGCCAATTACCATTTGGATGAGGAGTTCGGCCTTTTTGCGGACGGACGTCTTTTCTGCTTGAAGGGCAACACCCTGGGCAAGCAAGACGGTTACGCTTTCGCGTCCACCATCAACCTGGGTGTTTCCTACAATTTTGGTGGCAAGAATTGGAAGAAAGCAAGCGAATTCAAACCGGATGGCGAAAAGGAACACTTTGAGAAAGAGTACCGCAGTTTCGCTTTGGCGACCAACCTTCTTTCCTGGGTGAATCTAGGAACCATCAATCTGGAGGCTCAGTATGAGATTGCCCGTCACTGGACTTTGGAAGGAAAAATCAAGTATAATCCTTGGACGCTTAACAAGGGTGTTGCCGGTCAGTTCCAAGAAGTCCAACGCGGTTTCGCCATGGGTGCCCGCTGGTGGCCTTGGTATGCTTTCGCCGGTTGGTGGATTGGTGCGGATGCCCAGTTCAAGAACTACCGTACGGGCGGTGTGCCTTGGTTCAAAACGCCCGAAGAGGGAAATGCTTTGGGTGCCAGCCTTGGCTTTGGTTACTCCGTACTGATTACCAAGTGGTTCAATCTCGACTTCGGTATCAGCGGCTGGGCCGGTCACAAGTTCTTCACCAATTACGAAGATTCCCGCTTCCTGACTCCGACCAGCAAGGGCAACAAGTGGTTTGTCGCCCCCAACGAGCTCTCCGTCTCCGCTGTGTTTATCTTCTAAAGCATCGAGAATATGACAAAAGGAGGCCGACTAAAAAGACGCCATCAGGCGTAGCATCGGAGCGTCAGCAAGATTTTCGAAGAAAATAGAAGCAGCGAAGATGCCCGCCGAAACAGCGTGTAGGCGGCATTCCCCTAGCAGGGGATGTCCGAAGGACAGGGGTTAAAGTACCTAAACGGGGTTGGCCAAATGCTTTTTGGTCAATCCCTTTTTGTTGTGCGGCTCTCCAGATGGTTATTTGTAGAGTTCTTCGGGGCCTTTTTTCCAGATTTCGGGGGCTTCGATACGGGGGTCGTCGATGAGGATGTCCAGGCGGCGGGGAACCTTACGCATCACACAGGTGAGGATGAATTCCTTCTGCACTTCCAAGGTGTAGGGCATGGCCATCGCGATTTCGTGACCGTGGTCCTTGAAGCGGATGAAGGTGTAGGGGTAACCCAATTTGTCGAAGCGCTCTACCAAACGATGGGAGCCGAACCAGCCGATGTTGAAAAAGACAATCTGGTCGTAGTTGACCAACTTGTCGGCGGTGCCGTGCAGCAAAAGGGTGGGGGCGGGGGTCGAGGCGTATTTGACAGGGCCGTGTGTGGAGTAGATGGCTCCTGCAAAAGACATCACGCCGGCGAATTGGAATCCTTCAGGCAGGACGGCGGCACAGGGAGTGCGGTTGGCGCGTTCGTAGTCGGCTTGCAAAATGGTGATGGCGCCTGCTGAGGAGCCCGCCAGAACGATGTTGTCCGTATCTATTCCCAATTCTTCTGAATTCTCCCGCAGGAAAAGAACACTGCTGTAGAGGTCCTCGACCGCCATGTGAATCGCCTTGTCCAGCAGGTCTCGTTGCCCGATTCCCATTTTCCTCACGCCCTTGAGCCCCAGCCGGTAATCGATGGATACGACTCGGTAGCCGTCCCGGCAAAGCGCCTCGAACCAAGGTTTGTAGAACTCCGCGTCGCGGCTGCCTTCCTTGAAGCCTCCCCCGAACACGAACAGGATGGTGGGCTTGACGACGGTCGTGGCGCTGTCGAGTTGAACGCGCATCGCCGCGCTGTCAAGCGGCTCATAAATGTCGAGATAAAGGTCCTGTCCGTCTTTTTGGGCATAAAGATAGGTTCCGATCGGTTCCATTTCGGCGTGAAGCGACAGTCCGGACAAACAAAAGAGGAGGAAGAACAAACCTTTTTTCATTTAAGCGAATTTATTTGTTCACAAAGATACTTAGATTTTTTAATTCTCTAACTTTTTTGTATCTTTGCCTATTGTGAAAACGGCTTAAATCGCAAAAGAACGGCCTTAAAATCGATTTTTTGAAAATGATGCCGGGTTGCGACAGTCTTTAAGGATTTTTATATGGATATGAATGACGAATTGACGGATCAAAACGAGGTGGAAGAAGTTCCCCAGGGAAGGATTGAACGGGTCAACATCGACCAGCAGATGCGCTCGGCCTACATCGATTATTCGATGTCCGTGATTGTATCCCGGGCCCTCCCGGATGTACGGGACGGCTTGAAGCCGGTTCAGCGGCGTGTGCTGTTCGGAATGGACAGGCTGAGCCTCAACTATTCGGCGGCGACGATGAAGTCCGCCGGTATCGTGGGTGAGGTGATGGGTAAGTACCACCCGCATGGTGACTCCAGTATTTATGAGACGATGGTGCGTCTGGCGCAGGATTGGAACCTTCGTTATCCTTTGGTCAAAGGCCAGGGTAACTTCGGTTCGATGGACGGTTATTCCGCTGCGGCCATGCGTTACACCGAGGCGAAGTTGGAGCGCGTGTCCGCCGAGGTCTTGGCCGACCTGTATGAAGATACGGTCGACATGGTCAAAAACTTTGACGAACGTTACGACGAGCCGACGGTACTTCCTACCAAGATTCCTCTTTTGCTGGTCAACGGCTCTTCCGGTATTGCGGTCGGTATGGCGACCAATATGGCTCCCCACAACCTGGGCGAGTGCTGCGATGCCATCTGTGCCTATATTGACAATCCGGACATCGACGTGGATGGGCTGATGCAGTATATCAAGGGCCCTGATTTCCCGACGGGCGGCATTATCCGCGGCGTACAGGGTATCCGTGAGGCGTTTGAGACCGGCCATGGCCGCATCGTCATCCGCTCCAAAGCGGACATTGAAGTGGCTCCCAATGGAATAGAGACCATCGTCGTCACCGAGGTTCCCTATATGGTGAACAAGAAGGAGATGATTAAGAAAATCGCCGACCTGGTCCGTGACGGTAAGATTGAGGGTATCGCTGAGATCAACGATTTCTCCAACCGGAAGGGTGTCAATATCGCGATTCGCCTCAAGAAAGGCGCCAACAGCGGCGTTGTGTTGAATATGCTCTATAAACTGAGCCCGCTTCAGTCCAGTTTTTCGGTCAACAATGTCGCCATTGTCAAAGGGCGTCCCCGCACGCTCAACCTGCGCGACCTGATTGAAAGTTTTGTCTCTCACCGTCACGAAATCATCATCCGCCGGACGAACTTCCGTCTGGCCAAGGCCCAGGCCCGTCTCCATATCCTGGAGGCGTTGTTGCGGGCGATTGATTTTATTGACGAGGTCATTGCCATCATCCGCGGCAGCGAAACCGTCGATCTGGCCAAGTCTCGCATTATGGAGCGTTTCTCCTTCTCCGAGATTCAGGCGAATGCCATCGTGGAGATGAAACTCCGTGCGCTGGCCGGACTCGAAAGAGAGAAGTTGCAGGCCGAATACGACGAACTGAAGAAGGCGGTTGCCGATTATCTCGACATTCTGGGCAGCGAAGAGCGCCAGATGGCCATTATCAAAGAAGAAACGCAGGAAATCAAAGAGAAATACGCCGACCCGCGCCGCAGCGTGATTGTTCCCGACGAAGGCGAGTTCAACCCCGAAGACTTCTACGCTTCCGAGGATGTGGTCATTACCATTTCTCATCTGGGCTATATCAAACGTACCAGTTTGACGGAATATCGCACCCAACACCGGGGCGGTACGGGCAAGAAGGGGAGCGGCACCCGCGACGAGGATTTCCTTGAACATATTTTCGTGGCACACATGCACTCAACGCTCCTTTTGTTCACAACCTTGGGCAAGTGCTATGCTGTCAAAGTCTATCAGTTGCCGGAGGGGGCCCGAGCCTATAAGGGACGTCCCATCCAGAACCTGCTGGGCATTGCCGAAGACGAGGCCGTGCGCGCGTATCTGTCGGTGAAAGACCTGAAAGACCGCGAGTTTACCGAGAACAACTATGTCGTTCTCTGCTCCAAGAAAGGTATTATCAAGAAGACTACGCTGGCGGCTTATGCCAATGTCCGTGCCAAGGGTATCATTGCCCTTACCATCCGCGAAGGTGACGAATTGTTGTCCGCCGAGTTGACCAATGGAAACAGCCAGATTTATCTGGCCGCCCGTGAGGGCCGTTGCGTGCGCTTTGAAGAAAGTGACGTGCGCCCGATGGGTCGTACGGCCGCCGGTGTGCGCGGTATTCGTCTGGCCAGCGAAGACAACGAGGTGGTCAGCATCGTTTGTTATGACAGCAATGCCGAAGATGCCTCCGAGCATTCCGCGCTGGTCGTCAGCGAAAACGGCTATGGCAAACGCAGTGATTTCGAAGAGTATCGTTTGACCAACCGCGGCGGACAAGGCGTCAAGACCTTGAACATTACGGAGAAAACGGGTAAGGTCGTTGCGCTGGTCAATGTGACGGCCGAAAATGACCTGATGATTATCACCCAGTCCGGTCTGACCATTCGTCTGGCGGTTTCTACCATCAGCGAGCAAGGCCGGGCCACCCAGGGCGTTCGCCTGATCAATCTGCGGGAGGGCGACAGTATTGCTTCTGTCACGGTGGTTCCCAAAGAAGAAGAGGAAGAAACGGTACAGGAGGGAGAATCCGCCGAGGAACAGTCTTTGCAGAATGAGACGGCATCCAACGAATAAAAATTATTTTTAATATTCAAAACAATGAAAAAACCATTGATTTTATTGTCCGCCGCTTTGATGCTGCTGTCAATGCCGATGATGGCCCAAGATCTCACCAAATGGGCCAAAAACATCGAAAAGGCTGTTGCCAACACCGAGAACCCCAAAAAGGCTTCCAATCCGGATACCTGGGTGAAGTTGGGCAAAGAATACGTCAAGGCTTATGAGGCTACGCTGGGCAGCGGCCTTCTCAACACTCCGAAGGAGCAGATTGCGCTGATGATGGGTGATTTGAAACCGCTCTCCTCCGAGATGGTCACTTTGGAAGGAAATGCGTACCAGAAGGATTCTTATGCTTGTTTCGATTATTACTACCGCAACAATGTGCTCGTGATGATTGTCCCGACGAAATCAGCTGTTGAAGACCCGCTGGGCAAGGCATTGGATGCTTTTGTCAAAGCTCGCGAGCTGGACGAAAAAGGGAAAAAGGCCAAGGATATCGCTGCCGGCATCAAGCAGGTCGTGGATTATTCTTCACAGCAGGCCTATTTCCAGTATAATCTGGGCAATAAGGTTGAATCCGCCCGTCTGTTTGAGAAGGCCGGCAATGCTTCCGCCTTTGCGGGCGACAATGGCACATTGGATGGTTCCCTTTTAAGCAATGCGGGTTTGTTGTATGCCCAGACGGGCGACTTGGATGCGGCGCAACGTTGCTTTGAACAGTGCTTGGCCAACAACTTCTATGACGAAGAAGGAAGAGTCTTTGCGCATCTTTCTGACATTGCGGCCCGCAAAGAAGACAAGGCCGCCCAGCTCAGCTACTTGAAACAAGGTTTTGAAAAATTCCCCTCCAGCCAGGCGATTATCATCGGTTTGATCAATGCCTACCGCGCCGGCGGCGAGGACCCTCAGGAAATCTTCGTTTTGTTGGACAAAGCGAAAGTGAATGACCCGAACAACGCTTCCCTTTATTCGACTGAAGGTGACATTCACAAAGAGCTGAAAGAAGACGAAGCTGCGATTGCGTGTTATCGCAAGGCCTCCGAAGTGGATCCTCAATTCCCTTATGGTTATGTGGGAGAAGGCTTGCTCTTGTACGAGCGCGCTATCGAGTATGCCACGCTGGCCAACGAAGCGGTGGCGGACGCGGACTACCGCAAGTACCTGGCCCTCTATGAGGAGACGATGCCCAAGGCCATCGAGCCTTTTGAAAAGGCGTTTGAACTGGCTGCCGACAATCCCAAGCTGCAAAGCGGCGTCGCGGAGTACCTCAAGAACATCTACTATCGTTTCTCAAGCGACAGCGAAAAGTATATGGCGGGATACAAGAAATACAATGATTTCCTCAAGGCCCAATAATCGTTTCTTTTCTCTTTTTCCTTTGATTGCAGGCCTGATTCTTCCGGTCTGCATTATCTTTGTGTTGGCGTCTGCCCTTTCTTCCTGTGATTTCCTGCGCAGGATGGCGGGCCGTCCTACGAGTTCCGAACTGGCTTTGTTGGAACAGAAGAGAGACAGTCTTGAAATCGAACGCAGGCTCAAGCATAAGCGTCCGGCCCCCGAGGCCACGGAAACATCGCCTTCTGCTGCCGAGCCGGTTTCGGATGAGGCGCAGATCCAAGCGTTGAGAGATGCTTCCGGCTCTCTCTATCTTCGTCGTCTTTCCCGTTTCCGGGGGAGTGCGCCGGCGGCTGAACTCTTCTATGTCATTGTCGGGACGTTCAAAGAGGCGGATAATGCCGAACGATTCTGCAAGCGTTTACAGGATGCCTTTCCGCAGGCACAAGTGCTGGTTCTTGGCAACGGGCTCCGTCTGACGGCGGTCTGTGCGACGGACCGGGCAGATCAGACCCTGTCCTTTCTGGCCGAAAACAAAGCCCGTCTCCCGGCTGAGACGTGGGTTTTAATCAACGACCTTCGATGAGACGGCTTTGGCTCCTTTGTTTGCTGCTGGCTGCTCCCCTGCTTCACGCGCAATATCGGGACGATGTTTCGCTGGAATCTTTGTATGATTCCGATGGTGTTGCGGCGCTGAAGACCGATGTTTCTTACATCTGTTCGCCGGCGCATCAGGGCCGCAAGGCGGGTTCTCCGGGCGAAAAGGATATTGCCGGGTATGTATATCGCGAACTGGAAAAAGCCGGTTTGGAAATGCTGACCTCCGCCGAGGGGGACATCTTTGGGATTCAGGGAGAAAAAGACACCTTGATTTCCCGTAACATCGTCGGGGTTCTGCCGGGGGCGGACGAGGCGCTGCGCTATCGTTACATCGTCATTGGTGCCCATATGGACCACCTGGGCTCTTATCAGATGATGCGGGACGGACAGGCCGAAGAGGTGGTCTATCCCGGGGCGAACGGCAACGCTTCCGGTGTCGCCAGCCTGCTGGCCCTGGCCCGCCACATCGCCGCGACAGGCACCGCTTTCAAAAAGAGTATCTTGTTCGTCGCTTTCGGGGCAGGCTGTGATTCTTTTGCGGGAGCCTGGTATTTTCTGAACCGCAGTTTCGCCTATACCAAGGATATCGATTTTATGATCAATCTTGATATGCTGGGTTACGGCAGCCAGGGCTTCTATGCTTATACCGCATCCAATGCTGATTTGAACCGCGCCATCGAAGCGACTTCCCGCGACTTGCAGCCCGTCAAGCCCGTACTGACCACGCAGGAGCCCTATCCTTCAGACCACCGGGCTTTCTATGCCAAGGAGATTCCGTCCGTGCTTTTTACCACGGGCCGCTATTCCAGCCACAACACCCCCCGGGACACCCCGGACGCCCTCGATTGGAACTATATGGAACTTCAGCTGGAATACCTCTACAATTTTGTCCGCGACCAGGCGTCCAACACCGGAACCATCGATTTTATTGAGAAACCCGTAGCCCCCCAATCGGATGAGGATCCGGTCTATGGTTATTATGATTGTGACGCTCCTCCCATCTTCCTGGGTTCACCCAAGATCGACCGTTTTATGCAGGAGTGGGTCTATCGTTATGTGAAATACCCCGAAAGTGCGATTCGGGATGGGGTACAAGGAACGGTGCAGGTGAATTTCATCATCGAGAAAGACGGCAGCGTCAGTAATGTCCGCGTCGTTCGTTCCTTGGATGAACGATTGGATGAGGCCGCGGTGAATGTCGTGCAGATTTCGCCCAAATGGAAGCCGGCCCGTATGCATGGCAAGAAGGTCCGCTCGACGCTGACCATTCCCATTGAATTTATATTGAAAAGAAAATAGAGTAGTATGGAGTACAATTTCAAAGAGATTGAGAAGAAGTGGCAGGATTGGTGGAGCGTCAACAAGACCTTCCAAGTGGATAACAAGTCCTCCAAACCGAAGTATTATGTCCTCGATATGTTCCCTTATCCGTCGGGAGCGGGCCTTCACGTCGGGCATCCGCTGGGCTATATCGCCAGCGATATTTTTGCGCGCTACAAACGCTTGTGCGGATTCAATGTGCTGCATCCGATGGGGTATGATGCATTCGGACTTCCCGCTGAGCAATATGCCATCCAGACCGGCCAGCATCCGGCGGAGACCACCCGGAAAAACATCGACCGTTATCGCAGCCAGATGGACCGCATCGGTTTCAGTTTCGACTGGTCCCGCGAGGTCCGCACCTGCGACCCGTCCTATTACAAGTGGACGCAGTGGGCCTTTTTGAAAATGTATGCCAGCTGGTATGACCGCAAACAGGACAAAGCCCGTCCCATCTCCGAATTGGAGGAGATTTTCGCTCGGGAAGGCAGCCGGGGAGCGGATGCCGCCGGGACGCAGGACTTGGATTTCAGCGCCTCGGAGTGGCTGGCCTACGATGCCCGGAAAAAGGCGGAAGTGCTGATGAACTACCGTATTGCCTATCAGGGAGAAACCACCGTCAACTGGTGCCCGGCCCTGGGCACGGTGCTCGCCAACGACGAGGTGAAGGAAGGCGTCTCCGAGCGTGGCGGCTATCCGGTAGAGCAGAAGAAGATGACGCAGTGGCAGCTGCGCGTGTCCGCGTATGCCGGCCGTCTGCTTGATGACCTGGAGGCGTTGGATTGGACCGACTCGCTCAAGGATATGCAGCGCAACTGGATAGGCCGCAGCCAGGGTGCCGAAATGGTGTTCAAGGCCCTCAACGGCGACCAGACCTACGATATGACCATTTTCACCACGCGGGCAGACACCGTTTTCGGTGTGACCTTCATGGTGCTGGCTCCCGAAAGCGAGTGGGTGGCCAAACTGACGACGCCCCAGCAGGCATCCGCCGTGGCCGAATACCTCGACCAGGTCAAGAAAAAGACCGAACGCGAGCGTATCTCCCAGACGCACAAAGTAACCGGCGTCTTTTCCGGCTCGTATGCCATCAATCCGCTCACGGGCGCCAAGGTTCCCGTATGGATTTCCGAATATGTCCTCTCCGGCTATGGAACAGGCGCCATTATGGCCGTTCCAGCCCACGACAGCCGCGATTACGCCTTTGCCAAGCATTTCAATCTGCCCATCATTCCCTTGATTGAGGGTTGCGATGTGAGCGGGCAGAGTTTCGACGCCAAGGAAGGCATTATGTGCAACAGCGGTTTTCTCAACGGGTTGACCGTCAAGGAAGCCATCCCTGCCGCCATCGACTATGTGGAAGCGCACGGTATCGGCAAGCGCAAAGTCAACTACCGTCTGCGCGATGCCATCTTCTCGCGCCAGCGCTATTGGGGCGAGCCGTTCCCCATCTACTTCAAGGACGGTATCGCTACCCCGATGTCCGAAGATGCTTTGCCGCTGGAACTGCCCTCCATCGGTAATAATTACAAGCCCACCGAGACGGGTGAGCCGCCGTTGGCCCGCGCCGAAGGCTGGGAGATTGACGGTTGGCCGATTGAGAAGAACACGATGCCCGGATTTGCCGGCTCCAGCGCCTATTATCTCCGCTATATGGACCCGCACAACGACCAGGCCCTTGTCAGCCCGGAGGCCAATGCTTACTGGCGCAATGTGGACTTGTATGTCGGCGGTACCGAGCACGCGACCGGTCACTTGATTTATTCCCGTTTCTGGAACAAATTCCTCTTCGATTTGGGCTATGTTTGTGAGAAAGAGCCCTTCATGAAGCTTATCAACCAAGGAATGATCCAGGGGCGCAGCAATTTCGTCTATCGCATCAAGGGGACCAACACCTTTGTTTCCCTGGGGCTGAAAGACCAATACGACACGACCGAATTGCACGTGGATGTCAACATCGTGCATAACGATAAGTTGGATTTGGAGGCCTTCCGTGCCTGGCGTCCGGACTATGCCGATGCCGAATTCATCCTCGAAGACGGGGAGTACATCTGCGGTTACGGCGTAGAAAAGATGAGCAAGTCGATGTACAATGTCGTCAATCCCGATATGATTTGTGATACGTATGGTGCCGACACGCTTCGCCTGTACGAGATGTTCCTCGGACCGATTGAGCAGAGCAAGCCGTGGGACACCAAGGGCATCGACGGCATCAGCCGCTTCCTTAAAAAGCTCTGGCGTATGTTCTACGACCGTGACGGCTTTGTCGTAACGGACGAGAAAGCCACGCCGGCCCAACTGAAAAGCCTGCACAAACTCATCGGGAAAGCGCGCGAAGATATCGAGAACTTCTCCTACAACACCACGGTAAGCGCCTTCATGATTGCCGTCAATGAGTTGGGCGACTGTCACAGCCGCGAGATTCTGGAGCCGCTTATCATCGTGCTTTCTCCTTTTGCCCCGCACATTGCCGAGGAGTTGTATCATGCATTGGGACACGAGGAGAGCATCAGTTTTGCGTCTTTCCCTGCATACAATGCCGAATATACCCGGGAAGACAACTGCACTTACGCCATTTCTTTCAACGGGAAAACGCGTTTTACGCTGGAAATGGCCAAGTCGCTCTCACCCGCTGAGGTGGAGGATCAGGTCCGCACGTTGGACCAGACCGCCAAGTACATCGGCGGGGGACAAATTGTTAAAGTGATAGTTGTTCCGGGTAAAATTGTCAATATCGTCGTTCGTTGACAGCTCTTTTTTTGCGTGGTAGAAAAAGTTGCAAAATCACAACAAATTCGGAAAAAACGGAAAGAAAAAGAAAAAAGGTCAAGAAAAACAAAATCTTTTTCAAGAGGGTCGCTTAATTGTTTCAGGCGACCCTTTTCGTTCCTAATTTTGTGTAAAAACGACTTATGGAAACGGACGGATTTTTGTTGTTTTTGACCTCGGAACGATCGCTGTGTTTGCTCTTTTCCGGCCTGGTATTCATTATGCTGGTGTATTTGCTTTTCAAGTTGGAAGGCTCTGCCTCCACCCATCTTTGGTTCCCCCTTTTAAAAATGGTGGTGATGATGGCCGCCATTATCCAATCAGTCCTGCTCTTGGTGCTGACCTATTCGAGGATCTCCTTTCTGACCGCCTTGTTGATGATTTCGTTGCTGGTTTTAATATTGCGCCCGGACTATGTTCATCATTCCCCGCCCTTCCTGTTCCTGACATTTGCGGGTATTACATCTTTTCCCATTGTGGCTTTCTACGCGCGGCCCGATATGATGGTGGCCCTGGCTTTTTCTTTTTTGCTGGTGTCTTCGACAGTAGAATATGGGGCTGCGGCTTGGTTTTTCGCCCATAAAACCGCGGATGTGCGTCTGACACAAGTGTCGGTGATGGTGGAGACACAAGGTTTCAAGTTTGTTTCCGTTTCTCTTTATACCATTGCTTTGCTGGGCTGGTACCTGGGTTGGTCGTCGGTGGGTTTGGTCGCGCTGGTCATTTTTGTGTTGTATGCTTCCTTTCTGGTGTGGTTGTGCTGTCTGAGCCCCGGCCAATTCTTCCATCCCATCCCGATGGAGCGCCTGCGTCGGGAAATCCTCAAGAATTTCGGGGTGGAAATCCTGTTGGGTATGGAAAAAGACAGCAGCGGACAGGGCATCTATCAACGCTTGTGCTATTATTTTGAAAAGGAGAAGCCATTCCTGGATCCGGATTTGACCATCGGAGAAGTGTCGCGCACCCTGTTTACCAACAAAGTCTATCTGGGGAAAGCGATCAAACATTATGCGCATCTCAACTTCCCCCGTTTTGTCAATCGCTATCGGGTGCACCATGCCCAAACCCTTTTTAAGGCCAATCACAATCTTAAAATCACGCAGTTGTTCCTAATGTCCGGATTCAAGACCAAAGCGACTTTTGATGCAGCTTTCCATCTCGAAAACGGGGAAAGCCCAAAAGAGTGGTGTGATTTTGTGCGCACAAAAAGCAAATAATTTTTATCTTTGTCATTGTATCGGTCAATTTTGAATTTATGGCAGACGAAAAGATTATTTTCTCGATGAACGGAGTGGGGAAGGTGCTTCCTCACAACAATAAGGTCATTCTTAAGGACATTTATCTTTCCTTTTTCTACGGGGCCAAAATCGGCATCATCGGTCTGAACGGCTCCGGTAAGTCCACGCTGATGAAAATCATTGCCGGGGTAGAGAAATCCTATCAGGGCGAAGTGGTATGGGCGCCCGGCTATAGCGTGGGTTATCTGGAGCAGGAGCCGCAGATGGACCCGGACAAGACGGTGCTGGAAGTGGTTCAGGAGGGCGTGCAGGAGGTGATGGACCTGCTCAAGGAGTACGAGGAGGTCAACTTGAAGTTCTGCGAGCCGATGTCGGATGACGAGATGACAGCGTTGATTGAGCGGCAGGGAGAACTCACCGAGAAAATTGAGCATTGCGATGGTTGGGAGATTGATGCCAAACTGGAGCGTGCGATGGACGCCTTACAGTGTCCGCCTTCCGAAGCCAAGGTCTCGACTTTGAGCGGAGGCGAGCGTCGCCGGGTGGCCTTGTGCCGCCTGCTGCTTCGCCAGCCCGATGTTCTCTTGCTCGACGAGCCGACCAACCACCTCGACACCGAGAGCGTGCAGTGGCTGGAAGCCCATTTGCAGCAATACAAGGGTACGGTTATCGCCGTCACCCACGACCGTTATTTCCTCGACAATGTGGCCGGATGGATTCTGGAGCTGGACAGGGGCGAAGGGATTCCCTGGAAGGGGAATTATTCTTCCTGGCTCGACCAGAAAACCAAGCGCCTGGCTCAAGAGGAGAAGCAGGAGAGCAAGCGCCGCAAGACCCTCGAACGGGAGTTAGAGTGGGTGCGGATGGCCCCCATGGCCCGTCAGGCCAAGAGCAAGGCTCGTCTGGGCGCGTACGAAAAGCTGGCCAACGAGGACTCGCTGCAGAAAGAACAGAACTTGGAAATCTATATCCCCAACGGCCCCCGTCTGGGCGACAAGGTCATCTCTTTCAGCGGGGTGTCCAAGAGTTATGGAGACAAGTTGCTCTATGAGAACCTGTCCTTCGTGCTTCCGCCGGCCGGCATCGTGGGTGTCATCGGCCCCAACGGCGCAGGCAAAACGACGCTGTTCCGCCTGATTATGGGACTGGAGAAGCCTGATACGGGGTCGATCGACATCGGACCTACGGTCAAAATCGCCTATGTGGACCAGCAGCACAAGAGCATCGATCCGGACAAGACGGTCTATGAGACCATTGCGGAGAATTCCGAGTTCGTGCGTCTGGGCAACCGTGAGGTCAATGCCCGGGCCTATGTGTCCCGCTTCAACTTTTCCGGAGCGGACCAGGAAAAACTCTGCGGCATTCTCTCCGGCGGTGAGCGCAACCGCCTGCATCTGGCCCTGACTTTGAAGGACGAGGGCAATGTCCTGTTGCTGGATGAGCCGACCAACGATGTGGATGTCAACACCATCCGGGCCCTGGAAGAAGGTCTGGAGCGTTTCGCGGGCTGTGCCGTTGTCATTTCCCACGATCGCTGGTTCCTCGACCGCATCTGCACGCATATTCTCGCTTTCGAGGGTGATTCGCAGGTCTATTTCTTCGAAGGGACCTACACCGAATACGAGGCGAACAAGAAGATGCGTCTGGGTGCCGATGCGACTCCCAAGCGTTTCAAATATAAAAAATTGATGTAGTTGAGCCGCAGGCTTTCGATTGATTATGAATAAGATTCTTAAATATGCCATCCGTTCCGTTAAGTATTTTGTCTATCTCGGGTGCTTTCTTGTGCTGGTGCTTTTCATCCTTTCTCGCCTGGGAATGGTCGAGTGGGATGTGAATGCGATGTTTGAAGACGGGGTGAAATCCGTCTGGAAAATAGTGATTATGCTGGCGGCCATCGCCTTTATCTATCCCTATGTCGGCTTCCAGCGCAGGATGGCGATGCTTAGCGGCAGTTGGGCGGAGCGCCGGGACGAGATCGTTGCGGTCTTTGAAGAAAAGGGCTACAAGTTGCTTCGCGAGTCCGAAGAGGGGGCCGTTTTCCGCCGCCGTTCCGTCGTCCAGCGCCTCACCCGTATGTTCGAAGACGACATTGTTGTTACCCAGGCCTTCGGTGCCTTTGAACTCGAAGGCCTCCGCAAAGACATTGTCCGCATCGCCACTCGCCTCGAGCACGAACTCGCCGGGAAGGAAGACGCCTAAAATAGCGTGGGTTCGAGTTGTTTGAGGTGGAAGGATTTGCGGTGGTGGGGCGTGAAGCCGAACTGAAGGATGGCGGCGATGTGATCGGGGGTAGGGTAGCCCATATTGTGCTCCCAGCCGTATTGGGGATATTTCTTTGCCAGTTGCGTCATATATTCGTCCCGCCATGTCTTGGCGAGGACACTGGCTGCGGCGATGCTGGCGTAGGTGGCGTCTCCCTTGACGATACAGGCATAGGGGATTTTTTCTGCCATCGGATAAAAGCGGTTGCCGTCCACCAATAAAAATGCGGGCTTGACGCTCAGCTGCCGGACCGCGCGCTGCATTCCGGTGATGGAGGCCCGCAGGATGTTCAATTGGTCTATTTCTTCGGCGCTGACGGCTTCCACCGCCCAGGCGACGGCTTCTTTTTCGATGACTTCCCGCAACAGCTCCCGGTCTTTGCGTTTCATCTGTTTGGAGTCGTTCAATAACGGGTGGTGAAAATCCGGGGGCAGGATGACCGCGGCGGCATACACCGGCCCGACGAGGGGCCCGCGACCGGCTTCATCCAATCCGGCTTCCACCCGGCCTTCCTGCATACAAGGGGACAGAGCAATGTTTTTGGGCTTCATTGGCTTTCTTTCGGGTCTGGCAAGATGCGTCCCTGCGGATGGGCATAGCGGGACGGCACTTCGCCTTTGCACTCTTTTTCAAGATACCAGGCGACGAGGCGGCAGTCCGGGAGAGCCAGGTGTTTCAAAATGCGGCAGCTGCAAAGGGCTGTGTTTCCATCGCCACCGCCCAGCATATATTCGCTGAGGGCGACGCTGTAATGACGTTTGTCGTCCAGGATTCGATAATGCCCGTCGGCATCGAGCACCTGAATGGTTGACACCTGATAAGGCGGCCCTTCGGCACGACAGGAAATGGTATAGCGGAGACCGGAAACCTGGATGAAGCCGCCGCATTCCTCGGGATAGAGCTGGAGTCCGTTTGTGAGAAATTGGCGGATTTGATGCCCGGAGGCCGAAATGGTATAGACGGCATCGTGGTAGGGAAGGGCGTCAAACAGTTGGTGGTAGGTCAAGGTGCCGGCCGGAAGATTTTCCCGAAGGTTTCCGCCGTTGACCATCGCAATGTCCGCTCCGCTGGCTTGGCGCAATGCATCGGCCACGAAATCCCCCAAGTTGGTTTCCTGGTTACGGACCAGGCGCCGACCCCGTCCGTCATCGGCGAGCAGGCTGAACGAACTTTTTCCGACAACCCGGCTCAACAGGTTGTCTGTCAGCGTCTTGATGCTGTCCAACGTCGCCTGGACCTTCTCGCTGCGGTAGGGAATGTCTTCCAGGCGAACGGTCTCATGCGACATCTTGCCGTCGGGATAGATGATGAGTTTTCCGATATGGCTGAATTTGCTGCCGCATTGAACCAGCAAAACGGCTTTCCCGTTGGAGTCGTACAGGGTGTCACCGGGAATCAGGACGTGGTTGTGTCCGTCCAGGACGACATCGATTCCGTGCGTGGCGGCCACCATCGTCCGACTGTTCAAGGGCGTGTCCTTGCACGGACGGTCACCCAAATGTGACAGCAGAATGATATAATCCGCCCCCCGGGCCCGGACTTCGTCGATGCTTTGCTGCAGAATCTCCGCCAAACGGGTTTCCTCAAGGTCATAGTGATGCCGGCCTTTTTCATCACAGAAGGAAGAACTTTCCGAAAACACGGCCTGCGGGGTGGTCATTCCTATCCAACCGATGCGTTTACGTCCGGCTTGGCTGATGAAGCTGGCGGGGAAGATACGTTCAGGCCCTTTCTGTCCCGCCGTGTCGAGCTGCACCAGATTGGCGCATATCACCGGGCAACCTACACGATTGCCCTTCTGCATCCCGCCGTCCTGCCGGGTCTCCCCGCAAAACTCCATCAAACGCTCCATTCCGAAATCGAACTCGTGATTGCCGGGAATCATCACATCGTAGCGGACTTGTCGGATGACCTCGACGGGGTATTCGCCCTTGGAAAGCGTGCCCATAGCCCCTCCTTGCAGAAAATCACCGGAAGAGGCCGTGAAGACCCAGGCCGTGTCGGCTGCCGCTATCGCATCCCGAAAGCCGGCTAAAGCAACATAGCCGTCCAGCGCGCAATGAGCGTCGTTTTCGTGTAAAATGACAATCGGTTTTTCATTTGTCATACACGCGCTTGCCAGCATAAAAAGGCTCAGGACAGTGGTCGTAATACTTACAAAAAACTTCATCTTGTCATGGATTATGCGCAAATTTACGTGAAAAAGAATTAATTTTGCACGTTTGTAATGAATATTTGACGATGAAACAGGAAAATATTGTAATCAGTCCTTCCCGAATCATCCGGTTTTTTAAGGATTTGGTGAATATGAAAGGCGATTTGGCGCTGACGGATACGGCGGCGGCGATTCGCAAGAATGTTCCCTTCCGGGGCGCCAACGTTTTCATCTTGGCTTTCGCTATTGTGATAGCCTCTGTCGGCTTGAATGTCAACTCCATTCCGGTCATCATCGGTGCGATGCTCATTTCCCCGGTAATGGGACCGATCCTGGGCTTCGGGTTCGGCTTGGGAACCCTTGATCGTGATTTGGTGATCGATTCGCTCAAGAACCTCGCCATCATGGTGGGCATCAGCATTATGGCTTCCACCTTGTATTTCATGTTGAGCCCCCTCAGCCTGGAGAACCCGACAGAACTGCTGGCCCGTACCAATCCCACCATTTACGATGTACTGATTGCCTTTTTCGGCGGCCTGGCCGGGATTTTGGAAAATTCTAGAAAGGGTAAGGGAACGGTGCTTTCCGGCGTGGCGATTGCCACCGCACTGATGCCGCCCCTCTGTACGGTCGGTTACGGTATTGCCATCTGGAACTGGAGCTATGCCAGCGGGGCGTTCTATCTGTTTATCATCAATAGTATTTTCATCGCCCTGGCCACTTTCTTCGGAGTCAAGTACCTCAAATACCCCGCCGTGTCCGATTCCTTGGGCGGAAGATATCGGCTGAAGCCCGGCTGGGTGTCGTTTATTCTGGTGCTGATTATTGTTCCGAGCCTGGTTTCCGCCTTCAACATTGTCAAGGAAAGCAATTTCAGAATCAATGCAAGCAAGGTCGTCGCGGAAAACAAGGCGCTGGGCAAAGGCTTCATCTACGACCACAAGGTCGATATGACCACCAAGCCCGCCACCATCGAGCTGTATTTCGCGGGAGAATCCCTGACCCCGGCTGACAAGGAGCGCCTCTATGCCAGTGCAGAGAAATATGGCATCACCCGCTCGCAGCTCATCTTGAAGGACGATGCGTCCGTCAGCCGTGAGTTTATGTCGGAATCGGAAATCATCAAGAACATTACCGCCTCCAGCGAAAAGCAGCAGCGTGCGTTGGGAGATACCATCGTCCGGCTTCGGACCCGGCTGAATGCGTACGAGGCCAAAGAAATGCCCGTGGAGAGCATCGCCGAAGAGCTTTCGGCCCAGTATCCCGCCGTGTCCGGCCTGACCCTGACGCGCGGTTCTTCCTATAAGATGGAAGCGGCCGTATCGTCCGCGGATGGTACAACGACCGTCGCTGACTCCTTGGCCATGCCTCTTCAGCCCGTTCTCGCCGACAAAGATGCCGTCGTAGCCCTGGTCCGGCTGAACGCCCCGCTGCAAGCGGGCGAACAAGACCGCATCAGCCGCTGGCTGGCCGCCCGGCTGAAAGTCGCGAAAGTGCAGTTGCTGATTGTTGAGTAGGGAGGAATTCCGCCCTATACCTTTTCCAAAGCAAATTCGACGAGTTCCTTCATCCGGCTCTTGTAGTCGGGAAAGGCTTCTTTCCGATGCCGGTTGGCGATGGCGCAGCAGATGGTGCCTGCGTTGTGGCCGAGCAGGCCGCCCAATCCCGCGATGGCCGAGCTTTCCATTTCTATGTTGGTGATGCGATGGCCTTCGTAAGAGAATGATTCGAACTTTTCTACCAGTCCGGGGATTGACGGAGCCAGGCGGACGCTACGGCCCTGCGGCCCGTAAAAGCCCGGAGCGGAGACGGTCATCCCCATCCGGATCCGTACCGCGGAAGCGCGAGGTCATCTCTTCGCCCGCTTTGACAAAATAAGGGGAGGCGAGGCCGTCTTTCCAGCCGCAATGAGCCTTGAATGCCGCTTCATAGTCTTTCAGCATCAGCTTTTCTCCATCTTTGTACCAGGCCAGCAGCCCGTCGCAGCCGATGGAAATCTCCGAATAGATGAACGCACCGAGGGGGATGTCGGGCTGGACGGCGCCGCAAGTGCCGATGCGCAGGAGGTTCAGCGTCTTTTTCTGCTGCTTGATTTCCCGCGTGGCAAAATCAACGTTGGCCAGGGCGTCGAGCTCGGCCATCACGATATCGACCGTGTCGGTGCCGATGCCCGTAGACTGCACCGTGATGCGTTTCCCCTTGTAGGTTCCGGTCGTGGAGAAGAACTCCCGGTTCTCGCGATGGGATTCGACGCTGTCGAAAAAGGCCGAAACGAGGGCGACGCGGCTGGGATCTCCCACAAGAATGATGTTCTCCGCCAGTTCTTCGGGAAGCAGGTGGAGGTGAAATACGGTGCCGTCCGGGTTGATGATGAGTTCGGATTCGGGGATGCGCATAAACATGAAAATCGTTTGAATGGTTGTCTGCCCAAAGTTCGCAATATTTCCCGAAATTTCCATCCTCTTTGCGGAAAAAATCTTATTTTTGTACGTTTAACGATATCGATTATGTGGCAAAGATTTCAGACACTGTTTTTGGGAATGGCCGTCGCGTTGACTTTTTCTCTCTTTTGGGTAGATGTAGCGCGCATTATAGGGCCGGGAGGAGCCGTTGAACCCATCGGGTTTTGCGATCGTTCGCTCTATTTGTATCTGGTACTGGCCTGTCTTGTTGCCGGTTTGGCCTCCCTTTTTACCTACAAATGGCGGATTTTGCAGATGCGCCTGTGCGTGATTACCGCTTTGCTGAACCTGGGTTTACAGGGGGTGGTGGCCTACGATTTTTTCTTCCGTCGGCCGGATTCGATGATTTTTCTCATTCCCGCCGTCTTTCCGCTCGTGTGCGTGATTCTGGATTTGCTGGCCGTTCGTAATATCTTTTTGGACGAAGCGATGGTGCGTTCCAGTTATCGCTTGCGTCAGGGGGCCCGTCGTCGGCACAAGGAGCGCCGCAAGCTGCGCGGGTAGATATTTTCGCCTCGGGAATGCAAAATTATTTGCATTTCTCTTGGCTTGCTCGTATCTTTGTCAAATTGAAATTTAATTCTCTGCACATGGCAGAGTGCCTCAAGATTATGGAAAAAAGAGTTGTCGTTACCGGCCTTGGCGCGGTTACCCCGATTGGTCACAATGTCGAATCTTTATGGAAGAATCTGCTGGACGGAGTCTGCGGGATTGATTTCATCAAAAGCTTCCCGACGGATGACCTTCCGTCCAAAGTAGCTGCCGAAGTCAAGGATTTCGACCCCGTCGCCCTGGGCCTCGACCTTCCCTTTGTACGCAAGCAGGATCGCTTTACGGTGTTCGCGACGATTGCCGCTGAGCAGGCTTTGCGTATGAGCGGACTGAAAGCGGCGAAAGAGGGTGAAGAGGGAGGCAACATCGACCCGTTCCGCCTCGGTGTGTACATGGGCAGCGGGGTCGGCGGCTTTTTCCAGCAATACAACGAATCGGTCAAGATGTATACGGTGGGTGCCCACATGGTGGCTCCGACCTTCATCACCAAGATGATTGCCAACATCGCGGGCGGCAACATCGCTATCCGTAACAATGCTTGCGGGCCCAATCTGACGGTGGTCGCCGCCTGTGCCACTTCCACCAACTCCGTGGGTGAGGCCTATCGCGCCATCAAGCACGGTTATGCCGACGCCATTGTCGCCGGCGGTTCGGAAGCCCCGCTCATCCCCATGGGCATCGCTGCGTTTGCCAACGCCCGTGCGCTTTCCCGCAGCGAGGACCCGCAATATGCATCCCTGCCCTTCAATGCCAACCGGGCCGGTTTCGTGATGGGCGAAGGTGCGGGCGCCCTCGTGCTGGAAGAATATGAGCACGCGAAAACCCGCGGTGCGGAGATTTTCGCCGAGGTGGTCGGTTACGGTCATACCTGCGACGCCTATCACGTGGCGGCTCCCAATCCCAGCGGCCTGACGCAGGCGGAAGCCATCAAGCAATGTCTGAAAGAAGCGCAATATACCTCCAACGATGTGCTGCACATCAATGCGCACGGAACGGGCACCAGCCTCAACGACCCGGCGGAAACCCAATCCTACAAACTGGCCCTCGGCGCCGATGCCTATAAGGCCCATATCAATTCCACCAAGTCGATGACCGGGCACCTGCTGGGTGCCGCCGGCGCGGTGGAAGCCATCGCAGCCATCCTTGCGTTGAAAGAAGGCATTATCCCGCCCACCATTCATCTGGATGCGCCCGACCCGGCCTGTGATCTGGACTATACGCCCAATGAAGCCCGCCGCGTGGAGCTGACGCTGGCCCTTTCCAATTCTTTGGGCTTCGGCGGACACAACGCTTGCATCGCCTTCCGCAAGATGTAGGCCAAGATGAATGACAATTCCATCAAAAGAGCGATAAGAGACCGGCGGAAAGAGCTCGGGCACACGCAGGCGTGGATGGCGGAGCAACTGGGCATTGAGGAACGTACCTACAAGCTGGTCGAGTCCTACGGCGGTACCCGCCTGCTCTACGGGCGGATGGAAGAAATCGCCAACCTCCTGCATGTCCCTTTGTCTGAACTGATAGAAGACGAGGAAGACAAATCCTCTTTGCTCAAAGACGAACGCAATGCCTTTGAGAGCATGCTCGCCGACCTTCGTCTGGAAATCGCCCGTCTTCGCGACGAGGCCGAAAAATTGCATAGGGAAGTGGATCGTCTCAACGGCTGCATCGACGACAAGGACTTTGTCATCCGTCATCTCCGCGCCCAACTCGCCCGAGCAGAGGCTGCTGCCGAAAAAGAAAATTAAGAGGGCCTTCAAGTGGGTCATGTTTTGAGTTTTAATTTTATTTTTGTACATTTGCAGGCTTACAAAACAAACCAATTTTTATGAGAAAATCGTTCACCTATGTATCTCCTCAGGCTCGTGAGCTGTCGTTCCTCTACGATCGCCGCGGCCTGTGCACCTCTTTCGAGGGTCCGGCGATCCAGCCGATTGATGAAGACGATTGGGGTAATTATTAGAATCTCTCGCGTATGA
>JAGCUV010000106.1 GCA_017962705.1 Bacteroidales bacterium
ACAGCAGATTACTTTGGCGTCCGGCCGGATGGCCTTGATCTTTTCCGAAGCCACGCGGAGTGTTTCCAAAGCTTCATTTTCACGGAACTGGACGACTTCAGGCGTAAGGAGTTTCGGCATCGGATATCCAAATTGTTCCTCAAACTTCTTCCGGCAAATCGGGCAGCGGCAGGCCCAGTCGTCGGCAACGCCACCGGTAATGGATGCAATGCCTTTGGGGAGGGCATAATGGGGTTCATCCCAGAAAAATCCATCCGCCGGCACTTCCCACGCCAGTTTCTCGACGATCCTGTAGAAATAGTCCCGAAAAGCCGGGGTATTGAAACAGGCGTGTGGAAGCGGCTCGTCTGTCAGGGCGCTTACCTGCCGATTACCAGGATTATTGGTCAGAAACAGGGAAGGCGGCTCACCGCCGAACCATTTCCCAATTCCCCAGGTATCCAAATATACCTTCATCCCAAGTTCTTTAGCCACTTGGGTAATCGCAATGATGTTGGGAAACCAAAAGTCGATATCGAACTCTGTCAGGGCGAGGATCACCGCATTGCAATTGTGCGCGATCATCTCCTCGAAATCTTTTCGTGCGTGCTCCGGATAACTCAGTCCGTAGTAGCTGACGCCTGTTTCTATTACCGCCATCCTAATACCGTTTTGTTTATTTCATTATATAAAATTTAATTATTGTATCGTTTCAAACCGACAATTACCGCGATATTTTCGAACAAATATATCATAACTCTTTGCAATAACAAATGGATTTCTTACTTTTGTATATTAAATTTCACAATACGAAATGATACAAGTACTCGATCGCGCGCTCTGCATTCTGGAGCATCTCGGGAATAATCCCAAAAAGGATTTCTCCATTTCCTCAATTGCATCTTCATTCTCGCTGGACAAAGGAACCTGCACCCGCATTATGAAAACTCTGCTAAGTAAAGGATTTGTCCAGCAGGACTCCCCACGAGGGCCATATAGACTAGGATATAAGTTTTATCATCTTATCGGTCACCCTGTTGAGAATGAAGAATTGACCAAGATTGCCAGAAAAGACATTGATGCGCTCGGCCGCCAGTTTAACGAAACGGTTCTTCTGGCCGTTGTCAACAACGATAAGCGTGTCATATTGTACAATACCGTCCCGGACCAGAATTTAGTGGTCCGGACAAATATGGAAAGAAATGTTTATTCCGTCTGCGCGGGGAGGGTCATCATCGCTCATTATACGCCATCTCATCTGGAGAAACTCCTTATCCGGCTTGGCCTTCCCTCAAAGGAAGAATGGCCCGAAATCTACCTTTCTCCTCACCCGGAGCAGGCACTCAATAACGAACTCGCACGTATCAAGCAAAATGGCTACGATATTCTTGACGACCAACACGGTATCACCGGATTTGCAGCTCCGCTTTTCAAAAATGGACACGTCATTGGATGCGTCGGCATTTATCTCCCTAACGACCGCCTGACCGACAAAGGGAAAGTCTTGAACGCCTTGCTTCTCTGCTCAAAGGCCATCAATATGAAACTCTCCCTCAGCGGGGCCAGTGGCGGATAAACTTGTCGAAGCACCTGACGGCTACAGCCGGGCGGTCCACCTGACTCCCGGTGTCTGCAGGTGGATTGTGCGCCCCCAAAAAAAGTAAATCATTTTTATCATTGCCCTTATGAAAAAAATCGTCTGTTTCATTATTTCCCTTCTTACCCTGGGAACCGCCTACGGGCAAACCTTCCTGGAAGATGTCCACCTCTCCCTCAACAAAGGCTTTGAAGGGGTCTACGCCAAAGGTGACACGGTGAAAGTCTATGCGGAGGTCGCCAAAGAAACGCCCGCCGTTGTGAAAATCTATCAGAACGGCTATTTCAAGGAGGCGCGGGAGACCCTTCTTCCCATCGGGAAAAGCCAGGTCTTCAGCGGGACGTACGACGAAGCCGCCGCGCTGATGTTCCGCCTGGCCGATCCCGCCAATCCGAAGGATTCCACCACAGTGGGAGCCATTGTCGCGCCGGAAGATTTCCGGCCCGGATTCGATGAGCCGAAGGATTGGAAGAAATTCTGGCGGAAGCAGGTGAAACAGGTGCGCCGGCAGAAGATGGAGGTCAAGCTGACGCCCGTCACCATTCCCGGAAAGGATAGCCTGGAGTATGTCTGCTACGATTTGGAAGTGAATTGCATCACCGCCCGGCCGGTACGGGGCTATCTCGCGCTTCCGCGGAATGCCGCTCCGCACAGCCTTCCCATCGCCATCAAAGCCCACAGCGCCGGAAAAATGACGGACCGTTGGACCAAAGCCACCATTAAAGATGCTGTCAAACTGGCCAAATCCGGCAGCGGCGCAATCGCCCTGGACATCAACGCCCACGGCATCCTCAACGGGCAGGACGACGCCTACTATGAGGCCATGGGGAAAGAACTGAACGGCTATTCCAGTTGGCCCGTCAAGGACCGGGAATCCTTCTATTTCAACGGGATGTTTCTCCGGCTGGTCCGTGCCCTGGATTATCTCTGCTCCCGCAAGGAATGGGACGGGAAGCGAGTGCTCATTACGGGAGGAAGCCAAGGCGGTGCTCAAAGTGCCGCGCTTGCGGGCCTGGATCCACGGGTCAGCATGGTAGTGGTGGATGTTCCGGCGATGTGGGATGTCGGCGGAATGCTCGTCGGACGCCTCAGCGCCTGGAACAAGCCTCTGGAGCGCGAAGGTGTAGATTCTCCCGCGGCAAAGGTCGCGCCCTATTACGACGCCGCCAATTTTATGCGTCATTATACCGGTGGGCTCGTCGTCAACGTCGGCCTGATCGACCTGACCTGCCCTCCGGCCGACGTCTGGGCCGTCTACAACGTCTGCCCCGCCTCCTCCAAGGTGATGCACCCCTGCGCCTGGAAAGGCCACAGCGGCAAATACTCCCTCTCTAAGGAGGAACGCGCTCAGGTCAAGAAAAAGATGGACCAGTACCTCTCCGACGCCATCGACGCCTATCTGCGGTAAAGTTGGAGATTTTGGGCGAAAACGTATCTTTGATTCAAATGAAATAAACTCTAAACATTTCTTTGTAATTCTTTCAGCAAAAATCAGTAAATTGCACCCACAAATTGAATCTGTTATGGAACAAAACTATCCCATACGAGATAAAATAGAATACATCATTGCCTTTGTCAATGAATTCGGCCGGCGTTTCGGGCTTACCGATTCGCAGGCATATCGTTATCTCAAGACCTATGATGCCATTTCTGCTATCGACCAGTATTATGGTGCTCTGCATACGCAGGATTTCCGTGGCAACGTTGAAGATGTGGCCACTTACTGCAGGCGGATGGGAGGCCGTTTGATATGATTCTATATCACGGATCCATGTCTCAATTGAGACGATAGACTTAAATGCTTCCCGGCCCGGCAAAGATTTCGGTAGGGGCTTTTACCTTTCTGCCGAAAAAGAACAGGCTATGGAACTGGCTGAAAGCAAAGTCAAGTTCCTGGGGGGCAAACCTGTTATCACTGCCTTTGAGTTTGACGAGTCGGTCTTGACTGATGGCCTGTTAAAGGTCAAAATCTTTGAAGGCTATAGCGAAGAATGGGCGAAGTTTGTTTACGACAACCGCGAAAACTTCTTAGATACCCAGCTGCATGATTTTGACATCATTTATGGCCCAATTGCCAATGATAATGTAGGAGCACAGATTCGCGCATTCAAAGGTGGGAATATCTCTTTGGCACGGACGCCGCCATTAAAACCCTTCGCAAGATATGAGTGAACATTTCCAATATCTCAAAGAAGGCTTGGTCGCCGACCTTGTTAACAAGGTGATGGACGATTATCATCTTGATATGGAGAAAGCCCTGGATGTGGTTTATTCCTCCGCTCTCTTTGAGAAGCTTTCCGATCCCGATACGGGACTATACAAAGAGGGCCCTGCCTATGTATATTCCTTCTTAAAAGACGAACTGGGGCTGGGAAAGTTATAGTTTTTCTCCTCCGTCTTTTCCTTTCTTTTTCGGGGTGCCTGCGGTAAATTTCCCGGTTACCTGGACAAAAAGTAGGATGATTTGACTGTCATTTTTGCTGGGTGGACAAAAAGTAGGATAACAGAGGCAACAGCCCTTCTAGAGCGTTGTTTGTGTTTGGAAGTCCCGTTTCCGGCTTGTCATAGAACGTCCACAGATAGTACATGTTACGCCTTACGCTGAAGTAAGCACTCCTAAGCGAACGGCAAAGGGAAATAATTGACTACATCACCCCCGTCATGTACAACGGCAGATACACCAGTCCGTCCTTAATCTCCACGTCCTTTGTATGTAACACATATGGTGTGCTTAAGTACGGCCTAAACTTCTTGACGCACTTTTGGATCGACGTCAGCGTATAACCCGTGCTGCTCTTCACTTCGATAGGAGAGATGTTGTGCCGCGAGGTAACATGCTCCTTCTGAATCAGGAAGTCCACCTGCATCCGGTTCTCCGCATCCTTCTTGTCGTAGTTCGAATAGAAGAACAGTTCGTGTCCGGCCGCTTTCAGCATCTGCGCCACGATATTCTCTACCAGCATCCCCTCATCTATCTCCAGTTTGTCGAACATCAGTTTCTGGTATATTTCGTTCGTCACGATGCCCCGTGCGCTGAACGCCTGCGAGACG
Source organism: Bacteroidales bacterium (assembly GCA_017962705.1). Classification (GTDB taxonomy): domain Bacteria; phylum Bacteroidota; class Bacteroidia; order Bacteroidales; family UBA932; genus Cryptobacteroides. The sequence continues at coordinate 4,628 of JAGCUV010000106.1, forward strand.
AGCAGCCCTGTATCGCAGT
>JAGCUV010000107.1 GCA_017962705.1 Bacteroidales bacterium
ATCCATTCGTCAGGGCCGTTGCCCTTATAGTTGTTGAGGTCCTGGAGAAGGCAGACAAGCAGGGCAACCTTCTTTTCGAGAGATGCGAGGACCTGGGGCATCTGCTCGAGAGTAATTGAATTACCCATGTTTCTAAACTGGTGCTTAGCACTCCCGGCCGTACCAATAGAACCGAAAGCCGCCCTCCGGTTGTTCGGAAGACGGCGTAAATAGAATAGGGTATTTCGGTTCCTCTTTCTCCTCCCAAATCAGAAAGTTTCCTCCCAGATTTTGGGGACTTGCTGGGTATCAATTACTTATGAGGAAGAGACTTGTAATATTTTTCTACCTCCTCGTCATATGTCCAGGAGGTGTACTTATCCTTATCTTCATTGGAATCCGGATTGAGCACGAGGAAGTTTCCCTTTATCGTGCGGACAGCTACGGGGTCAAGCGCTTTCGAGACGTGTTTATAAATCTGCTCTTTATTCATCCGGTATGTTGTCTTGAGGTATGTCGGGTATCCAAGGAAGTCAAGCATCGCCACGGTATAAGGGACACCCTCGCCAAGCATATGACGAATCAGGCGGGTTTGGTACTGATCGGTAAGAGCCGCAACCTTCGGCAATCCAGTAAAATTGTAGTTCGCGACTTCGGTCATAAACACCGTGTAAGCATCATCGGCAGCGTCTTCGGCATGGAAGGAAGCCGGGCTGTCAACGGGCTTCCTGTTATTGATTTCGGAAATCTGTTCTATGAAAGCGGGCGAGGGGACCGGAGCACCGAGGACCTCCAGATAGAAGCGGTCAAGCGGAATCATCTTGTCTTCGGGAATGTAGCCGGCATATCGCGCCTGGAACTCCAGGTATTCGCGGATGCACGCCTGAACAATGTAATTGAAGAGGAAGATGCATTCGTAGCGCTGTTTGTCTGACGAGTAGTCCCGAGCAGTCATAATATCGTTCAGCAGATAGCCGCCCGAGTTGATGATGTCCTTTGCATGTGAAAGACGGCTCTGGGTCAACTCGTACATCTTCTTGCGGTGGAAGAGAACAAGGGTGGTGTCGGCATCGTCAAGAAGGGCGAATCTCTCGTTTAACTCCGTTGCGATAGTGTTGTCTATTAAGGTTTTAATATACCTTACTTTAGACGAAACTACAGGCGCGGAAAACGTCAACGAATAATGCGGCTCAAAGGAGAACAGGACGGATTTAACGGTCCTCGCTTCCTGGTCATAGTATGTGTTCGTGTGGGCTTCGGCCGCTCTTGGGTTGAGGTCGGCGAAGAATACGGAATTGATGTTGTCGGCCATGTGCTATTCCTCCTTCTTTATCTTAATGCGTTCAACTGCGTCCCGCTTGCTCTTGTCCACGATGTCGGCGTAAATCTGCGTGGTGCCGACGTTGGCGTGGGTGAGGAGATGGGAGACGGTGTATATGTCGGTGCCTTCGGCTACCTGGAGGGTGGCGAAGGTGTGACGGAAGCAGTGGAAGGTGATGTGCTTGGTGATGCCGGCATCCTTCAGCCAGTCCTTGAGCGGTTTCTGGGTGTAGTGGCGCTTGAGGTTCTTGAAGACGAGTCCGGAGCCGGGCTTGCCGCAGAGTTCATAGGCCTCCTGCGATAGGGGAAGGGTAGCCTCGGTGTCGGTCTTCTCGGTCTTGATGCGGATGCACCAGCCTCCGTCCTGGGCTTTTACGATGTTGCTCCAAGTGAGGGCGAGTATGTCGCTGATACGCAGGCCGGTGAGACAACTGAAAAGGGAGGCTTCCTTCAGATCGGGCGTGTCGCAGGGCGTGGCGGCCAACTGACGAACTTCTTCGATGGTGAGGTACTCTCTGCGCCCGTCCACGGCTTCGATGGCTTCGAGGTAGTCGTTGACGTTCTCCTGCAAGAGTTTCTCCTGATAAGCGATTTTGAGGAAGCCGCGGAAGGTGGACCAGTATCCGGCGGCGGAGTTCTGGGAGAGTTTCTTGCCGGGGTGCTTGAGCTGTTCGGCATCAAGCAGGTAGTCGCGGAAGCCTTCGCAGAAGGGGACGGTGATGTCGCCCATCTTGCATTTGCCTCCGCAGTAGTTACTGAAATGGTCATAGACGCGAATCCACTTCTGGTCCTTCGTGTCCAGTTTGGTCTTGAAGTAGGCGAGGAAGTCCATTTTCAACTTTGTGCGGTCCAGGAAGTCGTACTGGACGCGGATGATGGCCAATTCGCGCTCGGAGCGGAGCGCTTCGGCCTGGGCGATTTTCTCTTTGTTGGCGTCCTTGTCGGCCTGGAATTTGGGCTTGTTCTTGAGGTAGATGCCCAGGTATTCGTGCCGGATGTACTTCTTGGTCTTCGGGTCGCGGAATGGCGGGTAGAAGTCGAAGTAGAGCGTAATCTTGCCGCTTGGCAGCAGCCGCTGGCGAAGTGTTACTTTAGTTGTTCCCATTATCGCTTATCTTTTTGAATAACTTGTCGAGTTCATCTTTCTTGTACCAGACGTAGTTGCCCTCGGTCTTGACTTTGGTCACGCCTGCGGCACGGGTCTCTTCGCTGAAGCGTTTCTGGCCGAGGTGGTAATGCTTGAGGGCGTCTCCGCTGCGCATATAGTTCCTGCGGATCTCCGCGGGTATCTTGGGCGTTTTGTCTTTGAAGAGGCGGTCCAGGTCGGCAATCTTGTAGTAGACGAAGACTCCGGTGCGGATGCCTTCAATGCCGGCGGCCTTGACTTTGTCGTAGAAGGTCTGCTGGCCGAGGTGGTAGTGCTTCTTGGCCTGGTCTACGGTGAGGTAGTTCTTTTCGATGTCGCCCTGGAAAAGGCGGCTGCGGTCCCATTGCTTCTTGTCCACGAGCATCGTCCGTCCGATCCGCTTGCAATCTATCTTCTTCTCGCGCACGTATGAAGAAAGGTATTTGCGCGTGAAACCCTCGCTCTTCATCAGATCCTCGGCGTTGTACCATTCATCCGCGTTGTAGGTGGGTTTGGGCTTGAACATCCGGTCCACGTCTTTTTTGGGGTAGTGGGCCTTGCCTTTGATGATGCGCGGGCGGATGCCTTCTTCTTTCATTTTACGCATCAGCCAGGATTCGGAGATGTTGTACTTGGCGAGGACTTCGGCCTTTGATATGAGCACGGAGAAATCGCCTTTGCTGGGCTGAGGCGTCAACTGGCTGTCCGCTTTGAGCTGTTCCATCGGGATGCGGACAGTTCGGGAGGAGACTTTGACGGGCTGGAGTTCCCCTGCATTGATGCGGGCGTACAGGGTAGGGCGGGAGACTCCGAGGAATTTGGCGGCTTCGGTGATGGAGAGGTGGGCTTTTCCTTCGAGCGTCGCTCTCGCTTCCTTCACCTCGGCTCTGGCCCTGCGTGCTTCTTTGCGCTGGCGCTTGATGCGGGTGTTCTGCGTATTGCGACAGGCGACACTGCAGTACGTCTGCCTCGGGATGTCCGTGGTAAACGTGTTGCCGCAGCAAGAGCAGGTCTTTGTCACAATGTGCATACTTTTTACAACATTTTGGCGGAGATGGAGCGGAGAACCTTCATCGTGCCGTTTGACCCTTCTAATTGGGTACAAGTTTGTAAATCTACGTAAACCTATGTAAAGGGATGGTATTCGGCCGGTGCCCTCCATAGTCTTGAACCACGCGTGGTTCAAATGTGGTTCAAATATAGCAAAAAAATCCCGAATTAGCCCAAACTAATCCGGAAAAGTTTTCAACATTTTATCGTTGGTTATGTGAGAGTTAGGAGGTTTTGTACGGGGCGCGTAGAGAGTGGTTCGGTGTATTTATTTTCCGATGCAGAAGTGACCGAAAATATTGCCAAGTATCTCATTATTGGATACTTCGCCGACAATGCTTCCGAGGTGGTAGAGGGCTTCGCGCAGGTCCTGGGCCACGAAATCCGTGGGGAGGGAAGTCTGAAGGCCTTCCTGGACGCGGCGGAGGGCGGCGGCGGCGTTCTGCAGGGCTTCGAGGTGGCGGGTATTGGTCACCAGTGTGGTTTCGGCAGTGGTGTCGAGATCACGCCATAAGGCAGCAAGTTCATGGCGCAAGGCATCCAGGCCGAGGCCGGACTTGGCGGCGATGACGAAGGCCAGGCGGCCGGGCAGGGAGGCCCGCACATTCCGGACGGTCTCATCGGAAACAACATCCGCCTTGTTGAGCAGGAAGATCACTTGCTGGTCGTCTGAAACGCGTGCAGCAATGTCCTGGGTACTGGCCAGCAAGTCGGGCAGGGGAGCGGTCAGATCGAGGACCGCCAGCACGATCCGGGCGGCGGAAATCTTCTCGTATGCGCGCTCGATGCCGATACGCTCGATGGTATCTTCACTCTCACGCAAACCGGCCGTATCGATGAAGCGGAACAGCACGCCATCCAGGTTGCAAGTCTCTTCGATGGTGTCGCGCGTGGTGCCGGCGATGTCGGAAACGATGGCACGGTTCTCACCGAGCAAGGCATTGAGCAGAGTGCTTTTTCCAGAATTTGTGTTACCTACAATTGCCACAGGTACGCCATTTTTAATAGCATTACCTAAACGAAAACTTTCGATGAGTTTCCGGCAGTGGGTGAGGACCTTTTCGACCAGCTCGCGAAGTAGCGTGCGGTCGGCAAATTCGACTTCTTCGTCGCTGAAGTCCAGCTCCAGCTCCAGGAGCGATGCCAGGTGGAGGAGCTCGGCCCGCATATCCGCAAGTTCGCTGCTGAAACCGCCCTTGAGCTGCTTCAGGGCGATGCGGTGCGCCGCAGCGGTCTGGGCGGCGATCAGGTCGGCAACAGCCTCAGCCTGGGAGAGGTCCATCTTGCCATTGACGAAGGCCCGCTGCGTAAATTCGCCCGGAGCGGCCATTTTCGCGCCGTTTTCGAGCAG
>JAGCUV010000108.1 GCA_017962705.1 Bacteroidales bacterium
CCAGGATCTGCGCGGCGCGCCCCAAGTCCAGCCAGGAGTTCTCGTCGCAGGCGTTTCCGTGCAGGAGATAGAAGACGGGATAGCTCTTCTTGCTGTTCTCGTAGCCCGGGGGTGTGTAGATATTCACCCGGCGGCGCATCCGGAGCATGGCGCTGTCATACCAGCGCGAAGCGACGGTGCCGTGCGGGACGTCCTGCACGCTGTACAGGTCCCCTTTCTCTCCGCCGATGATGAAATAGTTCATCCACCGCGGGATGTCCTTCACCATCGAATAGTTGAGGTCCAGGATGGGTTCCCCATCCACGGTCAGGCCGTAGAAATACATCTCGGACGCAAGCGGGGGCGTGGTGTAGGTCCATACCCCGTCCATCTCCTGGAGCGGGGCCGAGCCTTGCATGAACTCGCCCGACACCTCGACCGTGACGGCCTTGGGATTGCGGTAACGGAAGGTGACACTGTTGTCCGGGTTGATCGTAACACCGGTAATCTTCTCCTGCTGGGCGAAAGCCCCCGCGCAGAGCATGGAAAAAAAGGAAAGAAGGAGGATACGTCTCATGGTTCAAAACAGTATTATCCCAGTCCCGGGCATCAATGGGTCGCCTCGTGGATCAAGTCCAGTAATCCGTCGACGATGGCTTTTTGGGCGTAGCCCTGTTTGTACCCGGAGCTGAGGACTTCGAATACCTGGGCCCCATAAGACTCGTCATCCGGGATATAGCCGCCGCGGCCCTTGTTGTGGCCGTCCGTGACCGTGGTCACGATGGTGAAGGTATAGGGCGACTTGCTCTTGAGATCGACGGCGATCTGGTTATAGGGTTCCCCCGAAATGGCGCAGACGGGAATGTCGTCCAGCATGACGAGACCGATCTCGAGGGAGATATCGTCCGCGTCCTCGTATTCGCCGGCATAACCGGCCCGGCCGCCCCCGTTGGTTTGACGGCGTCCGGGGCAGACGACATGTGTACGCGCGGCCTCCAGGGTCACGTCGGTCTCGAAACGGCGCATCATCATGATGACGTACTTGACTTCCTCACCGAGAATCTGGCCGTAGCTCTCCGCCATCTTCTTCTGTTCTTCCATCAGGCGGTGCACCTCGGGATTGTTGCGGTCGAGCCCCTGTCCCCCGGGAGGCATCCTGTTGGAAATGTCCTCGCCGCGCTTCGCATATTCCTCGATGCGGATGTCGCGCAGGTCGAAGGTCTGCTGGAAATAGAGGGGATTCTGGTCGCCGGCGGCGCCGGAGGAGAAGATGGCGACGAAATCCTCGCCGTAGCGGCTCTCGATGTACCCCTCGGACTTGCCGGGGAAATCGCCTGTGACCATGTCGAGCTGGCCGGTGATGACGGCATGCATTGCGTAGTTGTAATAGGTCGCTATCGGCTTGCCGTCAAGACTCTCAAAGTAGAGTACGCCGACGGTCTTGTCAGACTTGCCGTCATAGTCGGGACCTTCCCACCAAGTCCCGCGTTCGGGATCGAAGAGATCCCGCTTGACATTGAGGTAGCATACGCCTTTGCCGACGCCGACCTTGGCCGGGACCATGCTCTGATAGGCTTTCTTGATGGCCTGGTACATCCTTTCGGTCAATTCGTCCATCGGTACGGTGCCGGTCGAGTGGCAGTGGGTACCGTTGTAGATGATATTGCCCGCCGGGATGCCGAAATCCTTCTCGATGCGTTCGTTTACGGCATCGACACAGCGCTGGTTGGGATTTCCGTCCACGTTGGCCAGTCCTGCGATGTGCGATCCGTTCGAGAAGAGGATCACGCGGAAATGCGTCCGGTCCAGGATCCCATAGGAATTGCGGCCCAACTGGTCGGGACCCGGGGTGACGTCCACCTTGGCGGCGCCGACCTGCAGCGAGCCGCGGACATGGTTCTGTGCGAAGCCGCTGCCGCAGACGAGCAGGGCAAGACCGATCAAGGCCCAAGTTTTGGCTTTCATGATATCAAGGATGAGATAGACCATGCCCTGGGAGATGACCGAGACCAATTCCTGTACTCTTTTCATTTTATAGGGGGTTATAGGCTCTCCACAAAGATACGCAATTCATACATACAAATGGCTATCTTTGTAAGGTCATTTGCAGAACTAAATGGAAAAAGCCATATTTGCCTGAATAAATCCTTATCCAAACTATGAAGAGAATCATTTTCACCTGGATGCTGATGCTCGTCACAGCCCTGGCAGTAAATGCCCAAAACCTGGTGGGCAAACAGTGGTGCACCGTCCTCAACGATGAAGATGGGCAAGGCATCGCCGTCGCCCTCACGTTCGAGAAGAACGGGAGCTGCGAGATGCTGATCGCGGCCCAACAGGACATGAAAGAGGATGGTGTGCCCATCAATCTCATCGCTTCCGTCACGGTACCCGGCAGCTACAAACGCGATGGCAACGACCTGAATAACCAGTTCAACAACGCGAAGGCCAAGGTCGATGTCGACTATGAAATCAAGGGCATGGACGCGAAGACCAAATCCCTGCTGGACAAGCAGATCAAAGGAGAGATCAGCACGCTCAAAAAAGAATTCAAGCAAGTCCTGCTGGGTGGAATGCCCAAAATGGATAACCTGAAGATCGTCTCGCTCGAAGCCAAGAAACTCGTGGTCAAAAACGACGACAATCAGGAAATCCCGTTCTACGACGAATAATCACCGATGAGGCGCTTCTGCAAACTGATCTCGGACTACATGGGCGTGCTGGTGTTGCTGTCGGCGCTGGCCGCCCTGCTTTTCCCCGGCACGATCGGTCACCTGAAGCCCAAGCTCATCAACCCGCTGCTCGGGGTGATCATGTTCGGGATGGGCCTGACCCTAAAGGCGGAAGATTTCAAGGTGGTATTCAGCCGGCCCAAGGACGTGCTCGTCGGTTGTCTGGCGCAGTTCACGGTGATGCCGTTGCTGGCGTTTGCCTTGACCAGAATCTTCCGGCTGGAACCCGCCCTGGCCATCGGCGTCATCCTCGTCGGATGCTGTCCGGGCGGGACGGCCTCGAACGTCATCACCTACCTGGCCAAGGGCGACCTGGCGCTGTCCGTTGGGATGACGGCCGTGTCCACCTTGCTGGCGCCGGTCCTGACCCCCTTGCTGGTGTGGCTGCTGGCGGGGGAGACGGTGGCTGTCGATGTCGTCGGCATGCTCCTTAGCATCCTGTGGGTGGTGATCCTGCCCATCGCGCTGGGCCTCCTCGTGAAGCGCTTCTGGCCTCGGACGACGGAACGTGCGTCGGCCTATCTGCCGGCCCTGTCCACCCTCGCCATCTGCGTCATCGTCCTCAGTGTCATCGCCGCCAATGCGCCCAAGCTGCTTGACGGCGGCTTGATTGTCATGCTCGTGGTGGTGCTCCATAACGTGTGCGGCCTC
>JAGCUV010000109.1 GCA_017962705.1 Bacteroidales bacterium
GGCATTGAGCACCAGGATATCCACCGTGATGTCATTGTCAGCCATAAACTTTTCGAAGTCCTCGCGCAAGCTCGGACGGGAAATGTCGTATTTCCAAGCCAGATATTCTCCTCCGGCTTCCTTGACAGCCTCCATCGTGACGGCCGCCTTGGCATCATTGGAGTTCCAGTTGATGATTACTTTCGCACCCTGCTTTGCCAGCAGCACGGCGGTTGCCCGGCCGATGCCCTGGCCGCTTCCGGTGATAAGGGCGGTCTTTCCGCTGAGATCAAACATTTTTAGCTCCATATCCTGTCGTTTGAAAATTCTTGGTTCCAATCATCCGTCGACTCCCACAGACCGGGGATTGCCGGATTGATCTTTTCTGCGATGAGTTCCTCGTTGAGGGATTCGATACCGAGGCCCGGGGTATTCGGGACCTCGATGTAGCCGTCCTTCACCAGCGGTTTGGGAAGGCCGTTCACCAAATCCTGCCACCAGGGGATATCCACCGAGTGGAGCTCCATGGCCAGCACGTTGTGCATCGCGGCCGCGGCGTGGACCGCAGCCATGCAGGCGATGGGGCTTTCCGCCATATGGATGGCGACCGCCACGCCCTGCTCGTCGGCCATGTCGGCAATCTTCTTGAGCTCGAGAGCGCCGCCGCAGGTGAGAATATCCGGATGGATAACCGACACGGCGTGGCTTTTCACGAGCGGCTCGAAGTTTTCCTTCAGGTAGATGTCCTCGCCGGTGCAGACGGGGATGGTCGTCGCTTCCTTGAGGCGGCGGTACTGATCCGTGTACATCCAGGGAATCATATCCTCCATCCAGGCGATGTTGTATTTTTCGACCCTGCGGGCGAAACGGATGCAGTCCTCAACGCACACGTGGCCGAAATGGTCGATGGCGAGCGGGACCTCGTAGCCGATGACCTCACGCACCTCGCGCACATACTTCTCGAGGATGTCAAGACCTTTCTCGGTCAGGTGGATGCCCGTGAAGGGGTGGGCCGTGGTCACGATATCGTAGCTCTTCTGCTTACGCACCATATCCGCGGTGACGCTGCCGCCCTGGACATTGAGGATGTGCGGGGCGTACTGTTTCATCTCCTCGATGAAGCCGAGCGGGGCGTTCAGGGTGCCGGGCTCATCCAGCAGCATCCCGATCCCGAGGTCCATTTTGAGGAAGGTGAATCCCATTCCCATACGCTTTTTGAGCGCTAGGCCCATCGCATGGCCGTCGTTGTCCTTGCCGTCGGCATCGGTGTCGCAATAGACGCGGATCTTATCGCGGTATTTGCCGCCCAGCAGCTGCCACACGGGTACTCCCCAGGCTTTGCCGGCCAGATCCCAGAGCGCGATCTCGACGCCCGAGACGCCGCCGCCCTGACGGGACGGGCCGCCGAACTGCTTGATCTTATGGAAGATGCGGTCCACGTTGCAGGGATTTTCCCCCAGCAGACGGCTCTTGAGCATCAGAGCGTAGGTCTTGCTGGAGGCATCGCGCACCTCTCCATAGCCTATGAGCCCCTGATTGGTGTAAATCTTCAGGAGCGTGCAGCGCTTGGGCGCCCCGTCAATGTCGGCGAAGCGCATATCGGTTATTTTTAGTTTCGAAGGATCCATTTTTATAATATAAAATTTTAGAATTCCCGATGCTAATATATTACAAAGAATTTTGCAGCCCAAAAGAATATTTATATTTTTGCGATAAATTTTACAATATAAAATGATTCAGTCCATATCCAGAGCGCTGGAAATCCTGGAATTGCTCTCCGCCAATGAGAACAAGGAAGTAAGCCTCGCCACCATCTCAAGTAAACTCGGGATCGATAAGGGTACCTGCGCCAACATCATCAAAACACTCCGTGTACGCGGATATATAGACCAGGCAGCCCCGCGCAGTGGTTACCGCCTGGGGTACAAACTTTACCATCTGACCGGAAGGACAATCGAGAACGATTCGCTGACAAAGATAGCCAGGGTCGACCTGCAGGATCTCGGTGACAAACTCAACGAATCCGCGATTCTCTCCGTCGTGCGCAACGACCGGAGGGTTGTCCTTTTCTCCACCAGCCCGGACAGGGAGATTGTCGTAAGGACACGTCTGGACAAATCCGTCTATCCCGCGTGCAGTGGAAGGGTCATTATCGCCAACTACACCCCGGAACATCTTGAGCAGTTCATCGCCCGCAACGGTCTGCCGCGCCAGGACGAATGGCCGGGGATTCATCTCTCGTCCAACCCGGAAGGCGAGCTGGTGAACGCCCTTACACAGATAAAGATGAACGGCTATGCCATAGACTATGACTCCAAAGGGATCGTCGGATTTGCCGCGCCGTTGTTTAAGCATGGGCACATTGTCGGAGCCGTGGGCGTGTATCTCCCGTCAGAGCGTATGTCCGACGAAAAGACCATTCTCGACAGCGTTCTGGCCTGTGCCCGGAAAATCAACCAGAAAATCGAGCTGACAAAATAGCGCCATCCGAGATTTACATTATAAAATACACAAAGAAAAATGAGGGAGTTTTATGAGTTACTTCTAAAATTTTCATAGATTTGCGATAGGACCAAATATGGTCTTCACAAAAAACGGGTGATTTTACATTATAAAATAACGGATATTTAGATATGAGACGCCTGTTACTGGCACTTTGCCTCTTCCCCTTCAGTCATTTGCTTTGGGCGCAGGCAATTCCCACCCGCGTATCGGAGGACACCGCAGGGGTCATGTCCACAGCCTACTGGGAAATATGGAACGACGCCGAGCAAGCGCGCATCGATGCCGATATTGATGCCTACCGCAAGGCGAACGCCAGTTTCAAGGTGGGGGCTGTAAAACGCGGGACGAAAGTTAAAGTGGAGCAGACGGGCTCGGAGTTCATTTTCGGAGCCTCCGCCTTCAACTGGAACCAGCTCGGCACTCCCGAAGCCAATGCCCGCTACCGCGAACTCTTCGGTACGCTTTTCAACCGGGCGACCATACCGTTCTATTGGAAGGACTTCGAACGGAAACCCGGCTCTCCCCGCTATAAGGAGGGTTATACAGACACCGAGGAGTGGTGGAATCAAGCACCCAATCCCATGCGCCAACCCCATTGGCGCCGCCCCCCCACGGATCCGATCGTGCAATGGTGCGAAGAGCACCATGTCAAAGTCCACGGCCACCCCCTGGTCTGGGGCATCCGAAAATGGCAATATCCGGAATGGATGCAATACGACGGAATTCCCGCCGACGAACGGGCCGCACTGGACAGCCTTGAAATCATGGTCTTTATCGGGAATGCGGCTTCGGTCCCTTCGTACCAGCACATGTCTCCCGAAGAACTCTCGACCATCCTTCCGACCTATGTCCGGAAAGAAGAAGAGCGTACGCTGCAACGTGTCCGGGATATCATGGGCCATTATGAAGGCCGGATTGACAGTTGGGACGTGGTGAACGAGAGCGCACAGGACTTCGGCAGCGGAAGCCAGGACCCGTCGAAGCCCGTCTGCAAGTCGAGATACGGCATTATGTTCTCCGACTACACTTTCAAATCCTTCCGGGTAGCGGAAGAATGCAACAGTTGGAACTCCCTGCTCAATATCAACGATTATGTGGTGGACGAGCGGTACGTCAACCAGGTGGGTAACCTCTTGAAGAGGGGCGCAAAAATCGACGTACTGGGTTCCCAGATGCATCTTTTCCAGCCGCAACAATGTCTTGATATCGCAAGCGGCAAGCATCTGGACCCGCATTTGAAGCTTGTGGACCCGGCTCCCATCAGGGCTTTCTTTTCCAAACTCGGAGCGTTCGGCATCCCGACCTGCCTGAGTGAAATCACGATCACTTCGGCCGGCGACGGCGAGCGCGGAGAGATGATTCAGGCCATTATCGCAAGGAATCTTTACCGGATCTGGTTCAGCCTTCCATCCATGATGGGCATTACCTGGTGGAATATCGTCGACAACTGCGGAGCCCCCGGCGAGCCCAACATCTCGGGCCTGTTCCATCGTGACATGACGCCGAAGACGGCCTATTACGCCCTTGACCAGCTCATCAACCATGAGTGGCGGACCTCCCTGGAACTTCAGCCCCGAAAGGGAACAGTCTCCTGGCGCGGCTTCAAGGGGACCTACCGCATCAGTTGGACAGACACGAAGGGGAAGGAGCATAGCGAAATTATTACGGTGAAGTGATTTTAACGATTGTATAATATGAAGCGGATCTTGTTGCTGGTGCTTTCGGGCCTTGTCCTGACCGCCGCATTGTCGGCAAAACCGCATAAAGGGCCGGTGATGAGCGGTCAGGTCGTCGATACGGACGGACGGCCGGTTGTTGGAGCCGTTGTTACAGACTGCTTTACCCAGTCCATTACGGACAATGAAGGCAAATTCCATTTTAATTCCCCCCGCCCGGAACGGGTAAGGTTCGTATCCGTCAGGATTCCTTCAGATTATCTTCCGGTCTTAAAAAACGGGGTTCCCACTTTTTTCAGCGAAGTTCCCAAATATGAAGGCCGGGAGAGAACTGCCAAAATAACGCTGGTGAAGCGGGCGGCGAAGGCGGATGAGTTCAAGATGCTCATCATCGCCGATCCCCAGGCCCATGTCTATGACCCCGCGGCAAAAAGGGACAATACGGGTTACTGCGCCACGGATGTGTGGCTGGACATGTTTGAGGACATGCGCCTCAAAGCGGCATCGGACCCTGGATGCTACTACGGAATGTGCATGGGGGACATCGCCGCATTAGGCCCGAGGACCACATCTGCTGAGCCTTCCGTGTATCCTCTGTACTGCCAGGAAACGGCCACGCTCGGGTGTCCGTTCTTTAATGTGGTCGGCAACCACGACCATCTGGTAGCAGCGGAAAACGATGATGAGAGTGTCAGAATGTTCGAAAACTTTTTCGGCCCGCGTAACTACTCTTTCGACCTGGGGCAGATCCATTGCGTCGTCGTGGATGACTGCATCTTCGTGAAAGGCTTGCGCCGCTACCCTCTGCTCTATGGTCTGGAAGACGAATTCCTGACCTGGCTGAAGGGAGACCTGGCGCTGGTACCCAAAGATATGCCGGTGATGGTGTTCACCCATGCCAATCCGTTCAATGCTACCGGCGTAAACAGTATGATACACGACAGCATGGAAACGGCCTACAAACTGGACGAATTCCTGGCGGCGCTCCAGGGCTTTGACAAACTGTATGTCTGGTGCGGACACACTCACACATATACGTTCATAGGACGGGTCGAATCTCCGGCCAATCCTTCCGGCATCGAGACTTTCATCGTCGGCCGGTCCGTCGGTCCGTTCGGCCACACGAACGAACACGTCAACGGAGACGGAACGCCCCGCGGCTATGTCGTGATGGAAGTGTCCGGAAAGGATATCAGCTGGAAGTATCATCTTCAGGAAGTCGAAAGGGCTCCTTTCAAAGGGAAGAACAAGCCGGAGTACAAATGGAAGTTGACCCGGACGGATGAAAGTGTCCAGCTCCGGGCATACCCCAGAGGCTCCTATGACGACGACTTTGTCTATGCCAACGTGTTTCTCTGGGACAAGCATTGGCAGCTCCCGGTACTGCGTATCGGCGACAACACCTATCCCATGATCAAGGACGACTGCTATGATCTGTCCTACAAAGAGATGCTTTTCGCCTATAAGCCGGCTGGACTCCCGCAGAAGTACAGCGGGCATCGGGACCATACCTTTGTGGTCCGCGTCCCCGATGAGGCCTGCGGAACCGGGACGGTGGAAGTCACGGACCGTTTCGGCCGGACATGGACAACGGAGGTGTCCGTGGATCCCGTACAATATGAGGACGGCCTCCTGCATCTGACTTTCGATTTCAGAAAACAGCCGGATGGCTGCCCCGAGACCAAAGGAACAGACATTTCTTTCAGCGCCTCGGCAGGCGATGCGTCATTTAATTTCTCCCTCTCTTGCGGAAGGTATGTTTCCCCGACTGACAGCAGCAGGGAAGGTCATGTAGCCATCGCGGACAGGGGTAATTCGCTTATGCTTCCGGCCATCGAGGGACGTAAACTGGTGAAAGTGACTGTCCATCCTGACGGCAAC
>JAGCUV010000110.1 GCA_017962705.1 Bacteroidales bacterium
CGCTGATGACCTGCCCGGCGAGATAGCCGCTCCCGACCGGCCGCTTTCCGCCGCGGAAAGCGAACTGGCCGCCACGACCTCGCGCACAGCCGCGCTCGAATCCCGCTTGAAGGGCTTGCAGACCTGCATTCCGGATTTGGAAAAAATGCGCGACGGGCTTGTCTCCCAACTTGACCTTTACCTGGCCGGTGTTTCCGGCAATGCGGTCGCTGAAGACTATGTACTGACCTTCGAGGGCTTTGCACCCCAAGAGAAAGAAAGCGAGATTGCCGCCCGGCTGGACGCCCTCGGCGCGCTCTACATCAAAGGAGATGCGAAGGTGGAGGAAAATCCACCAATCGCCTTCAAGAACAACGCTTTCGTGCGGATGTTCGAGATGCTGACGGATATGTACGGCCGCCCGTCCTACAATGGGTTCGACCCGACGCCCTACATTTCCATCTTCTTTATGCTGTTCTTCGCCTTCTGTATGGGCGACTGCGGCTACGGTCTGGTACTGATGGCGGTCGCTTTGCTTCTGAAGAAAGCGGACGCTTTCAAATCCCTCGCCCCCCTCGTGTTGACCCTGGGTGGCGCGACGGTGATCATCGGTTTCCTGTTCCACACCTTCTTCTCCATCGATATTGCCGACTGGAGCATCTTCGAGCCGATTAAAGGCGTCTTCCTTCCGTCCAAGATAATGGGCTACGACGGGACGATGGTACTGTCGCTGCTGGTGGGTATCTTACACATCTGCCTGGCCCTCATCGTAAAGACAATCATGGCAACCAAAAACCAGGGCTTCCTCGGCTCGCTGGGGACCTGGGGCTGGACGCTGCTCATTGTCGGCGGTATCATCATCGGAGGCATCTCCCTCGCCGGTGTGCTGTCCTCCGAGGTCACGCAAGGGTGCATCATTGTGCTCGGCGTCCTGAGCGGCCTGGGCATCTTCCTGCTCAACGACCTGCACCGCAATCCCCTGAAGAACATCGGCAGTGGCCTGTGGGCTACCTACAACACCGTGACGGGCCTGCTCGGCGACGTGCTCAGTTACCTGCGCCTGTATGCGCTCGGACTGGCCGGATGTATGCTGGGACTCGCCTTCAACAAAATCGGAATGATGGTGCTGGGCGACGGGGCGGACTGGTATCTCTGGATTCCTTTCGTACTCATCGTGCTCGTAGGACATACGCTGAATGTAGCGATGTGCGCCCTGGGCGCATTCGTGCATCCTTTGCGACTCAATTTCCTGGAGTTCTTCAAGAATTCGGGTTATGAGGCGCAGGGACGCAAATACAATCCTTTAACTAAAAACAATTAACAATTAAATTTTTATAACTATGCTTAACACTGTACTTGGTTATTTGGGTCTGGGCCTCGTGCTCGCCCTCGCCGGCATCGGAAGTGCCATCGGTACCACTACGGCCGGTAACGCCGCGGAAGGCGGTCTCAAACGCAAACCGGAAGCCTCCGGTAGTTTCATGGTCCTTTCCGCCCTTCCTGCAACGCAGGGTATCTACGGATTCGTGGCCTTCTTCATGCTGCTCGGCAAGGTGGCTGAAAGCGGTCTGGCTGTCTTCGGCATCGGTCTGAGCGTCGGTCTCGTCTGTATGCTTTCCGCCATCCGTCAGGGTCAGGTCTGCGCCAATGGTATCGTCGGTGTCTCCCAGGGACACGATGTGTTCACCAACACGCTCATCTACGCCGCTCTTCCTGAGTTCTACGCCATCCTCGGTCTGGTGGGCGCCCTGATGATCTGATGGTTGAACAGACACCATCCTTTGAGCCGGGCAATCTCTCTCCAGAGATAGCCCGGTTTGCTCTTGGGGAGTTGCACCCGGGAGAGAATGTGGCCGTCATCGGCGACAACGCCGCCGGCAAAAGCCGTCTGGTGGAGAAATTCCTGGTGCATTGTCCGTATGACAAGGTGCAATACATCGCCTTCCGCGACACCTACGGTATATCGAACAGTTCGTATTACCTCCAGAAGCGATGGAACCAGATAGAAATCGACCCCGAGTTCAACCCTACGGTACGGCAATCGTTGGAGCGCACGCTAGGAGAGCCCATTGCTGATTCCTCCGATGAGAGCCTGCTCCGCCTGTTGTCCTTTTTCCACTTGACTCCCCTGCTGGACGAGTATCTGATTTCGCTCTCCAGCGGTGAGTTGCGGCGTTTCCATTTGGCCAAAGCCTTGCTGCGGCATCCGCAAATCCTGGTCATTGACAATCCCTTCATCGGGCTGGACGCCGCTACGCGGGAAATGCTGTCCGCTTTGCTGGACGAACTGGCCGGCCGAGGCATCCAATTGGTGCTGGTGATGGCCCGGCTGGATGTCGTCCCGAAATGCGTCACGCACTATGTCATTGTAGACGGAGAAAAAAGCGAGAGGCTGCCTCGCGAGGTGGCGTCGGGATTCCAGATTCCCCGCGAAAGGACGTCGGGGTTCCCTCGGGATGAAAAGCCCGTCGATTGGTCCGCATTGGAAGCGCGCGTAGAGGCCTTTCCTGTCAAGGATTTGTCACAGGAATCCTTCTATCCGCAACAGCCTGGCGCTGAAATCATCCGCTGCAACGCAGTAACCATCCGTTACGGATCGCGCATCATTCTGAAAGACCTGGACTGGGTGGTCCACGAGGGTGAAAAATGGGTGGTGAGCGGCGCCAATGGCAGCGGGAAATCCACTTTGCTCTCCTGTGTCTGCGCCGACAATCCGCAAAGTTATGCGTGCGACATCGAGTTGTTTTCGCATCGGCGCGGCAGCGGAGAAACAATCTGGGACATCAAACGCCATATCGGCTACGTCAGTCCCGAAATGCACCGGGCCTATCAAAAGAATATTCCGGCTGAAAATGTGGTGGCCAGCGGACTTTTTGACACGGTGGGCCTGTTTCAGCGCGCTACCCCGGAGCAAATGGCTCTCTGCCACGAATGGATGGAGGTTTTCGGCATCCGGGACCTGGCGGAACGCTCGTTCCTCAAACTTTCCAGCGGAGAACAGCGACTATGCCTGCTGGCCCGCGCCTTTGTCAAGGACCCCGAACTGCTCATTCTCGACGAGCCCTTCCACGGTCTCGACGCCCATCGCTCCGAAATGGCCAAGCACATCATCGAAGCCTTCGTCCGCCGTCCCCACAAGACCCTCATCCTTATCAGCCACTTCCCCTCCGAATATCCCCCCTGCATCACCCACGAACTTCGTTTGCAGAAATAGGAGTCGGAATAGTCAAAATAATTTGTCAATTAAGAAAAAGTGCCTATATTTGCAACGGATTCGTCAAAGGGGAATTCGTCGAAGGGTTGACAACCCTTTCAAAGAAATTTGATTCGAGCCCCATCTCAAAAGTCGCGACCTGGGCGACTTTTATTTTTTTAATAAATCCTCTGCGGGCCTTGCTGTAATTGAATATTGGACATACTCCCCTTTTGACGGCTGAAAACCAACAACGAGGCGAATGTTTTTGTATCGCATAATCACAATCCTAGAAAAACATCTTTGATTTTTGTCACCTTGTTTTTTGGGGCCGGATGATACTTTAATTGCTTTTGAAAGAATATCTGACAACTGGAATACGGCCATGGTGGACTCATAGGAACGGGCCGCGTGTTCGTGCGTCTCGTTGTATGATAGTTGTTTAACCTTAATTTCTGCTTTTAATGAATTATTCCACACTGATTTAGATGGATTTTCTGATATCCATTTAGCATAAAAGTCCTTGATGATTCTCTCACGGATTCTAATTTCTTCCCGAGTCTTTCCTTGCGGAATTTCATCAGTGCAATTATTGATATTTTTGTTGTTCTCCATAATTGGTATCTTCAGTTCTTCTTATATCAAACAAGTTATATTCTCGCAATTATTGCCTATTGAGAAAAAGTATACATCTTTGCATCGGATTTGTCAAAGGGGAATTCGCGTAAGGGACGACATCCTTTTCAAAGAGATTTGATCCGAGCCCCATTCATAAGTCGCTACCTGGCGACTTTATTTTTTATCTGGGCAGACGAAAGTTTCCCTAAACAAATGTATTATGATTGTGAAGGAAGCAGCGTCCCTGAATAGGATGACTTATTGCTCCTTGTTTCATTAACGGCCGATTCCACGACCGTGCTTGCTTGACAAGCACAAATTTATGAATTTATTTCCAAATTAATTATCGTTTATTATGATAATAATCATTAATTTTGTAGGTCTAGATTAATATAATGACATATGCAAGACGATATCAATAGTCCAAGGGCATACGGCTTTGAGCCTTTGCTGTGCGATGAGCCCAGAATTTTGATTCTTGGAACACTGCCCGGTGGGGAATCGTTGGCACATCAGCAATATTACTATTCGAGTTCCAACCGGATATGGAGGGTGTTATGTCAACTTACTTGGGAAAGCCCACCTATTGATTATCCGCAGAAGAAAGCTTTTTTGGCGAGGCACCACATCGCCCTTTGGGACTATTACGAGTCCGCTATCAGGCCGGGAAGCAATGACACGGCAATTCGTGACGGCAGACCCAATGATATTATTGCATTTATGATTCAACACCCCACCATCAAGGTCATAGCCATCAATGGATTCGGGAAATACCGTGATTTTGGAGCACAAATCAAGAAAAAACTCGCCACGATTCCAGCATTGACCGATGTGAAGGTGCTTCGCCTTCCGGAAACCAGCGGGTGTAATCAGAACTATGGCTGGAGCGATTTGAATAAATTGTCCGCTGAATGGAGACAAATCTTTGACTGACGCCTATGTACGAGAACGAATCAGCAGCAGTTCGTTTGGGAATAGCTTTCCTGACGGCCTTGACGGAAAAAGATTATCTGACCGATCCGTCCTTCGACATCGTCAACTTGGAAAAACGGTTGAACGAGATTGAGAAAGATGTCAATATCCTTCTTTACAACCTCCCGGTTGAAGCTATCGACGATGAGGAGCAAAGAGAAGAAGAATATCCCGGTGATTTCGAAGATAGTGAAGAACTGGAAGACGAGGTGGTCGAATGTGAGAAACTCATTTTCCAGGCAAAAGAACTTTTGGCTATAGTTCGGGAACATTATTTGCCATCCGAATGGGCTATGACTTCAATAGCCTCGAATCCCCAGCCCACGTCGGAAACAATCAAACAAAAATCAGCGAATCAAGAACCCGATAAGAAGAAAAAATTCAGCTGGTCCGTTCTCCTGATAATCATCATACTTGGAATCCTCGTCCTATCATTCATATTATAACAGACACGTTCAACTCGGATTCACCCCAAAGATACTGTTTTGCAGTTCTAGTAAGATTTTCATATCTTTGCATCGGAATCGTCGCGGGGAATTCGGTGCGAAGGGATGACAACCCTCTCAAAGTTTACTTGATTCGAGCCCTAAAGTCAGCGTCCCAGGCTGGCTTTTTTGTTTTAGATACACGCGTACTTCCCTCTCCAATCGCGAATTCCAAAGTATCAAAAAGAAAATTCAAAGTCTCAATTTGATACTTAGAATAGATTTCCGAATTCATACTGACTTGATTGTGTAATGAAAAAAAATTCTTACATTTGGGGAAATTCTCAATAAAGAAATCAGTATGATGCGCCGTATTCTCTATGTGCTGCTGACGCTCACCTTGGCGGTGGCGATATTCCCCTCCTGTAGCAAGGGAGAAATCCAAAACACGCAAGAACAAACAGCGGACAACGGTAGCAACGTTCAACCGCAGGACCCGGAAAAGCCGGAGAACCCGCAAGATCCCCAACAACCCGACCAACCGCAGGACCCCGATGATCCTTCCGGATTCTTTACCATCCATTTCGGTGCATGTTCCACCCAGGACATCAGCCCGCTACAGGCCACGATTCAGGCCTATGTGGAAGTCCCTGACGTCTCTTTCAATAACGGAGCCCGTTGGCACGGCTTCGAACCTTTCCTGCTGCTGGCCGCCGATAACGGGAGCGGACAGGCGCCCGCCATTTCCAGTTTTGAGAAGCTGACAACGGCCTATAAACAGAACTGGAATCAGAGAGAGATGCCGGTCGAAAAGGGTATGGGCAGACTGGCCTCAATGGAACTGAAAGCCGATATAGAGGGGTTGACACCCGACACGGAATACTGGTGGATGGCCGGCTGCGACTGGGAATATACACACGAGGAAGGGGTT
This sequence comes from Bacteroidales bacterium, assembly GCA_017962705.1. Taxonomy (GTDB): domain Bacteria; phylum Bacteroidota; class Bacteroidia; order Bacteroidales; family UBA932; genus Cryptobacteroides. Next base: position 6,119 of record JAGCUV010000110.1, read on the forward strand.
CCCGAAGCAATGCAGGAAATGCCGCAAAGCGGAACCCACTATAGCCAGATGCAGCATTTTCGCACAGCGCTCGCCAATATCACGCCCCATACCGATAACAATGCGGTCAGTGAATCCCTGACCCAGCTGCGCTTCTCGGGCTACCTGACAGTCGAAGACGGCGCCACGTGGACCGAAGCCGGCATACAGGTCTCTTCCGATGCGGATTTCCGCGAAGAGACCAGCCGCAAGACAGCCGCCGGGAGTGTTGAAGTCGGAAGCGTCTTCTATGTCCAAGTGAACGGACTGGAACCCAATACGACTTACTATTACAGGGCCTACGCGACCTATCCCAACGGAACGGATGTCTTTGGTGAGACAAAGGAGGCAAAGACGGCGGGCGTTGATGATATGCTGCGTTTCTCTCTTGGGGAAATCGGAGCCCACACAGCCCCCTTCCAGGTCGGCCTCATCCATTATGTCGGTGCCGAGTTCGGTTTCCGCTGGGGCGAATCGGAGGAACAGTTGAGCCATACGGTCCTGAGCACGGACATGACGCCCGCAGGGTCTGCCGAGCAAGTCGCAACCTTCCGCTTCACCCTTGATGGTCTGAACTCCAATACCCGTTACTATTATCAGGGTTATCTGAAGTTGGATGGAAAGGAATATGCCGCCGAGAGCGTCCGTTTCTTCGACACTCCCTTCGTGCATATCCAGAGCATATCCCTTGAGCCATCCACGAAGATTTGTACGAACCTGCACGAATCCTTCACCTTAACTCCGGTCTTTACCCCGGATGACGCAACCGACAAACGAGTGAGCTGGTCTTCGAGTGACCTATCTGTCGCCACGGTCGATGAAAACGGGCAGGTCAACATTGTCGGCAGGGGTCCGGCTTCCGCGACCATCACCGTCAAAACACAGGACGGGGCAAAGAAGGCAAGTTGCCCCATCACCGTCACATCCAATGTCAACAGCCTCGAACTGCTGACCCGGGGAGCAAGCGACTGGGATTGGGTAGCCGCGCCCGCTCGGGCTTTATCCTGGGACGGAGAGGAAATCTGGTTGAGAACGAAAGCTATGCCGGAAGATGCCGGCAATACCGTTCTCAACTGGGTCGCCACCCCGGCAGACAAAGTGCAGATTCGTTACTTGACCGGAACCGACGGGAAACCCTATGGTATCGCCGTCCGGGGCGTCGAGTATTCGGGTGATGGGGGCTATGCCGTGGGACACACGGCCACCCTTACCGGGACGACGACCGACGGGACGAACCTTTCCGTATCCATCGTCATTGACTTTGAAGGCGCAGTGGACCTCGGTCCCGGCACTTCCGTGAAATGGAGTACGATGAACATCGGTGCCACTTCCCGAAAAGACATCGGGGATTATTACAACTGGGGCGTTACGGAGCCCGTTTCCGACTACGATATCCATCTTTTTAATTTTAATTACAAATGGCTCTATTTGGTGGACCCCAATCGGTATTTCACCAAATATGTCACAAATTCCCAATATGGGTATGAGGGCTTTACGGATGGAAAGACGACTCTGGAAAGCGAGGATGACGTTGCACGCGTCAAACTGGGCAGCAACTGGAGAATACCGACCCCGGCCGAGTTTGAGGAGCTTCTTACCACCTGCAATCTGAGCAAAGAGACCGCCGACGACGGCCAGGCGTATTGGCTCTTCACCTCCAAGTCCAATGGCAGGCAGATTATCTTCCCTTGCGAGGTATACGGTTGCTGGTCCTCCGAGCTTTTGGAGAGAAACAACGCGGCCAAGAGTTTTGAGTTCAACGGGTCAAGCGCCAAGATGGATAGTAGTGAAAGAGCCTATTCGTTAAATGTCCGTCCCGTCAAGCTCCGTTGAGTGTTTGCTGGGATCAATCTCTGCAGAGCGCCGGACGAAGTCAGCAAGTTCTTTTAGTCGCAGACGGGACGGATGGGACAGCCGAGGCGGCGGCTGGAGGTGAGGCATTTGACGGCTTCTCCCGCGCTCAAGGCAAAGGCACCGAATTGCTCGGTATCGAGAGAAGCCGTCCACAATTCGCAGATTTGCGTATCATATTCAAGATGAAAGCCTTGGCGAGAGCCGCCGCAAGGGATAAAAATCCAACGGTCAGTATAGCCGGGCTTCTTGCCGGAGATTTTATAGCCGTTCACTTTGTTCATCACGGTCCATTCCCAAGTACAGCCATCAATCAATTCCTGTAGTTCCGCCGCCGTCGGCATACGCCACGCGCCACCCCATTTGACTCGGGCCGCGTCATCCGCTGCTTCCAGCGTCTGTTTGTGGTCGACACGGCCGTAATGTGCATCGAAATTGTACTTGGTCAGACGGTCAAACACGCGCACGCACCATTTGTAGGTATTCCAGTCGTAATACCACTTTGTCCGGGTCTCGCCCCACGCATAATAATTCCCATACTTCTCAGGACGGGAAGCCCCCAGATTGCAGGAAGCCCACTTGACGGACAGTCCCAAATCGACGGGCTCCTGCGCAGATAGCCCCATCAACCCGGACAGTACATTTACAATCAAACAAAGCGTCTTTTTCATACTCTGACCTTTACTTCGTAACGAATCCCAACAAAGATACAAAAAAAAGAGGTACGAAACGCATTTCATACCTCTCTGGCTCCTGAACCAGGACTTGAACCTGGGACCCTCTGATTAACAGTCAGATGCTCTAACCAACTGAGCTATTCAGGAATTTCCTTTCGGGATTGCAAAGGTACTACTTTTTTTTGATTCTGCAAAAAATATTCAAGATTTTTTGCGCTCGAAACACATTTTTAAAAGTGTCGGAAACCGTGAAACGCCCTATTTGTCCCCTGCCATTGAATCTCGGCGTCCGGAGTAATCTCTCCAATGACCGTAATATCAGGAAGTCCGGCTTGCACAAGGCTCTCCAGCGGCGCATCGGGACGGCAGGTGAAAAGCAGTTCATAATCCTCCCCTCCCTCCAGCGCCGGCGAGAGGACGTCCCAGCCATGTTCGGCACATACGGCGCGCAGGTCTTTGGAAAGAGGAATCTTCGCCACATCTATGACGGCACCCAAAGAAGGCCCGGATGCTTCGAGGATATGCGGCAAATCAGCGGCCAGGCCATCCGACAGATCCATCAGCGCACCTACGCCCGGCATCGCAGAGAGCGCCTGTACTAGGTCCACCCGCGCGACAGGCTCCAGATGGCCCTTTATCAAACGCTTTTCGCCGGGAGTTTTCCGTTGTCCCTCCTGAAGCAGGGAGAGTCCCGCAGCACTGTTTCCCAGGGTACCGCTGACACAAATTTTATCTCCCGCCCTGGCTCCGCTTCGCTTGACAGAACAGCCCGCCTTGCAGGTCCCCATAATGGTGATACTTACAGTCATCAAACCCTTTGCACGGCAAGTATCGCCTCCCAGCAACTTCACCCCGTAGCGGTCGGAAGCCTC
>JAGCUV010000111.1 GCA_017962705.1 Bacteroidales bacterium
CAAATCCAAACCCATAAAGGTATCGCCGGGCTTGAGGCAGGTGAAAAGCACCGCCATATTCGCCTGGGCACCACTATGGGGCTGCACATTGGCGTATTCCGCCCCGAAAATCTCTTTCAGGCGGTCGATGGCCAGTTGTTCTATTTTGTCCACCACTTCACACCCGCCATAGTAACGGGCTCCGGGATACCCTTCTGCATATTTATTGGTACAGACGCTGCCCAGCGCCTCCAAGACTTGTTCACTCACATAATTTTCAGAAGCAATCAGTTCCAGTCCGGAACTCTGCCGGTTTTTCTCCTCTTTGATGAGATCGAAAATTTCGATGTCCTGTTTCATATTGTTGTTTTTTACTATATATTTTGCAAACTTACACAAAAATTCTCAATTAAACGTCCGTTTCCGTGGTTTTATTTAATCCGATAGGGATTGTTTTCGTACAGGGTGAACTTGCGGGCTTTCCGCACCCATTTCTGCTCTTCGGCCTTGAGATAATCCCGTATGGAAGGCCAGTCCCCCACTCCGTTCACAAAGGCCAGCAGCGTATCGTCCGCCAGGGTTTCGGCAAAATCAGACGCCAGTTCAAAAGAGTCATAACGCCCTTTGAAATAGCGCATCAACTGCAAGGTGTGTCCCAAGCTGTGATAGGAGGCACCGGGCAGCAACAGGGTCTGGTAGCCGCGGCACAGTTCTCCGGCATAACGTCCTTCGGACGGAACGAAGGAGCAGGGGCGCAGAATAACGCCTTCGGGCACGGGCACGGGTTCATTTTCCAAGAAAGGAGCCCCGAAATACTCGTACGGACGAGCGGTTCCTTCCCCGGCATTGAGATTGGTCTTGCGCCAGAGATAGGCTCCGCTGTACACGTCGCAGGTAAAAAGTCCCGGAATGTCGGCGGCCGGCGGAACCGCCCAGGGCAGCAAGGGTCCTCCTCCTTGAGAGAGCGCTGAAATTACGTGCAGGGGGCCCTTGTAATTGATTTCGTTCTGGTAAAGATAGCAGAGTTCTCCCAGGGTCATGCCGTGTCGGTGGCAGGTCATGGGAAAAGCGCCTCCTTTTGAAGCGGAAGGCATCGATCCCTCGACGATGCGTCCGGCCGGATTGAGATGATCCACAATGTACAAGGAAGGCATCTCCGCCCCCATCCCATTCAGCACACGCATCAATCGGAATACGCTGCGCGTAGGCCCGAAATAACGGGATCCGACATCCTGTAAGTCCACCACAACGGCATCCGCACCGACAAAATCATCCGAATGGAAGTTGACCGGCTCCTCACCCGAAGTATGCAATTCCCTTTCTGCAAGGGGAATCAGTTTCTTCAGATGCCCTCTTTCCGCGAAGATTTCCCAAGTGTAGCGACCCTCCGCCACATCATAAGCGGAAGGTGAACACAGACACACGACAAGTCCCTCGTGCAGGGACTTGTCCAATTGTTCTGCCAGTGGCGTTGTCCGGAATGAGAACACGACGCAAGCGGATTATGCGACGACCGGGTTTAACCGATAATCTTGTTGGCCACCGCAATCACCTCATTGGCGAGCGCTTCCGCCGCCTGCTGGTCCTGGGCCTCAGCATAGATGCGGATGATGGGCTCGGTGTTGGATTTACGGAGGTGAACCCACTGTTTCCTGGCCTCGAAAGAAATCTTCACACCGTCGATGGTGTTGACATTTTCCTTTTTGTAAATCACCTGCAACTCGGAGAGAATCTTGTCAATCAGGGCCTTGTCGGACAGTTGAATCTTGTTTTTGGCAATGAAATACTGCGGATAGGTCTTTTTGAGTTGGCTGACGGTCATCTTCTTGTGCGCCAGGTTGCTCAGGAAGAGCGCTACGCCCACCATCGCGTCACGTCCGGCGTGAATGGCGGGATAAATGACACCGCCGTTGCCTTCGCCGCCAATCAGGGCGCCGACCTTGTGCATCAAGGTGGTCACATTGACCTCGCCCACGGCAGAGGCATAATAGGTGCCGCCGTGTTTCTCGGTCACGTCGCGCAAGGCACGGGAAGAAGACAGGTTGGACACCGTCGCCAGATTCTTCTTGCCTTCTTTGACAGCGCATTCGAGCAGGTAATCCGCCACGCTGACCAGGGTATATTCCTCCACGAAAGGCTCGCCATTTTCGCAAATAAAAGCCAGGCGGTCCACATCAGGGTCCACCGATACGCCCAGGTCCGCTTTCTTACGCACTACAGTCTCGCTCAATTCAACGAGGTTGGCGGGAAGCGGCTCGGGATTGTGGGCAAAATGGCCGTCGGGATTGCAGTTCAGCTCAATACATTTGACACCCAGGCGTTTGAGCAGGCGTGGCATGATGATGCCGCCGACGGAATTGACGGCATCCACCACGACGGTGAAACCGGCTTTGCGCACCGCTTCCACATCCACCTGGGGAAGGGCGAGCACCGCATCCAGATGACGGTCTGTAAAATCTTCTTCAACAATGCTGCCGATGCTGTCAATATCCGAAAAGTCAAAATCCTCTTTTTCGGCACATTCCAAAATGGCACCCCCCTCTTCCGCGGTCAGGAACTCCCCTTTCTCATTGAGCAGCTTGAGAGCGTTCCACTGTTTGGGATTGTGGGAAGCAGTCAGGATGATACCTCCGTCCGCCTCGCTGAAGATGACAGCCATCTCCGTAGTCGGGGTGCTGGCAAATCCCGCCTTCACGACATCCACACCGCAGGCGATAAGGGTTCCGCATACCAGATTCTCCACCATCTCCCCGCTGATGCGGGCATCCTTGCCCACGACCACTTTGTAACGCTCGCCTGCCTTCTTGGGACGGCGCACACGCAACTGGTCGCAATAGGCATAGGTGAATTTTACGATGTCAACGGGCGTCAGCCCTTCCCCCACGGGCCCTCCGATGGTGCCGCGGATACCGGAAATAGATTTGATGAGTGTCATAATCGTTTGTTTTTGTTCTACAAATTTAATCTTTTTTTGGGGAATTTGTCATTCTTTTTTGTTTTTTTCAAATAAAAGCGTACCTTTGCCGTCCGATTCGTCGGATTTATAGTTGAAATTATAATCGATACAGCAATGAAAAAAGGAATTCATCCCGAAACATACCGTCTTTTAGCTTTCAAGGATATGTCCAACGATGTGGTTTTCATCACCCGTTCCTGCGCCTCCACCAAGGAGACCATCGTATACGAGGGCGTTGAATATCCCGTTGTCAAGGTTGAGATTTCCAACACTTCCCATCCTTTCTACACCGGCAAGATGAAACTCGTCGACACCGCCGGCCGCGTGGACAAATTCTACTCAAGATACGGTCAGAAGAAGAAATAATTTCTTCCATACAAGGTTCAAAAGACGGTCCGACGATGTGCGGGCCGTCTTTTTTAGAACAAATAGAGCATATCCTGGACGATTTCCGTCAGCGTAGAACCGACATAATATGAGATGCCCTCCGTGTTGCTGTATCGAGCGTGGCGAAGCGTTCCTGACACGACCGGCGAATAGATGCGGTCGACAGGCTCACAAGCGATTGACACGCCATATTCGATACTTTGAATACGAGGATAATAGGTATATTGGGAACCGGAATCCTGCTCATACTGCAAAATTTGGCGGTATTGCGACAAGAATGTACCCGATGTACACAAATGAGGCTGTCCATCCGGCATGGACATCTTTTCGGGGGCGGCAATAAAAGATAAACGGGGATTGAATTGGATCGGCGATTGCGTCCAGGGATTGGAGGGTTCTCCATATACGGAGCCATTGATATATCCGTAATAAACCGCCGTGAAAAGATGATCATCCGCATCCCTATCCGTATTGAAACATACGGTTGGAAGACCTGCCTCCGATGAAAAGCCGGCTGTAAGCTGGACTTGGCCTATGTCTTCGTAGGCAGAATAGCGCAGCCAGACAGACTCAAACAAAGCTTGCCCGCTCCAAGTTTCCGATGCGGATGCAAACAGGCAGAACACGGGCGTTCCACCCGACAGCTCACATTCCAGTTCAATTTTCCCATCCAGCCGCGCATCACGGTTGCTCCCGAATGAAAGGGCCGGTTCCAAGCCGATGTTGCCCAATTCGTCGGAATGATAGGAATAACCACAGGATAGGAATCGCGCCGCCATCACGGAAGGAGATATCTCCAAGACAAGAGAATCCCGGATACCGGAAGAAGATATTTTCTCCCTGTTTGCGAAAATATAACCCCTGCCCGGCCCCTGGATAACGGGCAGACTTCGGCAAGAGGGCGGAGGAGCGGCCTCGCACTGATACTGCGCATAAGGCATTACCACCAGGCCCCAGTCCAAAGGCAAGGCGGAAGGGTTGTCAACATAAAACGTCCAGGCCGAATCCGCCCCCTCTTCACACAAGCGAACCCGAATCGTTTGAATATCTGTTCGGATTGGAGATAACGACTCTACAGCATAGCGGGTGTCCCGTACACGCAAATGGATGATATCACCTTGCTGCAAACTCTCCGTCAGAAAACGGGAGAGTTGCCGGTTGGCCCCCGTATGAGAGATGCCGATGGCGCAAGTGCCGAAAGGAGCCGTTGGACTTGGAGGGCAGATGGACAAGCGGGAGAAGGACGATACGGCCGGAGCGGCCACTTCCGGATTGACGGTCAAAGCATATTCCAAGGAGAAAACATCGGGGTCAAAACCATAGGCAGCCGCCAGCGAACGGCCCTGACGGTCGCGCATTTCCAGCGAACAGACAGACAGCGTGTCTGCATTGATATATACCGTCGAAGGGGCTTGTAAAGCAAAAGCGGGAACTTGGACAGCCAGACCGGTAGCCAGGTCGAAGAGCTCATTGCCATCCAGACATAGCCGGATCCGCCCCGAATCAACCGGCCTCCGGCAATGCGCATCGGCCAGCCACACTCCGTCCCCCGATGCCGTCCAGGACGAAAAGAGGATGGTGGTATCGGATTCTGACTGCGCAAGGGGCGAAGCGTCCGCATCTGGGCGGAAACAGAGCGAACAGCGCGAAAAATCGTCACCGATGGCTTCCAGGAAGGCCTCTGACGGTCGCACGGCATAGCGGAAAACTTCACCCACATAGAGGTCGTCCAGCGCATGCATTCCTGCATCCAGCCACCCCGTGACGGCATCGGGTCTCCAGGAAAGATTGCTGTCTATCCGCCAACCCCAGTCCCCGCCAAGCAGGCGGTCTGTCAGGAACAAGGTCAGATCCAAAGAAGTGTTGCCGGGCACATCAAAATTATCGGCGGCATTAAGCCCCAAATATACGCGGCACAGGGCGCCACCCGACAAAAGCGTCTCCCCGTCCTGGCTGGCTGAAAGCTCCAGATAGGTGCATTGTCCGGCCTTTGCGCCCAACGAATCCGGCACGCGAAGGAAAGGGTTATCGTTGCCGGGCAGCAAACACCCCTGCCGGTTTTGCGGAACATAAAGAATCAGGTTGTCGCCTGCATTGAGCCGTTGCAAATCATCATCACTGGCGGCGTCACCATCGAGAAACGAGCATTCAGCATCGGTAGCTGCAAAAGGATGGACATAGGAAGCGACCTGGCGCAGTCGTAAACTCCCTATACGCAACAGGCCGAGCGCCCCCTTATCCAAGTGTACCCGCAATCGGGCAAACAGGCGCTCGAAAGACAGGTTCAGCGCCTGCCCCTCAAGCCGGGGGACAAATGCGTCCACACGACAGGCCATCGGCAGGAACGACCGTTGCTGGAAATCCCCCACCGGCAGCGAGAGCGCCTCCATTTCCACGGCTCTTGGCGGCGGGACAAAATCAGGAACATTGGCCAAAGCATAGAGTTGGTAGGCCTTCCCTTTGAACAGATCAATCCGGACGGCCGCTCCCGCGCGTGCCCTGACACAAGATTCCAGACACCCCTCCCGATAAGCCATCAGCACAAAGGAATCCACCCGGTCGGGGTCTCCGTTCCAGGAACTCCGGGTTTGCACTTCCTCCGACAAGTCATCGGGAAAGCCGTCACTCGGCAAATGAATGTTGATGCTGATCCTTGTTCCGTCAGCACCCGCATCCGATAAGAAAAGAGGTTCCTGAAACTTCGCACACGCACTCAATAGCGCGAGGGGAAGCCACAAACAGAGTAAAGTTTTTGTCTTCATAAGCGTCACTTTTCAGCGACGCCAAATATAAAGCCCATTTTTTGGAAAAGTCAAAAAGTCAAGAAAAAATTTTCTTTTTCTTTACCTTTTTTCTTTTTTCCGAATTTTTTGTGAATTTGGGAATTTTTTAGCCTGACACACCCGGGCCTTTCGGGGAGCAATCTTGGCCCGGGAAGTTATTCCTTAACGTAAAGGGTACAATGACAGATGTCTTTCTCCCGATAGTCGGAGCAGGGACATTTTTTGTCGTAGCTGTCGTTGTGGCAAGGGCAGTCGCCGCCATTGAGGTCGATGCGTTTGGTGATGGCCGCAACCACCTTTTCGTTGGGGTTGAGCCGCCAACCCGGTTTGATGAAAAAGGAATCCATATACAGTAATGAGTTTAGTTTTGTCTCCAGTCGTAGTAGGCTTCGGGGAGTTGGTGGAGGTTGTAGCGGGAGGCCATCGCTTCGCCGTAGGCGCCCGCGGAGCGGATGGCGATGAAATCGCCGCGATGGCATTTGTCAATCTCAGCCGCCTTGAGAAACACATCGGAACTTTCGCACACGGGACCGACTACGTCGTACACCTCTTCGGGCTCGTTGGAAGAAATGTTCTCTATTCTATGATAGGCCTTGTAGAGGGCCGGACGGATGAGTTCGGTCATGCTGCCGTCCACGATGGCGAACTGGCGGGAAGTCCCCTGCTTGACATAGAGCACGCGGCAAATCAGGGAGCCGCAAGGAGCGACAATGCTGCGCCCCAATTCGAAATGGACGGGTGTGCCCGGCTTGACGGCCAGGTGTTTCTTGAAAGTTGCGAAATAGGTGGCGAAATCCGCGATGGGGAAATGGTTGGGATGCTGATACTGGATGCCCAGTCCTCCGCCCACATTGATATCTCCCACGGGCAGGCTGTGACGCGACAGGCGCCCGGACAGTTCGTTCACCCGGTTGCACAAGGCGATGAAATCATCCATTTCCAAAATCTGGGAACCGATATGGAAATGCAGGCCTTTGAAAACGACATGCTCCAACTCCAACGCCCGGCGGATGACCTCTTCCAAAATGTCATAGTTGATACCGAACTTGTTCTCTGCCAGACCGGTGGTAATGTTGGCGTGGGTGTGCGCCCCGATGTCGGGGTTGACGCGCAGGCTGATGGAGACCTTCACGCCCTTGGCGGCAGCCGGGCTGTCCAGCACCTCCAATTCCGGCAGGGACTCCACATTGAAACGGCCGATACCCGCATCAAGGGCCAGGTTGATCTCCCAATCGGCCTTGCCGACACCCGCAAAAACGATACTCGCAGGAGCGAATCCAGCATCCAGCGCCGCCTGCACCTCTCCCCCGCTCACACAGTCCGCACCCAGTCCGGCCGCAGCAATCTGTTTGAGAATCTGGGGGTTGAAATTGGCCTTCACGGCATAGTGCATCCGATAATCGGGATAACGCGACAACTGGGCACGCAATTGGTCCAGCGTCCGCGCCAGCAGCCCCATATCATAATAGTAGAACGGCGTCTTCAGCGACGCGAACTTCTCTACCGGGAAATTTCCTTTTAACATAGTATCTGGTTACTTCTATTACTCTATGGGTTCCACAGAGTTAAAACAACTTCGCGCTCAGCGCCTGCAACGCGCGTTTCTTATCTTCGTTCTTGATCAAGAACGAAATATTGTAATTGCTTCCGCCGAAGGAAATCATCCGCACCGGAATATCGCGCATCGCATCCACGGCCCGGGCCTCGAAACCGACATTCTCCCAGGACATATCCCCGACCACCGAGACAATGCACATGCCGCTGTCCACGGACACCGTACCATAAGCCTTCAAATCGGCGACAATCTCCGCCAGATGGGCCGTATTGTCGATGGACATCGTGACCCCCACTTCGGAGGTGCAAATCATATCGATGGAAGTGCGATAGCTCTCGAAAATCTCGAACACCTTGCGCAGGAAACCATAGGCCAGCAACATTCGGGAAGAATGAATTGTGACGGCCGTGATGTTTTCCTTGGCGGCAACAGCTTTGATTTCTCCGGGATCTTCGCGGTTGTCAATGGTCGTACCGGGCGCTTCCGGCTCCATCGTGTTGAGCAATTTGACCGGAATGTTGGCGAATTTGGCCGGCTGGATGCAGGTCGGGTGCAGAATCTTGGCACCGAAATAGCCCAACTCAGCCGCTTCCTCAAAATGAAGGTGACGCACCGGTTTCGTTCCGTCCACCACACGGGGATCGTTGTTGTGCATGCCGTCAATATCCGTCCAAATCTGGATTTCGTCCGCCTGGATGGCCGCTCCGATGAGGGAGGCGGTATAGTCGGAACCGCCGCGCTGAAGGTTGTCCACCTCATCTTTGGCGTTGCGGCAGATGAAGCCCTGGGTCAGGTAAATCTGCGCACCGGGGGTCTTGTCCAAAATCGCATTGAGTTTCTCACGAATATAGATTTGGTCCGGTTCGCCGTTCGCATCGATGCGCATAAAATCGAGGGCGGACAACAAGGCCACGTTGACTCCCTGCTCCTGCAGATAGAAAGCCACCATATGGGTGGACATCAGTTCGCCCTGCGCCAGGATCAACTTCTCCTCCACCGGGGTGAACAACTGCTTGGTGAAAGACGCCAGATAGGAGAATGTGCCGAGCAGATAGTCCAATGCTTTCTTCTTGAACTCCTCGGTAGCATACAGTTCCTCAACGTGCTGCCGGTATTTTTTCTCCAGACGGCCGATGATTTCAAGGGCGCCGTCTGTATTCTTGCTATATAGGTAGCCGGAAATCTCCACCAGGCTGTTGGTCGTCCCCGACATGGCGGAAAGGACGACGAAATTGGGCTCGGGGCCAAGAATCAGCTTGGTCACATTCTTCATTCTTTCTGCGGACCCCACGGAGGTGCCGCCAAACTTCATTACTTTCATAATGCGTTTATTTTATGCGATAATATTGCGGTTAATTGTTCGCCCTCAATCAAGAAGCCGTCGTGGCCGTAGATGCTGGTCAGTTCGTTGTAGGAAGCGTGGCTGAGCAAACGGGCGGTCTGCAAGGCCTGCTTGGGCGGGAAAAGAGTGTCCGAATCGATACTGATAACCATACAGTCAGCCTTGATACGTTTGAGGGCGTTGGCCACCCCTCCCCTGCCGCGGCCGATATTCTGGCTGTCGAAGCAATAGGTCAGGTACCAATAACAGTAGGCGTCGAAACGGTTGACGAGCTTGTAGCCCTGATGCTGCTGATAGGTGCAGGCACGGTTGGCGAAGAGCACATCTTCGTCGGTTTCCTGCTGCCGGATGTTGTAGCAGTCGAAGGTGCGGTAGGAAATCAACGCGATGCTGCGGGCGCAACTCAGGCCGGCGGCGCCGCCCTTGAGGGACTTGGCTTCGCGGAAGGTCGGGTCGGCTTCGAGAGCCATGCGCTGGGACTCGTTGAACGCGACCAGATAGGGCATCGCCCGGGTAGCGGTGGCCAGGAAGATGGCGTTTTTCACCACATCCGGCTCCATAATCACCCATTCGAGGGTCTGGAATCCGCCCAGCGAGGGACCGATCATCAGGTCGATTTTCTCAATGCCCAGGTGTTTGCGGACCAGAATGTTGACCTTCACCAGATCCCGGACGGTCGTCTTGGGAAAATCAAAGAAGAAAGGCTTTCCGGTGCGCGGATTGATGCTCGCGGGGCAGGTCGTTCCGTAGGGCGAACACAAGATGTTCACGCAAACAATGTAGAATTTGTCCGGGTCGAACAACTTGTCCTTGCCCACCATCACCGGCCACCACTCCTCGGGGTCCGAGTTGCCCGTCAGCGCGTGGCACACCCAGATGACCTTTTCACCCGGGGTATATTCGCGGGGCGAAGTGTGAAAGACAATGTCGAGCGAGTCCAGAAATCCTCCCGCCTCAAACTCAAAGGGCTTGTCGATTTTGATGGAATGTTTCTGCATTTATTTCTTTGCCTGTTGAAGGGCTTGTTGAATGTCGTTGATAATGTCATCCGCATCTTCCAGACCGATGCTCAAACGAATGAGGTCTGGATCCACGCCCGCGGCACGCAGCTGCTCATCGGAGAGCTGGCGATGGGTATGGGCGGCGGGGTGCAGGATGCAGGTGTGGCAGTCAGCCACGTGGGTTTCGATGGTCACGAGACGGAGAGAATCCATAAAATGGCTGGCGAAGGCACGGTCTCCCTTGAGGGCGAAAGCCATCACGCCGCAAGTGCCGCCGGGCATATATTTCTGTGCCAGGGCATAGTGGGCATCATTTTCCAGTCCGGGGTACTTCACCCATTTCACATCCGGGCAGGCAGCCAGGAAACGGGCGACCTTCATCGCGCTGTCGCAGTGACGGGGCATCCGCACGTGGAGGGTTTGCAGGCCGAGGTTCAGGTAGAACGCGTTCTGGGGGCTCTGGATACCGCCGAAATCCCGCATCAGGTGTGTACAGACCTTGGTAATATAGGCCGCACGGCCGAAAGCTTTGGTATAGACAAGTCCGTGATAACTTTCATCGGGTTTGCACAGGCCGGGGAACTTATCGGCATAGTCGTCCCAAGGGAAAGTGCCGCCGTCCACGATGGCTCCGCCTACGGCCGCTCCGTGACCATCCAAATACTTGGTGGTGGAATGCGTCACAATGTCGGCACCCCATTCGATGGGACGGAGGTTGACCGGGGTCGGGAAGGTGTTGTCCACGATAAGGGGTACCCCGTGCTTGTGGGCGATACGGGCGAATTTCTCCACATCCAGCACATCCACGGTAGGATTGGTCAGGGTCTCCCCGAAAAGAAGTTTCGTATTGGGCTTGAAGGCGGCGGAAATCTCTTCCTCGGAAGCGTTCTGGTCGACGAAAGTGATGTCGATGCCCATCTTCCGCAAGGTCCAGTTGATGAGGTTGAAAGTACCGCCATACAGGCTCACCGCGCTCACCAGATGGTCGCCCGCCTCGCAAATGTTGAAGATGGCGAAGAAGTTGGCGTTCTGGCCGCAGGAAAGCAACTGGGCCCCTACGCCGCCTTCCAGCGCGGCAAGTTTGGCGGCCACGGTGTCTACGGTCGGATTGGCCAGACGGGAATAGAAATACCCTGCGTCTTCCAAGTCGAACAAACGGCCCATCTGCTCGCTGGTCTCATACTTGAAGGTCGTACTTTGAACAATAGGGACCTGTCTCGACTCCCCCTTGCCGGGCTTGTAACCGGCCTGCACGCACAAAGTTCCAATTTTCTGTTTTTTATCCATTGTTGCTAATTCTTCTCAATTCCATTGAAAACAACAGAGTCCGCCGGACTCCAAGATATTTTTCGCTTTGGCCGCATCGTCGGTACGGAACACCATCACCGGTTTTTCTTTGTACAAGAAAGTGTACAAGTAAGCCAAGGACAGGCCTTCGCGGGCGAAGAGCGAGACCATGTCGGCGGCCGCCCCAGGGGTATTGGCCAGTTCGACAGCACACACGTCGGAAAGGGCGGAAGCCACGCCGGCGGCCATCAAGGCCTTGCTTGCATCGGCGGGACGGTCGCAGATGATGCGGCAGATCCCGTAGTCGGACGTGTCGGCGATACTGATGGCATAAAGCTGGATGTCAGCCTGCTTGAGGATGTCGAGAACAGCGCCCAGCACACCGGGACGGTTCTCCATAAAAACGGAAACTTGCTGTATCATACTAACTTTCTGTTATCGGTTACAATTTTGGCCTTGCCTTCGAAACGCTCCAGCGAGCCCGGCATCTTGATTTGTACCAGCGCGGAAATGCTGAGCACGCTCTTGAGACGGTCCGCCACTTTCCTTTCAAGCGCAGTAATGGGTGCAAGAGTGTCAACTCCCTGGGCCAGGTATTCCTGACGGGCTTCCACCTGTACGGTAAGGATGTCGAGGTTGTTCTTGCGGTCCACGATGAGGCGGTAGTACGGCGCGCATTCGGGAATGCCGAGCAGCACGCTTTCCACCTGGGACGGGAATACATTGATGCCCCGGATAATGAGCATATCGTCGCTGCGTCCCTTGATGGAGGACATACGCACGAAGGTACGGCCGCAAGGGCAGTCACCCGGCAGCAGGGAACAGAGGTCGCGGGTTCGGTAGCGAAGCACGGGCATCCCCGTTTTGGTGAGGGTGGTGAACACGAGTTCTCCGTCCTTGCCACGCTCGAGGGGCTGCAGGGTAGCCGGGTCGATGATTTCGGGGTAGAAATGATCCTCGTTGATATGAGAACCGTCCTGGCATTCGCATTCGTAACTCACGCAAGGGCCCATAATCTCGCTCAGGCCGTAGATGTTGTAGCCTTTCAGGCCGAGGCGCTGCTGGATTTCCTGACGCATGTTCTCGGTCCAGGGCTCGGCTCCGAAAGCGCCAACGCGGAGTTTGAGTTCTTCTTTGGTAATGCCCATCTGCTCAATGACTTCCGCCAAGTGCAAGGCGTAGGAAGGCGTACAGGCCAGGGCGGTGATGCCGAGGTCCTTGAGCAGTTTGGCATGTTTCTGCGTACCGCCCGTAGAGGTGGGAACAACGGTAGCGCCGAGGTTCTCTACGCCATAATGAACGCCGAGGCCGCCGGTGAAAAGACCGTAGCCGTAAGCGACGGAGAAGATATCGTTGCGGCTTACTCCATACGCGGTCAAGCAGCGGGACATGCACTCGCTCCACACATCGATGTCCTTGCGGGTGTAGCCCACAATAGTGGGGTTGCCCGTGGTGCCGGTGGAGGCGTGGATGCGGATGATTTCGCTCTGGGGCGCAGCCTGCAATCCGAAGGGATAGTTGTCCCGCAGGTCCTGTTTGGTCGTAAAAGGCAGTTTGACGATATCGTCGATGGTCTGGATGTCTCCGGGTTCGAGGTCCAGTTCCTGCATTTTTTTACGATAGAACGGGACATTGTGATAGACGTAGTCTACCAGTTTGTGCAACCGTTTGCCCTGGAGTTCTCTTTTCTGCTCCTCGGGCATACATTCTTTGATGGGATTCCAAATCATCGATTTATTGTGCTAAATGGTCTTTTTCAAATTCCGCCATCCTCTCTTCCAGGACGGGATAGAGTTCCTCGCGCATCCGGCTCACGCAAGCGCGAACGCCCTCTTTATGGCTGCCGGTGGTGCTCAGGCTGATGCTGCTCACACCGTAGTACATGAGTTCGACCACCAATTGGTTGCCGGTCATTCCGGGATAGCCCAGGGTGTAAAAGAAACCGTCCCCGACCTTGCGGGTAACATCCCGGTCGTACACGACGCTGAAGCCGTGGCGGGTGAAAATCTCTTTCATCCGGGCGGCCCGGCGCTCGTATTCGCGGGTATCTTCCACAAAATTAATCACGCCGTCGCAGGCGAGGTCCAGCATTTTGGCATAGCCATATTGGGTAGTGGCCGTGCAGCCGCTGGTAATCATATACAGGATGGAGGCCGTGAGGGTCACGCCGAACACGCCGGCATCCTTGTACCGCGCGGCAAGGGCGGGATACTTCTTCTCATAAAGGACATCGCTGATGCAGCAGAGGGCCATACGCTGGCCGGCATAACTGAAAATCTTCGAGGAAGAAAGCATCAGGATATAGTTGTCGGTATAGCGGGCCACGGTCGGTACGTAAGGAGCCTGAAAAGGATGGCTCAGGTCGCGACGGTAGTCCATACAGAAATAGGCCAGGTCTTCCAACACCACCACGTCGTATTTCGTGGCAAGTTCCCCAACGACGGCCAGTTCTTCCTCTTCCAGACAAATCCACGCGGGATTGTTGGGGTTGGAGTAAATAATCGCGGCGATGTCGCCGTCGGAGAGTTCTTCTTCCAGTTTGGCTTTCAGTTTGTCCGCCCCGCGATGCGGGAAGATGTCAAATTCTTTCCACTCGATGCCGAGGACGCGAAGTTGGGATTTCTGGATGGGGAAGCCGGGGTCGATGAACAGGACTTTGTTCTTGCCGGGGATGCGCTGGGTGACGGCGATGAAGGAGCCGAAGGAAGCGGCCACGGAGCCGGTCGTGGGGACGCAGCTGCGGGGCGTGATGTCGACGTCGATGAAGGCTTTGACAAAACGGGAGGCAGCTTTCTTGAGTTCGGGCACGCCGGCGGCCGCAGGATACTGGGAGCCGATACCGCTCTTGAGCGCCTCGATCTCGGCCTGAATGCCATATTGGTTCATCGGAAGGCCAGGAGAGCCCTGATCCATACGGATAAAGGGAATACCTGTCTTGTTTTCCAGGTATTGGGCTACCAGCAGCACTTCGCCGATGGTCGCCGTGGACAGATTCGCCACGCTGTTCACGCGGCAAGCCTCCTGCACCAACGCTTCACTGAATACTTTCATCTGTAGTCTTTTGCAAAATCTCAAAAAATCTTACAAAAATACGCGAAAGCCGAGAGAAAAGCAAATTTATTTGCTATTCCGAGGCGAAGCCGGGAACCGACGCAGCCAGCGAGCGCAAAACAAACTCGTTTGCTTTGCCGAGCGGCAAGGAGGAAAAGACGAAGTCTTATTTGCCCACATCAGCGGGAACATAATGGATATAGAAATGCAAATTTATTATAGAGGGTGGAAAAAGTCATAAAAAAGGCATACGATTTTTTGGAAAAAGTCATAAAAATCATATACAGTTTTTGGGAAAAAGTCATTTTGGGGAATATTTTGCCCTCACTCGCTCGGGCCTTTAGCCCCCGAAAGGGCGCTCACTTCATAGAAAAATGTCGTGCAAGCCGAGTGAAAAGTAAGTTTACTTGCTTTTCCGAGGCGTAGCCGACATTGCCGTGAAACGGAAATGTCCGTTCGCGTTTCCTTTCGGGGGACTTTTCGGCCCAAGTGTCCACCACGATAAGTTCGTCAAATGATGTGCAACGAGACACCCCTGCAGAGGGGTCTGTAGGGCTGATGCCGTGCACACATCCCCTTTACAAAGCAGGTGTGCGCAGCGAGATGCCATTCTACGACCCTGTAGCAGCATCGCGCATAACACATCGTTTGAGGAGGGCAGAAAGAAAGCGAGGGAAGACGGAAGGAAGTTATCCTTAATCAAGCCAGGGAGAGGATTTGTTTGACGAGGGGGATGACGGTGGAGTGGAGGGCCTTTTCGTTGAGGCTGTGCTCGCCGTCGAAGCGGATGGCGTTGGGGTAGTATTTCTTGAAGAGGTCGTAGGTGTTGACCAGCGGGTCGTGAATGCCGAAAAGGCCCCAGGTGTTTTCCTTGTCGAAGTCGGTGATGCCCTTGAACTGCTGCATCTCCATCATAAAGAAATGTTGGATGATTTCTTTGGTGATGCGGAAATCCTTGGCGTTGTCCTTGCGGCCGTTCAGGAATTTATGGACGCCCGGGCGCAGCACTTTGGAGAGTTTGGACATATTGAAGGCCGGATTGACGCAGATCTTGCGGTAGCCGTGCATCTGCTGGGCATACATCCCGCCCATTGAAGTACCGATAATCAGGTCCGGCTGCTCCGTAGCAACCAGCGTCTGCAAAAAAGGCAGCGCCTCCACCGGGTCCACCGGAATGTCGGGAGATAGCACCTCCACCTCGGGCAGCATCGCGCGGAGCATCTGCGCCGTTCCCGTCGCGCCCGACGAAGCAAAACCGTGGAAATAAATGATTTTCATGACCAGGCCCTACTTGACCCCCAGTCCGAGGTCGAAGCATTTGCGGTTGGCTTCGACGATGGCTTCGCCTTTGCGCGCGAAGATGCGGCCGAGGGCGGCGCGGAGGTCGTCGGTGGAGACGACGCCGATGTGGGCGGCTGCCATTCCAAGCAGGACCATATTGGCGCCTTTGGGATTGCCGGCCTCACGGGCGAGGGTCTCGATATCGGCGCGAACGAGTTTGGGAAGGGCCTGCAAAGCCGCTTCGAGGGCCTCGTCGGCCGGGTAGTTGGGAATGTTGACATAGGGTTTGGAGGAAGTAATCACCACGCCGTCTTTGGATAGATAAGGCAGGTAGCGCAGGGCCTCCATCGGCTCCATCGAAATAATCAAATCGGCGCAACCCAAGGGAATGAGGTCGCTGAAAATCTCGCCGTCGGACAGACGCAGGTTGCTCTGCACGTCTCCCCCGCGCTGGCTCATTCCGTGGACTTCGGCCTGCTTGAGGGTCAGCCCTTCTTTGGTCGCGGCCTCGCCAATCACCGTAGAGATGGACAGGATGCCCTGTCCGCCTACGCCGCAAAGTATAATGTCTTTTTTCATTGCATTCAAAATTTTACGCCCATTGCTCCCCCTCGGGGAACGGGTCTTGTTCAAGCAGTCGATTATTTCTTCTTCGCCAGGTGACGGCGGAGGGTCTGCATGCACTCCCTGCGGGGAATGATGACGGACACGCCTTTGTAATTGATTTCTTCGCGGATGATGCGGGTAATCTCTTCCATATTGGCGGGAAGGGGCACGACCACGTGCACGTGCTCTGCAGGAACGCCGAGGGCGATGCAGATGGCCTCGAACTTGCTCGTACCCGCCGAATCCTGGCCGCCGGTCATCGCCTTCGTCAGGTTGTCGGAAATCACCACCGTAATCGGGGTATTCTCATTGGCGGCATCCAGCAGGCCGGTCATTCCGGAATGGGTGAAGGTAGAGTCGCCGATAATCGCCACGGCAGGGAACACGCCGGCATCGGCCGCGCCTTTGGCCATCGTAATGGAGGCGCCCATATCCACGCAGGAAGCGAGGGTTTTGAACGGAGGAAGGGCTCCGAGGGTGTAACAGCCGATATCGCCAAACACGCGTCCTTGCGGATACTCCTCCATCACCTTGTTAAGGGCGGTGTACACGTCGCGGTGTCCGCACCCGGGGCAAAGCTGGGGCGGACGGGCCGCCAGCACATCGCTGGCGGGCAGGCCCTCGGGCATCGCGATGCCGAGGGCCGCCGCGACATTGTCGGGCGTCAATTCTCCGGTCCGGGGAAGAGCGCCGGTCAAACGGCCGATGACCGTGCATTTGTCGGACAACTCGGCATGCAGGAGTTCTTCCACGACGGGCTGGCCATCTTCGACCACCAGCACCTCGCCGCCTTGCTCATCCAAGGCCTTCAACTGCGCTGCCGGCAACGGATATTGGGACACTTTCAGCACACGGGCGGAAACCCCGCCGCGCTGCAGGGCTTCCATCACATAGTTCCAGGCGATGCCGCAAGCGACAATCTGCAAAGGCTTGTCTTCGGAACCAGCCCCGGCACCCACTTTCGGCTCGACCAGACGGTTGTAGACGGACTGCTCAGAAGCCTCCACCAGCGTTTTCTGCTTGTCAATCAACTTGACATACTGGCGGCGGGCAATGGCCGGCAGCAGGACCCATCCCCTATCCTCGCTGGGATGCAGGGCATTGGGCTCGGCCGCCTTGTCAGCCACGGCGACAGCCGCACGGGAATGGGCCAGACGGGTGACCATGCGCATCACTACCGGCAAGCCGACCTTCTCGGAAAAGGCGAAAGCATCCGCCATCATATCGTAGACTTCCTGCTGGGTTGCGGGCTCGAACACGGGAACCATCGCGAACTTGGCATAGAAGCGGGAGTCCTGCTCGTTCTGGGAAGAGTGCATCGAAGGGTCATCCGCCGCCACGACGACGATACCGCCGTTCACGCCGGTCACCGCCGAGTTGACAAAAGCATCGGCGCAGACATTCATTCCCACGTGTTTCATACATACCAGGGCCCGTTTGCCCGCATAAGACATGCCAAGGGCCGCTTCCATCGCGGTCTTCTCGTTGGTGCACCAGCGGCTGTGTACGCCGCGCTCCTGCGCCAAGGGATGGGCCTGGATAAATTCGGTGATTTCCGTCGAAGGCGTTCCGGGATAGGCATACACGCCGGAAAGGCCGGCGTGGAGGGCACCCAGCGCCAAGGCCTCATCACCCAATAAAAGTTTCTTCTCCATATCTATTTCATTTTCCGAATGTCGTTCGGTTCAAAGGTCCGCCGGACATTCATCATTTCAATTCAAAATCGTCCGCGTCGCTGAGCACCGGGAACTTCTGCGCCGCCGCGCGCAACGCATCGGGTTCAATCTCTCCTACAACAAAACCTTCCTGCTCGTCCGAAACGGCGGCCATCGGCTTTCCGAGCCAGTCCAGCAACACCGTACCGCCGCTGTAATGCAAAGCAGGGTCGTCTCCCACCCGGTTGACGCCGGCCACATAGCATTGGTTCTCCATCGCCCGGGCCCGCAGCAGGGTGTCCCAGGGATAGCGCCGCACCGCCGGCCAGGAAGCCACGCAGAGCAGGGCGTCATAGTCGCCCCGATTGCGCAAGAACACCGGGAAACGCAGGTCGTAGCAGACGGACAGCAGAAAACGCACGCCCCGCCAGGTGACAATGACGCGTTCTTCTCCGGCCGTAAAATGATGGTGCTCGCCGCCGAAGGTGAAGAGATGATGTTTGTCGTAGGAAGCCAACTCCCCTTCCGCCGTAACAAAGGCGAAATGGTTGTAGAAACTACCGTCCCGTTCCAGCGCCAGCGAACCCGCCACGGCGCAATCGTATCGGGCGGCCATCTCCTGCATCCAGCGCAGGCTGTCATCCCCCCGCTCGGCAACGCCCTCCGGCTCGGTAGCGAATCCCGTCGAGAACATCTCGGGCAGGACGACCAGGTCGCTCTTGGGCAAACGGGCAAAAACCTGCGAGAGCCGCTCCCTATTGGTTTCGGGATCGGCCCATGCTATGTTATATTGCACTAAAGAGATAACCATAATTGTGCATTTTTATAAGAAATGCCAGCCACATAAGCGACCATATACCCGTACTGGGTCGCGAAGCGACAGGGAGCGGTGGGGCTGGTATTTCGAATTACAAGAACACGCACCAATTGTGGGTATCCTCCTCCAGTCCGTCCTGGATGCCCCGGATGCGTTTGTAGAACTTCTCGCTCACAGGGCCGCAATGCTCGGGCGAACCGAAACGGTAAGTCTTGGTGATGGTGTTCCCTTCGAGGGTCTCCTTGTCGTCAACCGAGCAAATCGGGGTAATCACGACCGCCGTACCGCAAGCGTTGACCTCTTCGAACTCGGCGAGTTCCTCCACGGGCACGACACGTTTCTCGACTTTGTAACCGAAGTCCGCCGCCACCGCCTGCAAAGTCTTGTTGGTGATGGAAGGAAGCACGGAGTCGGAAAGCGGGGTCACATAGGTATTTCCCTTGATGGCCAAGAAATTGGACGAACCGAATTCATCAATCTTGGTATGGGTGGCCGGGTCGAGGAACAACAGTTCGCGATAGCCCAGTTTGTGGGCCAGGTTGTAGGGATGCAAGGAAGTGGCGTAGTTGGCCGCAATCTTGTAACTGCCGGTTCCGTGCGGAGCGGCGCGGTCATAGTTGCGGGAAAGCACGGCCGTTCCGGGGGTCAAGCCCGCCGCGCCGGAATAGGTGCCCACGGGGGCGCCGAGGACGGCAAAAGCCACTTCGGTGGAAGAAGCGATGCCGAGCTGGGGATTGCAACCGACCAGCACGGGACGCAGGTACATCGAAGCATTATGGCCATAGGGCGGGAGAAAATCGAGGTTCTCCTTCACGCACATCAGGCACATATTCAGGAACATTTCCTCGCTCGGGGCGGCCATATCCAGATGGGCCGCGCTGCGCTGCAAGCGCTTGGCATTCTCATCGGGACGGAACAGGCGCACCTTGCCATCCACGCCGCGGAAAGCCTTGAGGCCCTCGAAGCAAGCGTTGGCATAGTGGAACACGCCGGCGAAGGCGCTGAAGTGGAAATCAAAATCCTTGGTGGCTACGGGCGCGGACCATTGTCCGTCCTTGTAATAACTCACGATAATGACATTCGCTTTCCTATATCTGAAAGCCAAATCGTCCCAGTTTAACTCTGCCATATTTCTTTTTCTTAAAATTACTATATATTTTCCGCTACCCAATCGCCCACTTCGGACGTACTGTATTTCTTGCCGTCACCGGCGAGGTCCTCGGTCACGATGCCTTTGTCGATGGACAGGGCGACTGCCTTGCGGATGGCTTTTCCTTCTTCCATCAGACCGAAGGCATACTCAAACATCATCGCGGCCGAAAGGATGGTGGCCAGCGGGTTGGCGATGTTCTTACCGGCGGCCTGGGGATAGGAACCGTGGATGGGCTCGTACACGCCCGTGTGTTCGCCGATGGAAGCGGAGGCCAGCGGGCCCATCGAGCCGCTCACGCAAGAAGCCTCATCGGTCAGGATGTCACCGAAGGTATTCTCGGTCACGAGCACGTCGAAGAACTTGGGACCGGTGATGAGTTTCATCGCGGCATTGTCCACATACATATAGTCGGTGGTCACATCGGGATACTGGGGAGCCATTTCCTGGGCGATCTGCCGCCACAGGCGGGAAGACTCCAGCACGTTGGCTTTGTCCACGACCGTCAGGTGTTTGCGACGGCGGCGGGCATATTCATAGCCGAGTTTGAGGATGCGCTCCACCTCGTAGCGGTGGTAGAGGTTGGTGTCGAAGGCGGTGTCACCGTTGTCGCGGCGGCCCTTCTCGCCGAAATACATGCCGCCCGTGAGTTCGCGCAGGCAGAGGAAGTCGGCACCGTCCACGAGCTCTTCTTTGAGCGGGCTTTTGTGCACCAGGCTCTTGAAAGTCTCGACGGGACGAAGGTTGGCATACAAACCCAATTGCTTGCGCATCGCCAGCAGGCCCTGTTCGGGACGCACCTTGGCGGTGGGGTCGTTGTCATAACGGGGATCACCTACGGCACCGAAAAGCACGGCATCGCTTTCCATACAGACCTTGTGGGTCTCTTCGGGATAAGCGTTACCATACTTGTCAATCGCGCACGCGC
>JAGCUV010000112.1 GCA_017962705.1 Bacteroidales bacterium
GACCAGCGTGGCGATCCGGTCATAATACACCTGGTCTTGATGCCTGGATTAGTACTCGTCGGCCTCCACGAGTTACTGCAGGGCCTTTGTGACTTAGCCCTGTCGCATAAAGAGAGCGCCGAGCCCCAGCTTGGGAGACGCCACCCACAGGGAATCGCCGGCTTCCTGCGCATAACGGATGGCGGCGAAGTAGCTCTCGATGGCCTTGGCGTCATTCCCTTCGTCAGCCCAGATATCGCCCAAATTGTGTTCCAGGATGGAACTGCTGATTTTCCAGTCGTATTTCTTGAAGATTTCTCCGGCTTTGGCGTAATAATCCATCGCCTGCGGAAGGGAGTCAATCTCATAGTAAAGATTGCCAATATTGCCGTAAAGACTTGATGCAGCGTCGTCTATCCTCTCCTGCGGGTAGCCTTCCGGGGTGTCCGGGCCAGCATCGCCAGCCGCCATGCGGTCCAGGTAACCTAACGCTACGCGATAGTAGAAAATTGTACTGTCATACTGTTCCTTATTGTAGAAAAGCTGGCCGATGAACTTGGAGGCCAGGTAGGGCTGGTAGAGGGATTTAAGTTCATTGCCCAGGTCGTAGGTTCTTCTCGCAGCGTACATGGAGCGGTCCGGGTTGATGCGCTCATAGCCGTACATCAGTTGCGAGAAGGCCAGGCAGACGCCGGCCTTGGTTTCGTATGGGGCGGAGGCCAGTCGTTCGCGGGTCCATCCGGCCACCACATTCTCTAAAGAATCGAGTTTCCGGTCCCGGTGATCGTTGTATTGTGCGCTTGCAAGACAGGCGCAAACCTGTATAAATAACAATGTGAGAAAAAGTCTTTTCATGGTAAGACAAAGTTAGTAAAAGCGACACACTTTCGGGATTCAAAGGCCAAAAATCCGACAATCGGGGCTTATTTTTATACTTTTGTATAATTCTCAAGTGCTTGGGATTGACGAACTTTGTAGATGGAAACTAATCCCAAGCGAATGGAAGATTTATACGACAACGAAATCGTCCTGACCGACAAGGAGGAAAAGGTTTTGAAGATGCTGGCGGCAGGAAAGAAAAGTACTGAGATTGCTGAGGATCTGCATCTCAGCCTGCCGGCTATCAAATGGTATCGGCAACGTCTCAAGTCAAAATTCAATGCGGCCACTACTGGAGAATTGTTGATGAAAGCGGTGGCGCAAAAAATCTTATAGCAAAACTAACCAAAACACAAAAGACATGAAGAAGATTATTATGGCGATCATGCTCCTCGCCGGGGCGTCAATGTTCGCAGCTTGTGAGAAGACATTAGGTCCCGATGACAATGGAAACGGGGAGGAAAATGGAAATGGTAACGAACAGACTGAACAAACCGACCAGACAATTGATCCCAAGGTCCTTGCAGCAACATTCCCTCTCAATGTAAAGATTGAGATGAAAAATCAGCCTTCGTACAACACGGCGGAAGAAGATATTACCCTCATCAAATTGGGGAATGAATGGTTTTATAAGAACAAAGGCTTTCGTTATGAATTATATCTGTATTGCCAATTCGCCAAAGACGGCAAGTCTCTGAAAGCTTTTGGCGGGGCTTTGCAGGAAGACGGCACGGTTAAGTGGACCAATCTTCTTACAAGCGGGGATGAGAGTTTCTTGAATTTCGCCGGATTTGCCAAAAACTCCGAGTGTCACGTCCTGTTTGATGCCGGCGTTCCTGCAGGCAACTGCACGAAATATGGTGAGGCTACATCCGACAAAGAAACAATCCTCGGCATCGAATGCACCCGGTACGATTATGATTTTGTCGTGAAGGCCGATTATTGGGTCGATGAGGCTACCAAAATAGTTTACAAGTTTGTCAACTATCAGGATAAGAATAAAGAGTCCAAGAACGCCACCTTTGAAATCAGGGGATGGGATACTTCTGTAACGGAATTTGAATGGGATAAACCCGAATAAACAACTATCATGAAAAAGATATCAATCATCCTGATGTGCGCAGCCGCTCTCGCCATGGTATCTTGCGGTGGCAATTCAAGCAAGAAAACTGGCGGCAAGGTTGCCGAGACCAAGACTGCCGTATCGGCATCCGATGCCGTGGATCTGGGCCTCAGTGTCAAGTGGGCCAAGACAAATCTGGGTGCCAAGGACGCATCCGAGCCCGGCAATTATTACGCCTGGGGCGAGACCAAAGCGAAAAAAGATTTCAGCGCTGAAACCTATGAGTTCAAGGAAGGAACCAAATTCAAAAAATACACCGTGGAAGACAGCGAAGCCAGCAATGGTGTGGCTGACAAACTGATTATCCTGGAGCCTGGAGATGACGCGGCCGCTGCCGCCCTCGGCAAAGGCTGGCGTATGCCCACCCGTGCGGAGGCCCTGGAACTTTTCACCCGGTGCAAGTTCAGCTATGACAAGCCCGGCGTAATCACTGTAACCGGCCCCAACGGCAACAGCATCGATTTCCCGAAGGCAACAGGATATTATTATGGGACAAAACAGCAGGAAGAGCGCTACACCTGGCTTTGGACGGCCTCCATGGCCCTTCAGACAGGTACTCCCGTGGGCAGTGAAGATGCTTTGGAATGGCATGACCGCAGAAGAGCGGATGCCATGAGGTTCGGTCACACGGACTGCTATGCCGTTTACCGCGAGAACGGGATGCCCATCAGTCCGGTCAAAGACTGACAGGAATGACTCGCCTGCATCTAATCGCTGCAAGTTTGCTTATGCTTTCTTCCTGTGGCTTCTCTGGAAACCGACAAGGGGAAAGCTCTGCCGGGCAGCAACCAGCAGGGGAAATCACCCGGGAGCAGGTTGCAGCAGA
>JAGCUV010000113.1 GCA_017962705.1 Bacteroidales bacterium
GATTGACGATGAATACCAGCGCATCGATGGCGAGCGGTGCCGTCTCCAGTTCAACGCCAAGTTCATCCGCTGACGCCTTTTCATATCTGGAAATGTCCCGGCTGGCGATGATGACATCTGTCTTTCCTTCTATGAGATTCATATACGCTCCATGCGTACCGCTGCAGAGATTCTTTTCCAGATAATCCCTATAGGAGAATGACGTTTTCGTCCCGGAGAAGTCTGGCTGGATGATATAGGTTGGACTGCCCATCCAGTCCTCTTCCCACTTATAGGGCACTCCCAGCAGTTTATACGCCACCAGATCCCTGGCAGGCATAGTGCTGGTAGAGCAATCGGTAAGCGGCCAGTCTTCCAGTTTGATATCCTTCAGGTCGGCTGCCGGGTCATCCACCTTTCCGCAAGCGGACAAGGCCAGCAGAATCACAAGTCCTGCCACATATTTTAATGATGTACTAGCATTAATCATCCGGTTGCAAATATAATCTATTTATTCAGCATAAAACATGACGCTTTGCTTCTAATATCTCACTGTCACTCCTATGTTAACACTGTCATATCTTTTCCAAGAGCTGGAGGGTCCCACGTCTTTTGTGAAATTATATCCTGCGGTCAGGCCGATATTGCCATACCATATGCCAGCTTTGATACCCAGACGCAGACCGTAATTGCCGGTTAGAGTGGCATGCATCCGGTCTGGTTTGTCAGAATAATAAATTACCTTATCTCCTTCTCCCGGGGCTTCACCATACCATAATCCACTGGCCGGCATGGCCTTGCCAGGCCGGTAAGTATTGATGCAATCCGAATGTCCGAAACCTGGAGATAAGAAGAAACCGGCTTTCCAGTCTCCCCATTCGCGTGTATATCCCAGGTTAAGGGAAAAGATTTCTTCAACAGATGACGATTGGTTATTTAACCAGCCGGCAGGTATCGGGATAAATGAACCATCGTTGTCAAAAGCATATCCTTTCTTCAGCATATGCCGCTCTATGGAATAAGTCAGCCCGCAAGAGAACACATTCCCATCACGCCATGGCCGATACCGGATTTCAATTAAATCCAATTCGCCAAAGTATCCTGAGGCATTCATTTCATCCGGAGCATCTAATCTGAAACTATATCCTCCTCGTACTCCCGCAAAATAAATCATCGACCACTTTGGCTTTACATTCTTCATTGTAAGCCCGAAAAGCGGAGCCTCAAAATTCAACTTTCTTCCCACTACGGTTGAAGTGGTATCCGGACTCTGTGCGGCAGCAGTGATGGCCACAAGGGCCGCCGAAACGATAGATAAGACTTTCTTCATTATCGTGTAAATTATTAATAGCGAATGGTAATACCGGTACTGAGAGTAGTGCAAGGCAGGGGTTCCTTCCAGGTGGGGCGGTAAGAGATAAAGGCTCCAAAGTGTTTGTACTCCACCGAGGCTTTTGCGCCGATGCGAAAACCGATAATCGATATTGACTTGTCGATGAACAAATCCGTTTTTCCGCCGTTGTGACTCATACTGACATTATCGCCGGAAGGGACAAAATTAATACCCCCGAGACCCGTGTCGCTGTAACGGTTCCTGTATTCATAGAATCCTATTCCCGGGAGTAAATTGAATCCGAACGACCAGTCACCTTTTTCATGGACAAATCCGAGTGAAATTGAGTAGGCGTGTTCATAATAAGTCCCCCTGGCATTCCCCGCCCCATAATATGCAGTTGTAAAAGCCGGTTGATGATCGCGATCAAACAGCGCCCGTGACTGCAAGTAGCGGCTGTCGGTACTGATTGTAAAGCCGCAAGTGAACATGTTGCCGTTTCTCCAGGGTCTATATCTGAGTTCCAACACTGAAAAATCGGAATACATGCCAGAGGTCTTCAAACCTATTGGCACATATTCGGAGCTTGTCTCTCCAGAAGCTAATGTCCAAGTCAATTCGTGATATGCCTCGGGAACATTAAAAGCGTAGCTGTACCCGAGGTTGACATCTCCCAATAAGACCAGAGACCACTTTGGCTTTGTGTTTACTGTCACACCGAAAAGTGGTGCTTCAAAATTGAGCTTTCTGCCAACAACTGTGGAAACGGTATCCCGGTTCTGTGCCATTACCGGCAGGACCGTCAATAGTACGGAAAGTGTAAGAAGGATTCTTTTCATTATCGTGTAAGTTATTGTTTGTCAAACATTGAACGTAAGTCTTCAAGGGTGGCTTCGCCCTCAAGATACAGCAGCGTCACCTTCCATTTATCACCAACCTGCCGCGCCTGATAACACAGGTAGCGGTTCATCTTTCCGGACGATGCCGGCTGGACAAGGGCGTATGTGAGCATGTCGCCCACCTTTTCCGTCTCCTTGACGGCAGCATTGGCGGCATCCTGCTCTACCAGCGCGGCCACTTTCCCGGCCAGATCAGCCTCCACCTGGAAACTGACGCCCCGGTAGTAATCGAGTTTGTAGGTGGCCATGCTGCTTCCCCGAACCTCTGTTACCACCATCTGTTTTCCGGGGACAACCTTTCCCCGGAATACCGGATAGCACCTGAGATTCCGCTGGGCCGAAGCCGCCACGCTCAGAAGCAGCAGAAACAGCAGAGATGTAAGTATCTTTTTCATCGCTCGAACATTTCTTTTAGATTGGTTTCTGCAGGAGTGGCCTCGCCGAAGAAATCGGCCAGGGAAGTTTCCACCGATGCCATAATCGACGCATCGTCATCGACCTTTACGCCATAGGCATACCGGATGCAATTATCTTCAAGAGTGCTTCTGACTTTGTTGTAGAGGCTGATTCCCACAGTGGCAACCAGAACCACACTTGCCGCGGCAGCAATAGCATAGATGCGCTCGGCCCGATGCTTCCGGGCCTTCTTTTCCCGGCCGATAGAGAGGAATCCCAGCACTCCGCGCAGTTGGTGGAATGCCGGATCGTCTGTCGATGCCGCATACATCGACAGTTCCTTCTCCTCCTGGGGGGAAGTCTCCGCGTCAAAGTAACGCCGCATCAGTTCCAAATATTTCTCCTTTTCATTCATGGCTCAAACTGTCTCTAAGTTTTTTTCTGGCCCTGGAGAGCTGCATCCTCACCGCCGCCGGTTCCATCTTCAGTTCCCTGGCAATATCCTCCAGTGTCCGCCCTCCGTATTCCTTCTCCTCCAATATATATTTTTGTGTCGATGTCAATTCGCCCTCAATCTTCCGCCTCAACTGGTCGTAGGCCATCTCCTTTTCTTCCGCATCCGGGCTTTCATCGGCCACATCCATTTCCAATGGTACCCCACGTTTTCGTCGCTTTTCATTAAGGCTCGCATTCTTTACTGCCCGCGTCAGAAGCGCCTCCGCCTCCTTTTCCGACTGCAACGGATACTGTTTTCTCCAAAGCCGCACAAAACTGTCCTGAAGCACATCCTCCGCCCCGTCCGAATCCGCAATCACGCGCCCGGAAATCACTTTCAGCTTCTGCCGAAGCCGTATAAAAGCGTCTGTTAAAAAGTCTTGTGCCATCTGAGCACTTTTGCCAGCATCTTTTGTGCCACCTACTAATACAACACATCAAGTCCGGAAATGTAACACAAATCGAGCTAATAATTGCGGCGTCAATTTTGGGCTGTTTTTGCTGCCGGGATTGGTTTTCGCTGTTTGGGCGTCAATTTGAACCTCTTTTTGCTGCCGGGGCGGTCTCGTGCCGTTTCACACCATACCGCGTTGACATAAAAACTGTATTCTACGGCTTTCTAAGTGTCAACGCGGAACGTGTTTCCGGAGAGTAGCCCTGTTCTGAGGCTGTAGAAGGCATATTTCCCCAATTGGTACTTTCCGCGTTGACGTCTGGAACGTACTACAGCGGCGATTCTATGTCAACGCGGCACGGGCACGGGTGGGAAAAGGGTACAAAAAAACCGCCGCTGTGCAAAGCGCCGGACATATATGCTGGGTTTACGAGATTTCTCCGCGCGGCCTTGGGGGCCTTGGTCGAAATGACAATTTTGGTATCCTGTAGCGGGAGTGGGTCACGATCCCACGACCTCCGGATTATGAATCCGACGCTCTAACCAGCTGAGCTACCCCGCCATCATTTTTGGCAAAAAATAATCAGCACTGAGCTGATTATTTGGTTGAGATAGAAGGACTCGAACCCTCAC
>JAGCUV010000114.1 GCA_017962705.1 Bacteroidales bacterium
CTCGTCCGTATCCCGGTCGCCGATGACAAAACTGGCACTCAAGTCATACGAACCGTCCATATAGGCGCCGAACATCCCGGTACATGGCTTGCGCGTGGGGGCGTTGTCTTCGGGAAAACTCCGGTCAATCAGTTCGTCGGCAAAGACGACGCCCTCGCCCGCCAGGATAGAAAGCATCTTGTGGTGGGTGGGGTAGAAATCTTTCTCCGGGTATGAAGGGGTGCCGAGTCCGTCCTGGTTGGAAGCCAGTACCAACTCATAATCGAGGGCGGCGATGCTCCGAAGGGCGGAAATCGCGCCGGGCACAAACTCCATTTTCTCGAAACTGTCAATCTGTTCATCGGCGGGTTCGCAAAGGATGGTCCCGTCCCGATCGACAAAAATTACCTTTTTCATACCTTAAAATTTTTGAGGACATCCAACATCTGGTCGTTCTCCTCTTTCAAACCAATGGTGATGCGCAGGCAGCCCGCGCAGCCTTTCACCTTGTTGCGATTGCGCACAATCACGCCGCGGGAGACCAGCAAGTCGTAGAGCGCATCGGCATCCGTCACCTTCACCAGCAGGAAATTGGCCTGGCTGAGATAGACTTTCAGCACGCAAGGCAGGCTTTTCAGTTCGCGGGCCACCCGCGCCCGTTCGGCGACAATCTCCTTCACCTGCGCGTCAATGGGGCTTTCCAGGGCCTTAATGACCGTTTTCTGGGTCAGGGCGCTGATGTTGTAGGGATATTTCACCTGGGACATCCGGGCGATGACTTCCGGGTGGGCAAAAGCCAGCCCGAGCCGTAATCCGGCCAGTCCCCAGGCCTTCGAGAGCGTCTGGTACACCACGAGGTTGGGCTCTTTTTCCACCTCGAAACGCAAGGAAGGCTGGTCGCAGAAATCAATATAAGCCTCGTCCACCACAACCATAGCCGGAGCGTTGCGCACAATGTACAGCAGGTCTTCCCGAGCGAAAGCATTGCCCGAAGGGTTGTTGGGCGAACACAGGAAAATCGCCTTGGTATGCGCGTCACAGGCGGCCAGAACGGCATCCACCGGCAGGGAGAAATCCTCCCCGAGGGCCACGCCGCGCACCGCGACATCGTTGATGGCGGCACAGACGGCATACATTCCGTAACTGGGCTCGATGGCGACCACGTTGTCCACACCGGGGGTACAGAAGACGCGGAACACCAAATCGATGGCTTCGTCCGAACCGTTGCCGACAAAAATGGACTCCACGGGCACGCCCTTGATTTCAGACAGACGCTGCTTGAGGGCCTTCTGGTGCGGGTCAGGGTAGCGGTTGTAGCCCGTAGAATAAGGACTCTCGTTGGCGTCGAGAAAGATGCCAAGCGTTCCTTTGTACTCGTCCCGCGCCGTGGAATATGGGGTAAGGCGGGCGATATTGGGGCGCACAAGGGCGCGAACTTGTTCAAGTGTCATCGTTTTCCCTCCTTTTCTTCGGCCGCTTGAGTGCCCTCATCGGCTGGTTTCGTAACCCCGGCTTCCGCTTGCCCTTCGGCCAGCCGCACACGCACGGCATTGGCGTGGGCGTCCAGCCCTTCGGCCTCAGCCATCGTCAAGATGGTCCGGGAAAGGGTCTGCAAGCCTTCGGGAGTAAGTTCCTGCAAGGTCATCTTGCGCATAAAACTGTCGATATTGACTCCGCTGTAGGAAGCCGCCCAGCCGCAAGTAGGCAGGGTGTGATTGGTGCCGGAGGCATAGTCTCCCGCGCTTTCGGGGGAATAATGGCCGATAAACACGCTGCCGGCCGCCGTGATGCGGTCCGCAATCCGCCAGGGGTCCTTCACCGACAGAATCAAGTGTTCGGCTCCGTAGGCATTGACCAGTTCCACGCGGTCGTTTTCATCTTCAAGCACAAAGAGCCGGCTCTTGGACAAAGAGGCCTGGACATAGTCCATACGCCCGAGCCGGGCGGCCTGCGAAAGCACTTCCTCCTTGACCTTTTCGGCAAAATCCACGCTGTCGCACACCAGCATCGCCTGGCTGTCGGCCCCGTGCTCGGCCTGCGAGAGCAAGTCGGCCGCCACGAAAGCGGGACGAGCGGACGCATCGGCCAGCACCATCACCTCCGAAGGACCGGCGTGCATAGCGATGGCCACCACGCGGCCACGCAGAATTTGTTTGGCAGTCGTCACATATTGGTTGCCGGGTCCGAAAATTTTATCCACCTTGGACACGCTGGCTGTACCGTAGGCCATCGCGGCCACCGCCTGGGCGCCGCCGAGTTTGAACACTTTTTCCACCCCGCAGGAACGGGCGCTGAACAGCACTTCCGGGGCCACTTTTCCATCTTTGCCAGTAGGGGTGCAAAGTACGATAGTCTTGCAACCGGCCAGCCGGGCGGGCAGGGCCAGCATCAACACGGTGGAAAAGAGGGGCGCCGTACCGCCGGGGATATAGAGTCCCACCTTTTCGATGGGCACGGGACGCTGCCAGCATTTCACGCCGGGCATCGTTTCCACATACACCTCATTCGGAAGTTGGGCCTTGTGAAAAGCCAAGATATTGGCCATCGCGCGGGCAATGGCATGCTTGACCTCCATTTTGACGGCGGCTTCCGCCTCGTCAAATTCCTCCTGCGACACCTCAATGGCGTCGAGCGGACGATGGTCGATTTCCAGCGACAAGGCCTTCAGGGCCTCATCCCCCCGGGTTTTCACCCGTTCTATGATAGCCTCGACCCGTTCCCGGACGACAGGATTGTCCGAAGAAGGACGCTGGCAGAGTTCCGTCCAGCGCGAACGGTCGGGATTGATGAGTATTTCCATTAAGGTATGATTTTATCTACATTCAACACCAGAATTCCCTCGGCGCCAATGGCCTTGAGCTGACGGATCTTGTCCCACAAGTCATTGCTGTCCACCACCGAATGGAGGGAACACCAGCCTTCCGCCGCCAGAGGCATCACGGTCGGGCTGCGCATGGCCGGGAGAATCTTGATAGCCTTTTCAAGGGAGGCCTTGGGCAGGTTCATCAGGATGTATTTTTTGCCCCGGCTGACTTTCTCGGACTCCATGCGGAAAAGCATCTCCTCCAAAAGGGCCTGGTTTTCGGCAGAAAGTTCTCCGTATTTAACCAGCACGGCCTGGGAGAAGAATACCTTCTCCACTTCTTTCAGTCCGTTGGATACCAGCGTTCCGCCGGAAGAAACGATATCGAAAATGGCGTCCGCAATGCCGGCGGCGGGGGCGATTTCCACCGAACCGGTAATCACCTCAATGTCGGCCTGAATCCCCTGCTTGTCCAGATAATCCTTCAGGATTTTCGGATAGGAGGTGGCGATGCGTTTGCCCGCGAACCAGAAGGGACCGGGATAGTCCACATTCTTGGGCACAGCCAGGGAAATGCGGCACTGGCTGAATCCCAGTTCCTTGACAACATCTACGGGCAATCCTTTCTCCACCACCTCATTGTAACCGACGATACCGAGGTCAGCCGTGCCGTTATAGACCAGCTGGGGAATATCGTCGTCGCGCATATAAAGCACTTCGATGGGGAAATTGGCCGCCGCAGCGAGGAATTTCCGTTTGGAATCATCGATGTCGATTCCGATTTCTTTTAAAAGAGCCATACTGTCTTCATTGAGACGGCCTTTGGCTTGCATTGCAATGCGTAACATATTATTCTTCAATTATTTTATTCAACATACAACAAAAGTCCCTTGAGGTACTCCCCTTCCGGGTGGTAGATATTGACGGGATGGTCGGCGGGCTGGTTGAAACGGTCCAGGATGCGCACATTCCTGCCCACGCTGGCCGCTGCGCTGAACACCGCTTCCGCAAAAGCGATTTTATCTACTACCTGCGAGCAACTGAAGGTAAAAATCAGTCCTCCGGGCGCAATCTTGGAGATGGCTGCCGCATTCAGGCGCTTGTAGGCGCGCAGGGCATTGGAAAGGGCGCCGCGGTGCTTGGCAAAGGCGGGCGGATCCACAATCATCAGGTCGTAGGCATCCTCGGGAATGTTTTTCAAAAAGTCGATGGCGTCCGTGCAAAGGGCTTCGTGCCGGCCTTTGGATTCCATCAGCGCCACACTGCGTTCGACCATATCAACGGCCCGGCGGGAAGAATCCACGGAACAGACGCTTTCTGCACCGGCAGCCAGGGCATAGACGGAAAAGCCGCCTGTATAGCAGAAGAGGTTGAGCACCCGCTTGCCCCGCGAGAGCGCTCCCACGGCCTTGCGGTTGTCCCGCTGATCGAGGAAGAAGCCGGTTTTCTGGCCGCCTTCCCAATCCACATAGAAGCGATGGCCGTTCTCCAACACAGTGATTTCGCCGGCCGTAAAGTCCGGGCGACGATAGAGATAGCCGTCTATCAGGTCCAACCCCGCCTTGAAAGGCGCTGTGCCGCTGCTCTTGTCATAGACGGCCTTGAGTTCATCCCCATACAGGCTTTGCAGGGCCTCACAAATGCGGTTCTTGGCCCGGAACATCCCCACAGAATGAGCCTGCATCACGCAAACGCCATCGTAATAATCGATAATCAGGCCGGGCAGGCCGTCCCCTTCTCCATGGCACAGCCGATAGCAGTTGGTCACGGCCGCGCATGAAAAAACGGCACCTGTCTCCAGTCCAACCTGACGGCGGAGTTCGAGCGCTGCGCCCAGACGCTGGAGATAGAAGTCATCCTGCGCGGGGGAGCTGTCAAAACTCAACACGCGCACGGCGATGGAACCCACCTGATAGTGACCGAGCGCCAGGGGCTCTCCCTGGGCGCTGCACACCTGTACGAGGTCCCCTTCCGCCACGTTGCCGCGGATATCGGCTACCGCCCCCGAGAACACCCAGGGGTGGAAACGCAAAAGGGACTCTTCCCTGCCTTTTTTGAGAATGACGCTGGTCATTTATTATCTGTTATTTAACGCCGGCATGGCTGCTGGTGCGTGTTTCCTGTGTCTGTGACGGGATCTGTGGCGATGCCCCCGGGAGGCCTTCGGCGTCTCACCCGCCACTTTTTGCGGTGCTGCTTCAGCAGATGGCGCTTGCACCTCCGACGGGAGCGGATTTTTCTCCGTCTCCATCAACTTCAAATACATCGTCTCACACACCCAGGCATCGGTCGCCGCATACTTGATCTGGGATTCGCTCAACTTCGCCGCTTCCCAGTTGGACAATTGCTGGGTCTTGCTGATGCGTACGCCCAAGATGATGGCGGCCATCTTCTTGACGCTCTTGTCCCGCACACCCCATTGCCAGATAATCTGCTGCAAATCCACAAATTCCGCCGCCTCAAACTGGCCGAGCCGTTGCAAGCCGCGGATGTCATCCCGCACGGCCGCTCCCACCTTGATAATGTCCGGGTCGGAGAGAATCTTGCGCAACCGATGCTTCAATTTCAGGCTCTTGAGCCGGAAAAGGAACGCTCTGTCGCCGCTGGAAAGCTGCAACAGCGCCACCTCCGAACGCGGCTGCAAAGGCGAGAAGCATGGCCTCGTCTCCGTATCAAATCCCAACAAATGACGTTGGGAAAGATACGCCACTGCTTCCTCGAACGCTGGTCCATCTTCCTCAATCACCGTAACTTCTCCCGAAAAAGAAGCATACTCCAACTTCACGATTTCGTCTATCTCGATACTCTCCGCAAACATTTTTCCGTGCAAAAACTCTTCTCTCCTGCACGCGCCGCCGCTCACACGCCCACGCGCACGATACATTAATCGGCAAAGATACAAATATACCGAGACAAAAGCAAAATTAGTTGTTTTGCCTGCGTCGTCGCTCGGGGCTGCCGCCGTGCATCATCAATTCTCATCAAGACAAGATAGTGAGACCATATCAAGACAAACTTGTGAGTGAATACAGAGTCGTTTTCGATTGGAGCAACAGCGTTGCCCAAATTCAATGTCGCCAACGGCATTCAGGAATGTCACAAAAGTTTCTTTAACTCTTCAATATCCGGCAGAGCTTTTCGGAATTTTTCCGGCATCTCTTCGCTGGTGCGGAACGTTGCCACACCCATCGGTTTATTGTAATCCTTTATGAGATACTCAACGATGGATTTGTCGGCACTTTTACAGAGCACGAGGCCAACGGAAGGATTCTCGTGAGGCTTGCGAACATAGTCATCCAAAACTGTAAGATAGCCATTCAATTGGCCGAAGTATGCCGTCTTGAAGGGGCCTCGTTTTAATTCAACCGCCACGAGCGCATTGAGTTCTCGGTTGAAGAAAAGCAAATCAACTTTGAAAGTATGTCCTTTTACTTCAATGGTGTACTGATTCTTGATGAAGAGGAACTCCTTTCCAAACTTAAGAATGAAGTCGCGTATATTCTCAACTATCTTATTCTCCAGCACTTTCTCGTCCACATCCTCTATATCATCTGCATCCAATTCCTCCACATTGATGAAGTCCAGCAGATATTCGTCTTTGAACGCACGGATGGCACGACGAGCGCTCCTCGCATCCGGGAAGGTCGTAAGGAAATTGTTAGGAAGGGCTCCTGTATGATGAAACTCATCCTCCTCGATTGCTTTTTTGAGCGCCTCTTTGCTTAAATGCGACAGTGCCGTTCGTTGGATATAGAAGAGCCTTTCGTCCCGATTCTTAACCTTCTCCAGTATGCGGACGTGGTGCGTAAACGGGACAGCTAGGAATTCGCCTATGGGGAAACCTTCTAAATTCGGCAATTCTGCTTGCCGAATTGCAACATCCTCTTCTTCAGCGCATTGCAAATCGGCAACCGCGGTTGCCGATTTACCCTCAATGGAAGACCAAGCCTCATAGAACTTGCGCATATTCTTCATACTGGTAAGCGAAAAACCAGCCAGTCCAGGGAGGTCAGCTTTTAATCGCTCACTAATATATTCCAAGGCACCAGCCCCCCAAAAGCCGCTCCGGGAGTTTTCCGATATATACCTGCCAATGCCAAAGTACAACTTCAGCTGTTCCTGATTAGCAAGCCTGACAGCATTATATTGGCTTTGCAAAATGGCCGTTTTGATATGTTCTACAGCCTGAAGATATTTGGGTTCTATCTTCTCATGAACAATATCCAGGAGTCTGCCTTGGTCTCGTTTAGGCTCTCTCATAGACAAGAATTTTATCGCGATTGATATTGTCACGTGCAAACGGCTTCACACTCCCCTCCACCACCATATCCACCTTCTTGCCCAGAATCCCCTCCAGCGCATTAACCATTCCGGCATATTGAAGAAGTCCCATAGGAACCGAACGGTCCAAATCCACCAAGATGTCTATGTCACTGTCCGGGCGTTCCTCCATTCGAGAAAACGAGCCAAACAGCCACGCCTTCTTTACCGGCTCACTGCTGAAATAATCTTGAATGCTCCGCACAATCTTCACCCGCTCCTGATTGATACGGGCTATATGCTGCAAGGTTTCATCCTTTTTCCCTTTTCGACCCGCATAACGAAGAAGCCGGGAAGTATTCACCGGATAGACTTCAAAAGCACGCTGATACTCTTTCTGTATATCATCATCAGACAGATGCTGATATTCCCTATCTGCCTCGTGGTCCACCAGAATTTTCTCGAGATTAGGCACCATAATCCCCTCTTCAAGATACAACGGGGCTTCTGTAATGAGCGGCTTAACCAAAATAAAGTCGTGCAAATCCGCCATCATAAGATAAGCATTGCGAATCAGCGCCACATCCGGAAATTCTTTCTTCAATGAAGACCGCACCGAATCACACTTTCCTTTGGGAACCTCCACGACAAGGTTTCTCCCCGTATCAGTGATGCAATGATTCATACCTTCGAAGGCCTCGATCAGATGATCGGCAACCGCTTGCATCTTAGGCGTTATGATATTTTTGTACTCCATTTCAATTTTTTTGCAAAGATAGCCACTTTTGGCAATATTTCAAATAAATTGCCAGTCAAACTAGCGGAGAAGTCCGTTCGCGCTCCTTTTCGGGACGCACTCTCGCCCCTCGCCCAGACATATTCTCATCGGGGTTTCCTCAAACGAAAAAGCCCTGCGCTTCAGACAGAGCCGTAGAGTGTGCAAGGTGTCCCTCAAACGGGACACTGGCTGCGGAAAAGCCAGAAAAACGCTCTTGATGTCCCCCTAAACGGGACACCTGCAGCACCCGACCAGAATAGACCAGGCAAATCAGGCGGCGCGTGGGCATTGAGGAAGCGGAGGGGCGGATGATGAAGTGAGAGAGGCGTGGCCGTCCGCGGCCCCGTGAACCGACGCAAGAGCGAGAGGAGAGAGAACGAGTTCCCTCTTCCGAGCGAAAAGGAGGAAAAGGCGAAGCCTTAACCACGGAAGGGGCCCGCGCCGAAGGCGTGGGAAGAGGTCGACTAAAAAGGGTCGGCCTCTTTTTGTTTTCGCCAGGCTCCGCTGCGGCGGCAGCTTGCCTCTTCGAGGACTCCGCTCACTTCGTTCGCTTCGGCCCCTCCCATCGTCATCTTCGTCATCGCTTCGCGATAAC
>JAGCUV010000115.1 GCA_017962705.1 Bacteroidales bacterium
AATGGAGGAAGAAAATTATCATTATCATTTTTCATTTTTTTTTCTTTTTCATTTTCTTTTTCATTTGTTAATATAAATTTTTTTGATTTTTTTTTAATTATTGTATTATTATTATTATTACCGCCAATTTCTTCTTCATTTGATTTTGCCTGTATATGATTTATTGTTTCTTCATTAGTAAATGATCCCCCCCTTATATTTTCTTCATCAATATTTATAAATTTTTCTTCTTTTTTTATATTATTAATTAACTGTTCAGCTTTTTTTTTCCTTCCTCTTTTTCCTTTTTTTTTAATTTCTATATTTTCTTCTTTTTCATAATTATTATTATTAAAAGTAGAATTATTTTCTTCATTATCTTCATTATATTCATTATCTTCATTAATATCAATTATATTATTATTTATATTTTTATTATTTCTTATATTATCTAAATTAATAAATTTATTTCCTTTTTTTCTATTTTTTACTGATTTATCAATTCTATTTATATATTCTTCAAATTCTTTTTCATTCATTTTATTTTCAGAAAAATATTTTTTCTTGGCTAAAGCCGTTGCTTCATTTAAAAATTTTTTTAAATCTTCTAATCCAAATTTAGTACTGTATTCTCTTTTTTTTGTTTGAATATATTTTGTGGCTAATTTTCTTAATTGTGAAAAAAATCTATTTTTTATCGAATTTTCTGTCCTTTTTTCGAAAATTGGAATAATTCTTTTCCAACTACCATCATATTTTTTATAAAATATCATAATTAATAAATCTTCTTCGGATGTCCATTGCCCTTTTGTTAAATTTGGATCTAAACTATTATTCCAATGCTCTCTACATTGTTTACCACTACGCCCTTTTATAAAATCGCTACATTTTGTCCAATTGCATGCACCGTATTTTTCTACCCATTTTATTAAAAGTTGATCTTCTTTTTCGGTCCATGGACCTTTATTTAAGATAATATGACTAGTTTTATTTTGTAAATTATTTTTGGAATCTTTTGATAATATTCTTTTATTGTTTAAAAATTGTTTTGATCTTGATCTTGATGGAACATCGACGTCCTGTACATGGGCACGACCGAGGCAGAAGCCGTCAAACTGTTCGCCAACACCTACCTGGCCCTGCGCGTGAGCTTTTTCAACGAACTCGACACTTACGCGGAAAGCAAAGGGCTGGACACCGCCTCCATCATCCGGGGCATCTGTCTGGATCCGCGCATCGGCGACAATTACAACAACCCTTCTTTCGGCTACGGCGGCTATTGCCTGCCCAAAGACACCAAACAATTGCTGGCCAACTACAAAGATGTTCCGGAAAACCTCATCCAGGCCATCGTGGAAAGCAACCGCACCCGCAAGGACTACATCGCCGACCGCGTGCTGGAAAAAGCCGGATATTATACGGCCAGCAGCGACTGGAACAGCCAGCGTGAAAAGGAAGTCACCGTCGGGGTATTCCGTCTGACGATGAAAGTCAACTCTGACAACTTCCGCCAGAGTTCCATCCAGGGCATTATGAAACGCATCAAAGCCAAAGGAGCCACCGTCATCATCTACGAACCCTCGTTGGAGGATGGCACCCTCTTCTTCGGCAGCCGCGTCGTGGGTGACCTGGCCGCATTCAAAGCCGAGAGCAGCGTCATCATCGCCAATCGTTACGACGAGGCACTGGATGATGTCAAGGACAAAGTTTACACGCGCGATATATTTAAAAGGGACTAAAAGGGCCGCTAAACGGCATTAAAACGAAAACTTTTTTGAAAAAAGTTGTATAATTCCGAAAATAGTTTTACCTTTGCAGCCCGAAAAACGAATTGCAACCGCTGACGCTGGGTGAAAATAAACGTTACGTTGCCACTAAAACAAGAAAGAAATGAATCTTATTGACATTGTAGATAGCGCCTTCGCCAACGAAAAGGTTGCATCTTATCCCCAGTTCAAGGCCGGTGACACCATCACCGTTACCTTCAAGATCCAGGAAGGCGACAAATCCCGTCTCCAGAAATTCAAAGGCGTGGTTATCCAGATCAAAGGCGCCACCCCCGCCACCAAGACCTTCACCATCCGCAAGATCTCCAATGGCGTCGGCGTCGAGAGGATCATCCCTTTCCAGTCCCCTGCCATCGACTCCATCGAAGTCAACAAAGTCGGTAAAGTCCGCAGGGCTCGCATCTTCTACCTCCGCAACCTCTCCGGTAAGAAAGCTCGCATCAAAGAGAAAAAACTTGCCATCGTAAAAGAAGAGGCCGCAGAGTAGTCCCCTTACTGGCCCGTTAGCTCAGCTGAATAGAGCGTTTGACTACGGATCAAAAGGTCATAGGTTTGAATCCTATACGGGTCACGACCAAGCCATTGAGGCAGCAAAGGCGCCAGACGAAAGTCTGGCGTTTTTTGGTACAGGACCCATCCGGAAAACTCGTTTTCCGAGTGGGCCCTGCTGCCAAAAAAGCAGTCCGGGG
Organism: Bacteroidales bacterium; assembly: GCA_017962705.1. Classification (GTDB taxonomy): domain Bacteria; phylum Bacteroidota; class Bacteroidia; order Bacteroidales; family UBA932; genus Cryptobacteroides. The sequence continues at coordinate 2,456 of JAGCUV010000115.1, forward strand.
CTCCGCCCCGGCCCCTTTGCCCGCCTCAATCCCCTTCGCGTCGGTCGTAAGACAGCCCCCCGCAGGGGACTAGGAACTGCCTCGCGCAGCGAGGCAAATCCTATACTCGACAGCACGATTCCAGGAACTGGACGGCCTCAAGGACGCGAAGCGGACGAAGACGGCCGACCAAATCCTATCCTTTCAGCAACGCTCCTCCAGCCCCCTTCCTCAAACGATGTGTAAAACCACCACCCTCCACAGCCCCCTAGAACGCATCCTCGCTGCGCACACCCCCTTTCCAAAGCACATGTGTGCAAACCACCTGCCCCACACGTGCTTCAGAAAGGGTATCTCGTTGCACATCGTTTGACGAAGCAATGCCATTCCACAAATCCAGCAAGCCGTCTGGTCGCCGTGAGGCTTTCGCGCTCGGGCCTTATGCCCCTAAAAGGGCGCTCACTCTATGAAAAAAATGTCCGTTCGCGCTCCCTTTCGGGGGGCCCGAGCACCCTCTCCGCACGAAGGGAGCATATTTGAGGAAAAGAATTGCAACAACGACTATGCGGTGCGCTTGAAGAATTCCATTCCTTCCAGACCTACACTATATAATAACGGATAAAACCATACATCAAGAGGGCAAGTGTTGTATTTTTCTTTCCCTATAACATTAATTGCATCATCTACAACATTTCCCAACTTAAGAACAACTGCATTTATGCTATCTTGCAACTGTTGAGGCGTGTTGAACTCATAATACGAAAAAGCATCAAGAATATCATATTTCCATGATGGATGGTCATTATTGACTTCCAGTTTGTAGCACAACTCTATTGTTTTCTCAAAGATATATTGCGCTACGATTCTTGTATCTATCCGCCACGCCCAACCGTTTGTCTTGTATTTCTGAACATACGCTGTAATATCTTTAGCCATATACATTAGATTTTCGGCGATATGAGTCATATTCTCTTTCGAAATCTGCCGAGTTTCATTCCCCTGAATAAGCATTCCTAATCCATCTGGATTACTTCTTGCCCTATTTTTCACAGAATCAATAATTATCCTTTGAATCTTTTGAAAGTTTTTCGCTTCATATTCACAGGCAAGCTCACGAAAACCGTTTCCCCAGACATCAAATTGTTCCGATAACTTCGTTTCTTCACTCCGAACATACTGGTCGTCACATAAATTGAAAAGCAGAGTGGCTTTTTCAACAAGGCCCCAAAAGATTGGTCCGCCTTCAATGTCGAACTCCTGCGTATTGGCAGTTAATCTTTCTTCATATCTTCCGAATGACTCCGAAAGCCCACGAACAATTGATTGAAATTCAGACGGTTCATAATTTTCAGCATCGCGCAGAAACGCTCTCATCTGAGCAATATATTCCTTAGTCTTTGCTTCCATACTCATTTTCATTAGTCAATTTTCTATAATTGTTAATTTCTAACTGGTTAAATGTATAAGCTTTTCATTTCTGCAAAACTGCGTCCTTGATAGAGAATGCTATACTGACAGCGGTTGGAGTTGTCGTATTCAATGAGTCGAAGCAACACATAATATCCTGTCCCAATTTCATATTCAATAAGGTATCCTGTATAGGCGTCACCGAGGTAGTCTTTGTCATATTCCCAATTGAGCACGGAAAATTCTCGGCTAGCTATGTTATTAAATTCTTCATAGTAAGCCTGACATAATTCGAGCATAAATGTCTCAATGTGACAATCATCCCATAACCAGTCTGCATATTCAGACGGATTATTTCCTTTAATTTTCTCAAAACTTTCCCTCCACTGGCTCCTTTTGATAAACATTTCAAAGTCAATTTTCTCCGTATCGTTCAAGAATCGCCGATTGTTAATCAACAATTCACCTCTTTTGATTTTTCGAATGAACCCTTCAGTGATATTCTTATATAAGGTATAATCAATGCTATTGCGATAGATCCATCCTTGCAACTGAGGGTTTTCGAGATTATTCGGTCGTGTTAGTTCCGAACAAGATGTTGTAAGCAAAGAAATTAGAGTACAAAGAATTGCTAATTTTTTCATAGGGCTATATGATTATCTTAATTGAAATATTACAGGAAATGTAAGAGTAACAGAAACTGGTTTCCCTTGATTCGTTCCTGGTTTCCATCTTGGAGAAGTGGATACGCAGCGTACGGCCTCTTTATCCAATGAGGGGTCTATACCTCGCACGACTTTGACATTTGTTAATCTACCGTCTGCCTGAATTGTAAACTGTAATGTAACACGTCCCTGTACACCATTTTCTTTGGCAATCTCTGGATACACCAAATGTTGCCCCACCCAATGTGAGAACTTATTTGCATTACCACCCATAAACGAAGGCTGCTTATCTACGAGACCGATTGGGATTGCTTCATCATCCACTCTACTCTCATTACTTTTCTTTATCGCAGAATTGTCTCGTACAGCTTGTTTTGCTATCCAAGAGTCCATTTCTTTTCTAATCTTTTCTTCATCAATTTCATCTGCAACGGATTCTGAGAAATACTGCGCATGCGGATCTATCGAACTGGTCGTGGCTTTCACATTGTAATCTTCATTTTGCAAACGAGTAAAAATAGACTTTGCTATTGCTCCATTATTATAAGCCAAAGCCTTCTGAACCTCTGCATACTCAGTAATTATCGATTCTCTTGTCAAAAAGACGTCATTCGGCCCCTCGCGAAAAACAGAGGATGATTGATAAGTCCATTCGCTCTTGTCATTAATTTTCATTTTAAATTTGGGTGATTTCCAACAGACCTGTATGAAAAACCTTCCTGCTAAATCACCACAATTCCACTTTGTCTTGCGGACTATCTCCCAAAGCGCATTGTACAGCGAGTCACTTAGTTCAACATCTAACTTCTTGATAAGAGAAGACGGACCACAATGCCAACCGAGAACAGTAGGGAATCTTTTCTGTTTTTGATCATATGTTTTATATCTCAAGACTTGTCCATCACGAGTAACGGTAAAAGGAATTCCGACATACAGTATAAAATCGGCTTTCTTACAGAGTTTTTGGATGCGTGGATCCGACCAGGTGACACATTTCCATTGTGATGAAACTTCTTCAGTAATAACTCCCGGGCCTGCATATGATGGAACCGGATGAGTCTCAGCCCATTGCCTCTCCTGTTCCTCACGGAGGTGCATTTCTTGCTCTTTACGGATACGCTCCTCTTTCTCTCGCCTTAATTTTTCTGCTCTTTCTATTCTTTCTTGTTCAATTTTCTTTATAGACTCTTCTGATATGAAATCTTCTCCAGATTGACCGAACTCATTGACATAAACGATTTTTCTTATTCTTCCATCTTTGCAAGATGTCCAATTCCCTAAATTGTCATACCCATCATAGATAATTACACTGTGGCGCTGGCTGGCTAACAACTTCTGACAATAATCAAATAACACATCTCCAAACCACTCATAGTAATTTTCCAATAGACAATTTTTATCCCAAGTCTTTTTACCCCAAGCGCTATCAACATTCAATAAACTTACAACCTTATCGAAAACCTCCCATTTCGGATTAGCGAGTATAGGAATCTTTTCAAATAATTCTCCATTTCCCTTTGTCTTGATACAAATATTATAACCATCAGCATCCATGAACAAGTATTGCGCTATCAAATCATCACCAGAATGTACCGTAATAGACTGTAGAATTCCATCGTTATAATTAAATATATAGTCGAGATGAACATAATCAATTTTTGGTTTCGATTTTTCAGGAATGTTATCTTCTAATATGTATACCTCATCCTCTACCTCATCAGAAAAGTTGAAAAGTTTCGGTGACTCAAAAAACTTCTGATCTATGTCCTTAAGCATAAATGCTTCTATTGATTTCGGATCTACAATAGAAGGACCGTTCTCTTTCAATGAGTATAACTTAAAAGATGAAATTTTATTACTATTACCATTGTATTTATAAACAAAAATTTTTTTGCCCCAGTCTCGTTTTGCTCCCCACACTCGGTCATTTCTATACTCTACCAACAATCTTCCTTTTGAGTCATATAAAGTATAACGAACGTCATGCGCATCAGACATTATCACCTCTTGTTCTAACACGGAGAAAACATCACCTTTGAGTTTCTCTTGTGCGTTAATAAATAAAGTTATCCATAAAAGCAAAGCAGCCGCAACAATAAACCTTTTCATTACCGATTGTCCTATAGTTCACCCCGCTCCCCGGATGGTGTATATACAAAGAAAGTGTGGAGCCGTTTTCGTAACTTCTTCTGGACGTTCTAGACCAACGCTGCAAGGAAGAAACAAACGTACTCCACACCCGTTTGATATGGAGTACAAATGAACCGAGGTCCACCGACAACATAATCAAAATAATGGGCGGAGTGCTTTTGCGACCGACCCTTGCATTTGAAATTGTCTAGATTTCCAGAAGGCTGGCGAAAAACACTTTCGCAATATGTCTGTATGTCCCTTTAGGACATACGGTGCGAAGATAGCCAAAACCCGAGAGAAAAGCAAAATAATTTTGCAATTATTACGGTAGCAATATGAGAAAATAATACTATCTTTGCCCAATGTCGTAGAAGGTTTAGACCTTCGCATAGACGCCCGGCTGATAGAGAACGCGCCGTGTTCACAATTATCAAACACTTACTGATTGACCGTTTTTATGAAGGAACTGACATATAGCGACATAGCGGAAATGGTCCGGAATGATGAGAGCCGGGAGTTGGAGGTGAAGAAAACCACAGGCGAATTGATTTCCGGGATGTGTTCCGGATGCGCCTTCCTGAATAGCGATGGCGGCTGGGTGCTATTCGGCATTACGCCTGCGCTCAAGATTGTCGGTCAAGATGTTTCCGATTCGACTCGTCAGGAAATTGCCCGGGAGATGAGAAAGTTCGCTCCTGCTATTGATCTAGTAGCACAGTACATTGATGTACCGGATACTAGCGGAAAGAAGGTTATTGCCATCTGGTTCCCCGCAGGAGGTGCGGGCAAAGCTCCATACACCTACGACGGCCGTCCATATTACAAGATTGAAAACACGACATCACAAATGCCGATGGAGATGTTTGAGGAGCGCATCAAGCTTGGGAATCCAAAGAAGTTCAGCTGGGAGAAAACCTCCAGCGAATCGTTCAACTCCCGGATGATCTCCTCCAAGACGCTGACGGAAGTGCTGAACAGTGGCATCAACAAGGGGCGCATTCCCAAGTCAGCCACCTCGAACAGGAACACACTGGCCCGCTTGGATCATTTCAAACTTCGCGATGAAGCTGGAAACCTTACCAATGCGGCTATCGTTCTGTTCGGCAACGATCCTTCCCGGATATTCGGCCAGTGCAAGGTTCGTCTGGCCCGATTTGAAGGGACCACGATGAATGAGTTCCGCGACCAAACGGTCTGCTATGGCAATCTGTTCGAGCAGTATGATGCCGTGGTGGAGTTTTGCCAGAAGCATATGTACCTTGCAGGGAAGATGGAATTGAAGGGTCGCATCGACACGCTCACAGTTCCCATCGATGTAGTAAGAGAAGCTACCCTTAACCTTCTGGTTCACCGGACCTGGTGGTCTGACAGCCGCACTCCGAGCGTTGCCATCTTCGACGACCGTGTGGAGTTCATGAATCCCGGGGCATTCCCGGTTGGGACTACTCCAGAAGACTTCATCAAGCGGCCCCATTCGGCACCCATCAACCCGACCATCGCAGAAGTATTCTTCAAGAGTGGTGTGATGGAAGGTTGGGGTCGTGGTCTACTGAACATCGTCACTGAGTGCAAATCCGCAGGCCTACCCACTCCGGAATTTGAGACAATTCCGGATTTCGTCTGCCTGACCATTCGATTCAAGGAGCCGCTCAAGCCGCATCTCTCCGGAGAAAAGGAAAATGGAGGAGTAAATGGAGGAGTAAATGGAGGAGTAAATGGAGGAGTAACAACCCTAACAGGCAGTATAAAAAGTGTTTATGATGTTATTCTTTTGAATCCTGGATTTAATACAAACCAGATAGCCGAACATCTTCATCGTTCCATTTCTACCATTGAGAAACAAATAGCAGCCTTAAAGAATTTAGATGCTATTGAATTCAGAGGAGCTCCTAAAACTGGCGGTTACTACGCAAAATAACCCGAATCGACCTCTATTATTCAACAAGCTGCTTCCCCAGGTATTAGAGGAATGCAGTAACTCCCTCCTCCAGCCCCCTTCCTCAAACGATGTGTAAAATCACCCTGCCCCACAGGCCCCCAGAACGCATCCTCGCTGCGCACATCCCCTTTGCAAAGCAGGTGTGCGCAAACCACCTGCCCCACACACACCTCAGATGGGGTATCTCATTGCACATCATTTGACGAAGCAATGCCCCTAAGACAATCAGACTAAAATCCGAATCGGCGGTAAGAAGTTCCACCTTTGTTTTCAAATGTTTGACAAAAGTGGCAACTTTTTGGAAAGTGCAGGCGAAAGCTGCGAGTTGGCGACGATTTGTCACCAACTTGAAATGTTGTCCGCCATCACCTTCCACAAAATTCATAAAATTCGTGGATTCAATTCCTCAAATTTTGCGATTTTCGTGGAATTAATTCTAATAATATCCCCTATCGGGTATAAAACACATCAAGAACAATAAAATTATACCCTTTCTGATATAACTCAAGAAAATTTCATATATTTGCACCCCAATGACTATATTATATGGAAACACTGTCGGCACATATCAAACAAAAAAGGAAAAGGTTCGGCCTTTCTCAGGTTGAAACTGCACAAAGAGCCGGAGTTGGGCTGCGCTTCATACGGGATATGGAGCAGGGTAAGCAAACGCTGCGGATGGACAAAGTCAATGATGTACTGGCGCTGTTTGGAGAGGCTTTGGGGCCGCTAAAAATCACTGAAGAATGAAATACCATGGAACACAAAAATGACCACCAGATTAGGGATTACGACGCCGTACTGGACGCGAAATACGGCGCTCCCGGTACACCTGAGCGGAGTCAATTCGAAGCAGAAGCCATTGAGGCTCTTCAACATTGAATCTTTGCACTATGCGAACAGTAATACAACGAGTAAGTTCGGCGTCCGTCACCATCGAGGGGGCGGTCAAGTCCGCCATCGGTCCCGGGCTGATGATTTTGCTGGGCGTCGGACACGAAGACGGACCGGAGGATATCGAGTGGCTGGTCAAGAAAATCGCGGGCCTGCGCATCTTTGACGACGAGGCGGGCGTGATGAACCGCAGCGTGATGGACATGGACGGTGAAGCGCTCGTGGTGAGCCAGTTCACGCTGATGGCATCTACCAAGAAAGGCAACCGTCCCTCCTACATCGGCGCTGCCGGTCACGTACTGGCCATTCCGATGTACGAACGATTCTGCGCAGCCCTGTCAGCCACCATCGGAAAACCCGTCGGCATGGGAGAATTCGGCGCGGATATGAAGGTCGCGCTGGTCAATGACGGGCCCGTGACCATCTGCATCGACACGAAACACAAGGAGTAATTCCCCCTACATCGCGAAGCGCCAGATGAAGCTGAAAAGGATGTAGTTGTTGAAGGATCGGTAGAGGGAAAGGGTGCGGCTGGTAGAAGTGAAATTGGCGACGATATCAGGCAACTGATGTAAGATATCATACGCATCCAAGCGTAAGGTCGCAGTATTTTTCAAGAAAGTCCAACTCGCAGAAGCGTTCCACACATAATAATTGCGGTCCAAATCGGCATAACGAAAGCCCCGTTGGAACAACACATCCAAATCTGTCCCCAGACGCACATTGCCCGGCAACAGAAACAGCATGGACACCGTCGGCGTCACGGTCCAGGGGTCGCGGTTCATCTCCGCCCGCAAAAGACTCTGCTCGTGGCTGTAAGTTCCATCGATGCCCAACCCCAATTCCACCACTTCGTTCCGATAAGAACCATTCACGGACAAGCGAGCCATCAAGCGATGGACCGTATTGGTTTCATCGGCCTTTAACTTATTGTTATAGAGCAAGGAAACATCGTTCTTATAATCCCACGAAAGGTTGGTCGCCAACGCAAACGGACTTTGGCGGAAAGACTCGTTGTAGGCCAGCGAACCGGAGAGATTCCAGTTGCCTGCAATATTGACCGGAGTGATGGTACGCGCGCCCGTCTCGGCATCGAACACCGTCGAATTGCAGGTCGCATTCTCCACCAGACGCCACTGAAGGGATGCCACCAGGCTGTTCTGGGCTTTCGGATTGGAATAGTTGTAATTGAAAAGGGCCCGGTGCGTGAAACTGGGCTTCAAAGAGGGATTGCCATAGTGAAGATACTGCGGGTTGGTTCCATTGGCCACCGGAACCAGATTGTAGAGGGACGGCTGCCCCGACCAGGAAGCATAGGAAAAAGACAGTTTGTTGGTCTTGGAGGGCGTATAGTTGATGGAAATGTTGGGCGCCGCATTAAAGACGAAATTGTTGACGCTCTGCCACATACCGCCCTCCAGGTAGCGCAGCCAGGTATTCTGCGGCATGAGCGTCACGCCGAGGGTATATTTGCATTTCTTATACAACAGACGGATGTTCGCCTGGACACGGGTTGCCAGGAAACGATACTGACCATTGCTGGAAAGCAGCGGTTGGTTCTCAAAATCACGCGTCCGGAAACTGCTGTGATAGTCTTCCCGCACCAATACCTGCAAATGCACATACCGACTGAACGGCTCATTCCAGGACGCTTGCAACTGCGCCAATGCCGTCCCCGTATAGTCCTCATAATGTTGTTGACGGTAGAGTACGGAATCCGGATTCGACTTGATTTTATAGTAGTAAATAGTATTGATGGAATGATGATCCTGCCCGGCCCCCGTATAGCGCAGATGCGTATAGAGGGATACGGAACGACCCCGCTTGGACAATTGCCGATAGAGATTGAAAGAGAGGTCGGCCACCAGATTGGACAACTTGTTGGTGGAAGAAGCGAGCGAATGGTTGATGCGAGAGTTGTCCAGGGCAAAGGAACTGCCGTCTGAAGCCGACGCATTATCCTGATATTGAAAGGACAACTGAGGCTTGAGCACCATACGCCATTGAGAATTAGGCCGCCACTCGAAATCCGCATCCGATGAAATTTTATTGGGACGCGTGAGGCTCATTCCGTCCGTTTCCGAAAAATAATTGCCCGTCGCCAAGATAGTCTCGGAACGGTTGAAATAGCGGGCGTCCGCATTGTTGCCGTCATAATGGGCATTGGCCCCCCACTTGAACCCTTTCTTTTCTCCCGAAAAACTGACACCGGCTTCCCTGTCGTGCCGCTTGCCCTGGTTGCCACAGCCCACCACATAGCGGGCCGTCGTCGCCGACAAGGCGCGGTCTCCGATATTGTCCGCGCTGGCTATGAGGGTCGTATGCGTATTCTTCGTAATCTTGCCGGCGTTCATTTTGGCCCTATACTTGACATACGGGTCAAAGGTCGCTCCTACTCCGCCGTTGGCCGTTATGCGCCAGTTGCCCATCTTGTCCTTGCGCACGCTCAGGTCCAGCACGGGCTCCGATTCACCGTCATCCACGCCCGAAAGCCGCGACATCTCGCTCGGAATCTCGTAAGTCTTGATATTTTCTATCATCTCGGCTGGAATGTTTTTCAACCCCGCTTTCACATTCTCTCCGAAGAATTGTCTCCCATTGAGGTACAGACGTCTGACCGGCTTTCCGTGCACTGTCACATTCCCCTTTTCATCCACCTGCATCCCCGGAATTTTCTTGACCAACTGGTCCACCATCGCCCCCTCGTCCACCCGATAGGCCGCCGCATTGTAGATGACCGTATCTTCCTTGACCACCACGGCCTGGGCTTTGGCCGTCACCGTGGCGCTTTCCAAATAAACATTGTCCGGCATCAAACGAATCGTCCCCATCGGCAATTCTTTGGCAGAAACAGGAATGTGGATATTTCTGCACTGGGATTCCAGTCCGATGAAAGAGGCTTTCAAGATATAATCTCCCGGGCGAGCCTGAATGCGGAAAAAGCCATCGGCGCGCGTCACCACCCCTTCGACCATCGCGCTGTCTTTGGGAGAGAGCAGTTGTACAGCAGCCTGAATCAAGGGCGCAGATGCATCGTCCACGACCGTTCCATACACGACGGAACGCTTCGCCTGCCCCAGCGCCACCAGCGGGATCATCCACAAAACGAACGACAGAAATATGAGATAGTGTTTCATTCCCATCAAAGGACCTCGTCGACAAGATACAAAATTACATAAAATTTACTATATTTGTTCGCTATGGCGGAAGAAGGAAAAATTATCATTAAAGGGGCGTGTGAAAACAACCTGAAAAACCTATCGGTGGAGATTCCCCGGAACGCATTGGTGGTAGTTACCGGCGTTTCCGGTTCAGGAAAATCTTCGCTGGTCTTTGACACGGTGTATGCCGAAGGGCAACGCCGCTTTGCGGAAAGCCTTTCTTCCTACACGCGGCAATTTCTGGGAAGGATGAAAAAACCGGATGTCGAACGCATTGAAGGCATACCCCCCGCCATCGCCATCGAGCAGAAAGTCATCTCCCGCAACATCCGCTCCACCGTCGGAACGATGACTGAGGTTTATGACTATCTGCGCATCGTATTCGCCCGCATCGGCCGGACCTACTCCCCCATTTCCGGACAGGAAGTCAAATGCCACAGCAGCCGCGATGTAATGGATTACCTGCGCAGCGGCTGGCAAGCAGCCGGCACAACACCTGCCGACGACACAACGCCGGCCTCCGGACCGACTGACGAGATTGCCTACCTGCTCTCAGACATCGGCTGGAGCGAGAGCAAAACGCGGGTAGAGCGCCTGCTTGGCCTTGTGGAAGAGGGATTCTCGCGCGTGCTGGCGGACGATCGCATTTGCCGCATCGAAGACATTCTCAAAGAAGCCGAAAGCGAGCGTTTCCCCACAAAACTGTCTCTGGTTATCGACCGCGTGCGACTGCCCCTGTCCGAGGACAGCGACGAAGACCGCCTGCTCTCCTCCATCGAAAGGGCTTTTTCCATGGGAGAAGGGGCGATGAGCGTGCTTTTGGAAAGCGAACGGCGGAAGGCTGAGCAGAACGCGGGACGGCAGGTCGCAAGCAAGCAAGGCGAGCCGCAAGCCGAAGGCAAGCAGGCAGAGCAGCTCGGCCAGCGTTTCAGCAAGCGCTTCGAGGCAGATGGGATGGTGTTCTCTCCCCCGGACGAATACCTGTTGAGCTTCAACAGTCCCCTGGGCGCCTGCCCCACCTGCGGCGGCTACGGAAAAATTATCGGCATCAGCGAAGACCTGGTTGTTCCGGACAAGAGCAAAAGCATCTACGACGGCGCCATCGCCCCGTGGCGGGGAGATAAGATGGGCTGGTTCAAAAACAAAATTATCGAAAAGGCGGCCGAGTTCGATATTCCCATCTTTGAGCCCTGGTGCAACATTCCTGATGACAAGAAACGCATCATCTGGGAAGGAACGGGCACACCGGAAGACGGAGAAGACCGCATCATCGGTCTCAATGAGTTTTTCAAATGGGTCGAATCCAACAAATACAAAGTCCAATACAAATATATGTTGAGTCGTTTTTCGGGCAAAGCCGTCTGTCAGGACTGCCACGGAAGCCGGCTCAAGCAAGAAGCGCTCTACATCCGCGTCGGCGACAAGAACATCGCCCAACTGCTTGCGATGAGCGCAGAAAGCCTGCTGGAATGGATCAAAACCGTCCAACTGGACGATTGGGAAAGACAAGCTTCACAAAAAGCCTTTGACGAAGTACGTTCGCGACTGGAATGCCTGTGCCGCGTCGGCCTGGGTTACCTGTCGATGTCCCGTGCCTCGAACACACTCAGCGGCGGGGAAAGCCAGCGCGTCAACATCGTGCGGGCGTTGGGAAGCCCCCTCGTCGGTTCCATTTACATCCTGGACGAGCCCTCCATCGGCCTGCACGAACGTGACACCGCCCGTCTGATCGAAGTGCTCAAACAACTGCGGGATGCGGGAAATACCGTGCTAGTCGTCGAACACGACGAGGATATCATGCGGGCTGCCGACCGGATCATCGACCTGGGACCGCTGGCAGGGTCCGGGGGAGGAGAAATCGTCTACGAGGGCCGATTGCCCGATGCCAAGTCGGCGAATTTCGACGACCTGCCTCCGGATGACGCGCCGGAAGCTTCTGCAAGCGGAAAATCCCTGACTTTGGCCTATTTGAGCGGGGAACGGACTTCCTACCAACGCAAGCATTTCAAAAGTCCGTACGCCATCACGGTCAAGGGCGCGATGCAAAACAACCTCAAAGACATCGACGTATCCTTCCCCCTGGGCTGCCTGACGGTGGTCACCGGCGTCAGCGGAAGCGGGAAATCCTCTCTGGTGGGGGATATCCTGTACCCTACCCTCCAGCGCCGCATCAATGAAAGCGGCGAACTCCCCGGCACCTTCCGAGGATTGGAAGGCCCCGTGGAACGGATCACCCGCGTGGAATATGTCGATCAGTCCCCTTTCGGGAAAAGCAGCCGTTCCAATGCCGTTACCGCCTTGAAGGTATATGATGATATCCGCAAACTGCTATCCCAGCAACCCTATGCGAAAATGGGCGGCCTTACCCCTTCGCACTTCTCTTTCAACCAGGAAGGCGGCCGCTGCCCCGAATGTCAGGGCGACGGTTTTGTGCGCATCAGTATGCAATTTATGTCGGATGTCACGATGGTCTGCGAGAGTTGCGGCGGCAAACGCTTCAAACCGGACATCCTGGAAGTACGGTATCGCGAAAAGAATGTGGATGACATTCTCAACATGAGCGTGGAAGAAGCCATCGCGTTTTTCAAGGAAGACAAGAATGAATTAGCCCAGCGCATCGCCCGCCGCCTGCAGCCGCTGGTGGATGTCGGCCTGTCCTATATCAAGTTGGGACAACAGAGCAGCACCTTTAGCGGAGGTGAAAGTCAAAGATTAAAACTCGCTTATTTTCTTTCTATTACAGGAGAAGAATCCGAAAAGAAACAACACATATTATTCATCTTCGACGAGCCTACTACGGGCCTGCATTTCTTCGACATTGACAAGTTGCTGATCAGCTTCGATCACCTCCTCGAAAAAGGACACAGCATCATCGTGGTGGAGCACAATCCCATCGTCATCAAGTCTGCGGACTACCTCATCGATCTGGGACCGGACGCGGGCGACAAAGGCGGAGAACTCGTTTTCGCCGGCACGGTGGAGGAAATGCTCCGCTACGGAAAAGGATTCACCGCCGACTATTTGCGGAAGTCACATTCCATCCATAAAAGCATAACGCCATAAGCCTGTTAGCCATCATGACCGACAAGAACCTATATATCATCGACGGACATGCCCTTGTTTTCAAAATGTATTATGCCCTGCTCGGAAGACCCATGATCACCAGCAGAGGTATGGACACGTCCATTTTGTTCGGATTCACCAAATACCTGTTTGAACTGCGGGCTAAACGGCAGCCGGATTATATGGTTATGTGCTTCGACCCGGCGGGTGGCACCTTCCGCAATGAACTGTATCCCGAATACAAGGCCAACCGCGGAGCAACCCCGCAGCTGGTCATCGATGCCCTGGAACCCCTCTGCAAGATATGTACGGCCCTGCGCATCCCCGTTTTGATGGAAAAAGGCTATGAGGCGGACGATATGGCCGGCACCATCGCCAAAGCGGCAGAAAAAGAGGGATTCACCGTCTATCTGGTCACCCCCGACAAAGACTATGGCCAGCTCATCAGCCCGAACATCTTCCAGTACAAACCGGGCAAGAAAGGAAACGACGATGAAATCCTGGGGGTCCGCGAGGTCTGTGACAAATACGGCATCGACTCTCCATCACAGGTCATAGAGATTCTGACCATCTGCGGAGACTCCTCTGATAATGTTCCCGGAGTTAAAGGAGTTGGTGAGGTAGGAGCATCCAAACTACTGAAAACCTATGGTTCAGTTGAAAACATATATGCTCATCTGGATGAATTGACACCCCGTCAGAAAGAACTCTTCGAGCAGGCTCGGGACCACATCGGGCTCAGCCATCAGCTCGTCACCATCAAGACTGATGTGCCCGTCGAGATTGATTTCGAGCAGATGAAGGTGACCGACCAATACAGTCCGGAGATTGTTTCCCTTTTTGACGAATACGAATTTCATTCGCTCAAAAAACATATCTGCCACATCCACGCGGACGAACAAAGCTGCCACTCCCAAGAAGTGGATGCTTCGTACACCACCGTGGACGCGGCTGTCCTGGCCACGGAAGCGCGAAAAGCAGGTCTGGTGGCCGTGGCAGGTACGACAGAAAGCGGATTGGCTTTCGCTACGCCCACCTCCAAGGGCACGTTATGCTGCTTTGTCCCCCATTCAGACGAATCCGGCATTGATTTGCCCGAGGCTCTGTCAGCCTTGCTTTCCGACCCGGCCGTTGCCGTAGCGGGATTCGATCTCAAAGCCCTGATGCACGACGGCCTGAGCATTTCCGGGAAGCTCTACGACATCGAATTGATGCACTATCTGGTTAACCCGGAGCGAAGCCACAAAGTGGACATTTTGAGTTTGGAATACCTGGGAATGGACCTGCAGGACCAGCCCGAAGCCAAGACCGGGGACCTTTTCGCCGAAGAGGAGAACGAAGGAGCATCCCAAGAAGAAAGGCTCTGCCTGGAGGCGGTGGCCACTTTGTTTTTGAAAGACAAGATGCTGCAGGCGCTCGCCGACATCCGATGCGAAGCGCTGTACAACGACATGGAAGAGCCGCTCATCGCCGTTCTGTCCGATATGGAGCGTACGGGGGTCAAAGTCGAGCTCGGCCCCTTGCAGGATTTTGCCCGGGAACTACGTGAAGAAGCCGTCCGGCACGAACAGAAGGCTCGCGAAATGACAGGAGAACCGGATTTAAACTGCGCCTCCCCCAAGCAGGTAGCCCTCGTCCTGTACGAAAAAGTGAAGATTAACCCCAAGGCGCGCCCCAGCAACGGCCGATACAGTTATCCGACCGATGAAGACACGCTCAGCCTATATGCCGACAAATTCCCTGTAATCAACGAAATTCTGGAATTCCGCGCTGTCAAGAAGTTGTTGTCCTCCTATATCGAGCCGCTACCCGGCTTTATCTCTCCTAAAGATGGACGCATTCACACAACATTCAACCAAGCACTTACCGCAACGGGGCGATTGTCATCTTCCAAGCCCAATCTCCAGAATATTCCCATTCGAACGGAACGGGGGCAGAACATCCGCAAGGCCTTTGTTTCCGACCGGCCGGACGGACTGATTGTCTCGGCGGACTACTCCCAGATCGAGTTGCGCATCATGGCCCACCTGTGCGGAGATGAACACCTTCGCAAGGCTTTCAATACCGGTGAGGACGTACATAGGGCCACAGCCGCCAAAATCTTCGGTATCCCCGTCGATACCGTGACGGACACCCAGCGTCGGCTTGCCAAGACCGCCAATTTCGGCATTATGTATGGAATATCGGGCTTCGGACTGGCCCAGCGTCTGGGTATCGGCCGCTTGGAAGCCCAGCAACTCATCAAAGACTATTTCGCCACCTTCCCTTCGATTGCCGAATATATGGAGAAGGCCAAACGGGAGGCGGCGGAAAAGGGCTATGTAGAGACGATATTCGGCCGCAGACGTTATTTGCCCGAACTGTTGTCCCGCAATGCCTCCGCACGCGGAATGGCCGAAAGAAACGCCATCAACGCGCCCATACAAGGCTCCAGCGCCGACATTATCAAGTTGGCCATGATCAAAGTGGACGAAGTTCTCCGCACCGAAGGATTCAAAAGCAAAATGATCCTGCAAATCCACGACGAATTGCTTTTCGATGCTTACCCTGACGAGGTGGAGGCCCTCCAGGCCAAGGTCAAGGATGCCATGGAGAACATTGTACGGCTTTCTGTCCCCCTGGAAGTCGAATGCGGCGTGGGAGTCAACTGGTTTGAAGCACATTAAACAGAGAGCCATGGCAAACAAGAAAAACAGCGAACAAGAAATAACGCTCAATGAGTTTCTGCATTTGTACAACAACATCTATCAGGGATGCCTGATGCACATTGCCCGTTATTTCCCCCAGTTTGATGATGAACATACGCGCGACATCTGCTCCGACACAATGGCCAAAGCTTTTTCCCGCTTCCATACGTACGATGCCACGAAAGGTGCCTTTACGACCTGGCTCTACACCATCGCCAACAACACCGCCATAGACTTCATCAATGACAGCAAGAAACAACCTTCTACAAGCCTGTCTCTCCCCCTGCCGGGCGGTGATGACGATGACGACGAATACCATATCGACATCGAGGACGCGGACAGCAAGAATCCGATGGATGAGATTCTGGAAAAAGAAATGGAGGAAAAGAAGCGCGCCAACTTCGCCAAACTGGATCCGATGGACCGGAAAATTCTGTCGATGCGGGAAGAAGGACGGCCTTTCAACGAAATAGCCGATCGTCTGGGCATCCCTGCGCCCACAGCCCGCACGCGCTGCCGCCGGGCGACGCTCAAACTCAAGAAATGGATGGAAATGTCAGACGAAATCGCTTGAAAAATGGATTATACGGCATTCAAACAGATTATAACAAAAAAGTTTCTTTCTCTAACAAATAAGCAATTAGAGCAATTTAGAGCGAGCGAAAGCCTGTATCGGGAATGGAATGAAAAAATCAACCTGATTTCCCGGAAAGACACGGACGGCATCTTCCCTCACCACATTTTGCATAGTTTGAGCATTGCCGGATACGCCCAAAACCGCCTTTCAGGAAAGGAAATTCTGGACGTCGGAACGGGCGGCGGATTCCCGGGCATTCCCCTGGCCATCCTCTATCCCGAAAGCCGCTTCACCCTCTGTGACTCCATCGGAAAAAAGACGCTGGTCGCCCGCAACATCGCCGAAAGTCTGGGCTTGGAAAACGTGACGGTCGTCCAGGCAAGGGCGGAAGACCTCAAAGGAATGTATGATATTGTCGTATCGCGGGCAGTCGCCTCTTTGGAAGACTTCTTCCCCTGGGTGAAGGATAAGTATCGCGAAAGCATACTCCTGCTCAAAGGAGGAGATATCAATCCCGAAATTGCAGCATCTTGCGGCCGGTTCCGTCTGAACCCGGGCAACATTCACACCTGGCCCGTCAACGCCTGGCTTCAGCCCGGAGACTTCCCTGCGCCCAACGATGAGGATTACGATTGGTTTCAGAATAAATTTGTGTTGGAAATAATATGAAAAAATTACTGTTTGTTTTTGGAAGCCTGGCGCTCCTTTTGGCCGCACAACGCGCCGACGCCTGCTCGAATGTGATTGTAACGAAGGGAGCGAGCGCGGATAGCTCGTGCATGATTGCCTATACGGCGGATTCGCATCAGCTGTACGGCGAATTGTATTTCCATCCCGCCGCGAAACACAAGGCGGGCAGCCGGCTGGCCATCCGGGACTGGGACACCAACAAACCGCTGGGAAGCATCGCCCAGGTCGCCAAGACCTACCAAACCATGGGCAATATGAACGAATGCCAGTTGATTATTGGGGAAACAACCTGGGGCGGACGTGAAGCACAAGTTGACACAAACGGCGTAATGGATTATGGTTCGATTATTTATGTAACGCTACAAAGAGCGGCAACAGCCCGGGCAGCCATCGACACCATCGTATCGCTGGCCAACCGCTACGGCTACCCGTCAGAGGGCGAGAGTTTCTCCATCGCCGATCCGGAAGAAGCCTGGGTCATGGACCTGGTGGGGAAAGGAAGCGACAACAAAGGTATCGTCTGGGTAGCCCGTCGCATTCCCGATGGCTACATCTGCGCCCATGCCAACCAATGCCGCATCACGCGTTTTCCCCTGAATGACCCGGAGAACTGCCTCTATGCCCCTGATGTGATTACTTTTGCCCGCGAAAAAGGCTGGTTCAGCGGAGCCGATGAAGAGTTCTCCTTCCGCGAGGCCTACAACCCGCTGGATTTCGGCGGTGCCCGTTTCTGCGATTCCCGCGCCTGGGCCGCGTTCAATATTCTCTGTGACGGACAGTTTACCTACGAAGAGGATGGCGTTGAGCGCACGCGTCCCGCCGCTGAATGGCACGAATATATCCTGGGGAACGACACAAAAGGCGAAATGCCGTTATTTGTCAAGCCTTCCCGCAAACTTACTCCCAAAGATGTGGCGGACGTAATGCGCGACCATTTCGAGGGAACACCCCTGGATATGACGCAGGATATCGGAGCCGGCGGCAACGCCCTCCCCTACCGCTGGCGGCCGATGGAGTTCACCTGGAACGGAAAAACCTACATCAACGAGCGGGCCATCGCCACCCAGCAGACGGGATTCTGGTTCGTCGCCCAGGCTCGCGGATGGCTTCCTGATGCCGTCGGCGCCCTGGTCTGGTTCGGAACGGACGACAGCGCCACCTCCTACCTCACCCCCATCTATGTCAGCAGCGAAAAGGTGCCTGAGTGCCTGCGCGAGGGCAACGGCGACTTGCTGCACTACTCTGCCACCTCCCAGTTCTGGATGTGCAACCGCGTGGCCAACGCTTGCTACAAAATGTACAATGTGATGTCCCCCACCGTGCGCCGGGCCATTGATGCTTTTGAAAAGGAGCAGATGTTCACTGCCGTTCCCGCACAAGACGCCAAATTGACCGCCCTGGTCCGAAAAGGCCAGTTGCGCAAGGCCCGCAAGGAAATGACTGCCTACAGCGTCAACACGGCCCGGAAACAATTCCAGGCTTGGGTTAAGTTGGAAGAATTCCTGCTCGTCAAGTTTATGGACGGCAACGTCAAGGCACAAAAAGAGGATGGCAGCTTCAAGCATAGCAAGTATGGTGAAGGCAGGCCCATCCTCATCATTCATCCGGAATACACCGATACCTGGAAACAGGCCGTCGCCGAATCTGAGCACGGAAAGGTCCTCCGGATGCCCTGATTTCGTCCGTACGGCGTTCCTGGTCTCTCGCCGGGATATTATAGTTTCGCCTCAGAGAGGCCTTTCTCCGCGATGAGCGCTGCGGCCTTGTCAAGATCGGAAGTACGGAAAATCAGCACACCCTTGCCTTCATAAAGGAAGGAATAGAGATAGGAAATGCTGATGCCGCCATCAGCAAAGCAAGCGATGGCATCGGCAGCGCGGCCGGGCTGGTCATCCAGCGCAATCGCGAACACAGGGGTCTTCGTGACAGAGAATCCATCTTGGGAAAGCACGGAATAAGCCTTGTCGGGATTGTCGCACAGAATGCGGCACACACCATAGTCGGCCGTATCAGCCAGCGTGGAAGTAATGAGTTGGATGCCCGCCTGGGACAAAGCCCGGAAGACTTTCACCAGACTGCCGCTCTTATTCTCCAGAAATACAGATATTTGTTGTACTGTCATAGTCTAATATTTTTTACGTAAATCTTTGACACGGACGGCCTTGCCCTCGGAGCGCGGCAGTGAGCCTTTCGGCACGAGCTTGACCTTCGGAGTGATGAGAATCTCATCGCGAAGCGCACGCGTAATATCCTTGTTGAGATTCTGCAACGCCGCGTAATCATCCACATTGGCCCGATCGGAAAGCTCGACCTCGACCGTCATACCATCGTTGTCCTCAAAGGTATCGAGCGTAATGAGGTAATCGGAGGCCAATTCTTTGTATTGGGCCAGAATGGTTTCAATCTGAATCGGGAAGATGTTGACGCCCTTGAGAATCATCATATCGTCGCTGCGGCCTTTCATACGGTCCAGACGCTTGTGTTCGCGTCCGCAAGGACACTTGCCGGGCAGGATGCGGGTCAGGTCGCGGGTACGGTAGCGGAGCAAGGGCATCGCTTCGCGATTGAGGGTGGTGAGCACCAATTCCCCCACCTCTCCTTCCGGAACAGGTTCAAGCGTATCGGGGTCGACAATCTCCACAATGTAGTAGTCTTCCCAGATATGCATACCGTTCTGCTCTTTGCATTCAAAGGCAACACCCGGTCCACACATTTCACTCATACCAAAGGAATTATAAGCCTTCACCCCAAGCATATCCTCAATACGCTTGCGGGTATCTTCCGAATGCGGTTCGGCGCCGATGGCCATGATTTTGAGCTTGGTATCGCGGCGCGGATCAATCCCCTGCTGGCACATCACCTCATACAGGCGGGCGGCATAGGAAGGGATGGCGTGTACCACCGTCGTGCCGAAGTCCGTAAAGAATTTCAACTGGCGCAGCGTATTGCCGGCACCGGCGGGCACCGTCAGCATTCCCAGCAGTTCAGCGGCATACTGAAAACCCAGGCCACCGGTGAACATACCATAGCCGGAGGTATTCTGGAACACATCTTCGGGACGGCAGCCTACCATCCAAAGGCTGCGGGCCAGGGCGTTGGCCCATTCGTGCAAATCTTTGGCGGAATGCAGGACGACGGTAGGATTGCCGGTCGTACCGCTGGAAGAATGCAAGCGCACGCACTGGTCCAAGGGAACGGAGGCGATGCCGAAGGGATAGGTATCGCGCAAATCCTGCTTGGTCGTAAAAGGAATACGGCGCAAGTCATCCAGCGTCTTGATGCTTTCCGGCTTCACGCCAATGCTGTCCAAACGTTTGCGGTAAAAAGGAGAGCCGTGGTAGCAATGCGCCATGGTATCTTGAAGCCTTTTCAACTGTAACGCCTCGATCTGTCCCCTGTCGAGCAACTCGAACTCCGGGTTGAAATAAGGACTGTAATCCATACTATTGATTTTTATATATTTAAGCTGTTTCTTAAGGTCTTGTCTGGCCGTCGCCGTCAATCAGCCATTTGTAGGTGGTCATCGCTGCGAGGGCCATAGGGCCCCGGGCACCCAGTTTCTGGGTGGAAATACCGATTTCAGCCCCCAATCCGAATTGCGCGCCGTCGGTAAAGGAGGTCGGAGCGTTGACATAGACGCAGGCGGCATCCACTTTGCGGCGGAAATAGTCGGCGGCGGCCGCATCTTCCGTCACGATGCTTTCGCTGTGGCCGGAACCGTAGCGGGCAATGTGGGAGACAGCCTCTTTCACGTCGGCAACCGTCTTGATGGCCATTTTGTAGTCCATAAACTCGCGGCCGTAGTCTTCTGGCGACGAAGTCTGAAGCAACTCGGCAGGATATTGCCCGTCGAGGGCCTTGTAAGCCTCGGCATCGGCATAAATAATGACATTCTTTTCTGCCATCTTGCCCACCAAGGCGGACAGGTCGGCCAGGCGGTCGCGGGCCACCAGCAGGCAGTCGAGCGCGTTGCAAACGCTCACCCTTCTTGTCTTTGCATTATACACAATACGAGCGCCTTTGGCCAAGTCACCTAAGGTATCAAAATAGGTATTAACGACGCCAGCTCCCGTCTCGATGCAGGGCACTTTGGCGTTGTCCCGGACAAAGTCGATGAGCCGGCGGCTCCCCCTCGGGATGACCAGGTCCACCAGGCCGTTGGCGGTGAGCAACTCCCCTGTCGCCTCGTGGGTGGCAGGCAGCAGGTTAATCACATCTTCATCGATGCCGGCCTTCTTGAGCACGGACTTGATGAGGGCGACGATGGCGCGGTTGGAATCGTCGGCATCCTTGCCGCCTTTGAGCACACAGGCGTTGCCGCTCTTGAAGCAGAGGGAAAACACATCGAAGGTCACGTTGGGCCTTGCCTCGTAGATAATGCCAATCACCCCGAACGGCACGCTTACCCGACGGATGTGCAGGCCGTTTTCCATCGTCGCATCCGAAAGCACCTTGCCTAGCGGGCTTTCCAGCGTAGCCACCTTGCGGATATCGCCGGCGATGCCGCCCAGGCGCTCGGGTGTCAGCAAAAGACGGTCATACAGGGGGTTGGAACGATCCATACGCGCCAAATCCTTGGCATTGGCCGCCAACAGCCCTTCCTCGGACGCCTCCAAAGCGTCCGCCAACTCGACCAAAAGAGCATTGCGCTGCGCCTCGCTCACATCGCTCAGGCACGCGCTCGCCCCCTTCGTCCTCCGAATCAAATCCATTGCTTCTGACATAGCATTCAAAATTTTGTGATTTCAAATTAAAACTGTTCCCCGAAATTCCCGCTTCTACAAAATATACAGATAGTCGTAGTGGATGATGGGTTTGAGG
>JAGCUV010000116.1 GCA_017962705.1 Bacteroidales bacterium
CTTCATCTGCTCGGCCGTGAGAGTCTTATAGGACTTGGTGATCTTGGACATGGAGGCCCGGCGAACCACCTGGGCGGAAGTAGTCTGGCCAGTCGGCCAAGACCGGACCGAAAGGATGCTACGGCCACCGACCTGGCGTGCCGTAACATCCTTAGCGGAACCGGAGAAGCCCCCGAAAGCGATGGAAGGAAGGGCGATCATAGGTTTAAGTTTAGGTTAAAAATCGTTGCACAACCTCTCGTGCTGTGACAAATTTAAGAAAATGTTTTCTAATTGCAAAACAATTATTTACACCTT
This sequence comes from Bacteroidales bacterium, assembly GCA_017962705.1. Classification (GTDB taxonomy): domain Bacteria; phylum Bacteroidota; class Bacteroidia; order Bacteroidales; family UBA932; genus Cryptobacteroides. The sequence continues at coordinate 298 of JAGCUV010000116.1, forward strand.
TTTACCGATAGTTTTACTTGAAGTATAAAGGCGTATTTTGGGGTATAACGAAGTGTGCCCCACGGACAACCCGGGGGCGAGCCAGCGCATACGTTCGGCGCCAGCGCGTCAGATCAAACGACAAATCTCAGAGTGAGATTGGGAATGATAGCGTGGTATGAATGTTCCGGTAGCCGGTCTGCCGGTCAAGAAGAAGATACCAGCAGTGTACCTGATAAGCCGGCAAGTCGAGGTCCCAGATTGCGCGGTAGTCCGGAATCAGAAGATCCACCGTCGAATCAGCGGCGGAGCAGGGAGCGACGGAGAGGAAGTTCCGCATCTTGCCCTTGTTCTTCCCGCCGCCTGACTTGGTGAGTTGAAGCTTGAAAAGAAGTTGGTACCGGTCCGGCCGCTCGCAGTTCTCGAAGGTCACGTTGAAGTGCAGGCGCAGGTCGTCGGGAGTCGGCCGGTCACAGGAAAGGAATTCCACCGCATAGACGGGGAACTTCTCCCAGGGCTGCGGAGTAGGGACGTGCTCGTCGCCAAGCGTATAAAAGCCGTGATACGCGCTTACAAAGAGATTATGGCCGGATATATGCGCGGTGTTGTCAAACGGCGGCTGGTGGCTTATTACGGGCTCTGCAAGGGAATTCCAGATCAGCTGAACGGAATGGTCGAGTGTCCGCCAGGCAGCCAGCGCCCTCCGGTGAACCTCGAGCTGCTCATTCTGGCCGGGAGTGCCAGGGAAGTCGCACTTGGATTTGTTCTTGTAATAGCAGCGCCCGTTCACGTGATAGAAGGTCAGGTCTCACATGGAGCCCAACAATCCGAGATCAGCACAGATGGAACAAAGCGCGGCATAGTTTAAGTCTGTAGGTATCACAAATTTACGAAAAAGAACGATGAAAGGCAATTTTCCGTCCCAGTTTTGGCGTTCCGTCCCAGTTTCCGTCCCAGTTTAAAGTTCGGTTGTTGCACTGAGAACAAAGACCACCAACCGACCATTAGAGTATAGGCGACTATACTGAAAAACGACCACATAGCACCTTCCACAGGCTATTTTTGTATAGCCCGATATACGGTAGTTTTCTTCAAAAAGTGGGACGGAAAGTGGGACGGAAAAAGATAACCCGCTCATTTAGAGCGGGTTACTGTGGTGCTGGGAAGAATCCGATAGTTGCTACTATGATATCCGGATGAAGGATTTGAAGAGTACAGGCATTTTGACCCCGGCCTCCTTCTGGCCGATGATGGCGGAAATTCCGGATTCTGCCCGGGCCCGTAAGATGGCGGAGTATGCTTTGGCTCCGCAGCGCCTGGGAGGATTATTCCCTTGGAAATCGCTTGGCGCAGAAGACCCGGATTTCTATGCCGATGGCGGTAAATACTGGCGCGGAGCCATCTGGCTGCCGACCGCCTATATGGGCATCAAGGCACTGGAAAAGTATGGGATGCGCGAGAAGGCCAATCAGACAGCGGAAGGGCTGCTGGCCCAGATGAACCGGACATACCGCAACTATGAACCGCACTCCATCTGGGAATGCTACAGCCCTACGGCAGACAAGCCGGCCAATGGCAAGAAGAAGCCTGTAGTCCGGAAGGATTTCTGCGGATGGTCAGCGTTGGGCCCTATTTCCCTATTTATTGAAAATGTCATCGGCATCTATGAGATCGATGCTCCCAACGCAATGGTGAAATGGGATATTCATCACGACTTTGAGCATGGTATCCGAAGGCTGCATTTCGGGGATACGGTGACGGACCTGATTTACAAGGAAGGTGCGGTCTATGTCTCGACCAATATCCCTTATACCTTGTATGTCGGCGGCCGGACGTTTGAAGTTAAGGCGGGGAATCATGTTTTTCCTCTGTCGCCGGACGCGTTTGACTACAAGGGACATTTGAAAACGATGTACGCCTGCGCGGAGAAGCATTTTTCCTTCGAAAAACACGAAACTACGCCTTTGGAACAGTGGCAAGATACATTCCGTGCCGCATTGCGGGAAAAGCTGGGACTTGATGTCATCGAGAAAGCCTGCACCGGTTTCAAACCTACCGCCCGCCCCATTGATTGTGAGGACTTGGGCTGGTGTACCCGCGAGCGTTGGGTGATTGATACGGAGCCCGATGTCCTGCTGCCTTTTATCGTCATGCGTCCGAAAGGGCTTGATGGGAAAAGAGTGCCCCTGATGATTACTCCGCACGGCCACGGGAAAAACACGGAATCCTATGCCGGCATATACCAGAATGAGCAGCAGCATATCAAGGGAGAGGAGGGCGAACGGGACATTGCCGTCCAGGCCGCGAGGCACGGTTTTATCGCCATCGCCCCCACGGCACGCGGATTTGGGAAAACGCGGAACGAGCAGGATTTGTTCGAGGACCATCTTTCTTCCTGTAAAGATCTGATGCTACGGGATGCCCTTGTCGGCAGAACGCCGGTAGGAGACCGGGTGTGGGACATCATAAAACTGATAGACTGGGCACTGGCCCATCTTCCGGTAGACGGCCGTAATATCATCGTTTCCGGCAATTCCGGTGGCGGAACGGCGTCATTTTATGCTGGCGCTATGGATACGCGGATTTCCCAGACATTGCCCGGTTCGGCGTTTTGCGATTATCAGGCGAGCATCGGCCTTATCGACCACTGTGCCTGCAATTATATCCCGGGCATCATGCAGTTGGGAGATATGGGCGACATAGCAGGACTGATTGCTCCGCGCGCCTTCTGCGCCATCCATGGCGTAAAAGATGAAATATTTCCCATAGAAGGAACACGGGCTGCTTTTCTGACCGCCCGGAAAATATTTGCTGCGGCCGGCGTCCCGGGGAATTGCGCCCTTTACGAAGGTCCCGGGGGGCATCGTTATTACAAGGCCGGCGCCTGGGATTTCATCCTGTCTCATCTGAACGACCAAGCCTTTATCCGAAATGTAATTCCCATGAAGGGGCTACCGGAAGAAGGAGCCAATGCGCTATGCATTGACGGAGATGTCCTTTACTGTGGCGCAGGGAACAAGATTTATTCGGTGGATGTGAGTGAACCTCTCTCGCCGAAGCCTCTTTCTAGCGTGGAAATCTACGGGAAGGTAAGGCAGATGACAGTACAGGATGGGGTGCTTTATGCCTCTTGCCGCGAATCTGGTGCCTGGACCATAGATGTATCGAATCCTTCAGCGCTCAATATCATCACGCGTTTCGATACCGTTGAACTTGCTACGGGAATTGAAGTGGCGGGTGATGTGTTGTTTCTGGCCACGCGCCAGAACGGAGTCGAGTGTGTGGATGTGAGCGATCCCGCCCGTCCTGTTCATATCCGGATGGAGAAAACGCCCGAATCGCAGAGCGTTACCTATTGCAACGGATATCTGTACTCCGGTGAGTGGGGTGCTCATTGCATTAGCGTGATTGATGCACGCGATATGGCTGAGTTTAAAACGCTTGGGACAGTGAATTTGCAGGGTTACGGCGATGGTGTCCGGACCTGGGGAAAATATCTTTATGCCGCTACGGGGCATCACGCTTCTACTCCGGGACTGGATTTGGAAGAACGGAAAGGAAAAGGTCATGGTCTTGAGATTTTCGACATCTCGGATCCTGAAAAACCGATTTTTGTATCCCGTGTTTCTTTTGACAGATTCTATAAGGTCAGTAATGATTATTGGACGCCGCGCCCCTGTTCTGATGGAGCCTATGTAGTCGTTGCGGACACATTCAACGGGATTTATGTGGTAGATACGCATGATCCGTCGCGGCCGGAAATCATAGCGCGCCAGCAGTTTCAAGATGGAAAGGGTCAGGAAGCAGCCGTTACTTCCCTGGCCATTGGCAAGGGCGTCGTTTATGTGAGCGTCGCAGGCTGTGGGTTCTATGTATTGAACTGTCCAGCGGTTTTTCCATGTGTGACGGATAAAGGAAAGTCCCCTGAAAACGTATTGTATCGCTATCCCTATGAAACGACGGCAGACAGCCGCTTTCTTGCCTGGAAACCCAAAGAGGTCTCTCCGGTCCGCGGGTTGGCCGTTCACGAAGACGTGCTTTATGTAGCCCATTCCTACGGCGGGCTTTCCATTCTCCGCAAAGGCAAGAAGGGACTGGAACAACTCGGGAAAGGGCCGATGGCTTTCGCCGGTGATGTCAAGGTTACGGGAGACACCCTGTGGGTGGCGGAAGGCTTTGACGGGTTGGCGGCCTATAAAATCGGGCGGGGTTCCAAACTGACTTTTATAGCCCGATACAAGGATTTCTTCAAACATGGACACAATGCGGCGTGCGTGTGGGTTTTTACGCCCAGCGACAAGGTGGTTGCTGCCAGTATGCGTCTGGGTAATTATTACCTGGACGTCTCCCATCTGCCGGAGATTCGGTTCAAATCTTTTTTCAGCGGCGGCGCCGGCTGGGATAAGTTTTACAGCGACAAGGCCGATTCTAAAGGCTGGTATCCGGCTACCCGGCATAAACAGGGCCTGTTTTGGGTAAATGTAAACGATAATCCGATGGAACGAGTCAAAGATGACGGCCTCATTCCAAGCCTGACGGACGGAGTCTGCCTTTACAAGGATGACAAGTTCCTTTCCAGTGTCGGAGGAAAGATAACCATTTTCTCTTCTGACGAGATAGGCAAGAAAAAGACCGGTGCCGGTGAGGGATTCAAGGGAATGCCCGTGTGGGATGGGGGTGACAGGCTGGGCCTCACTTATCGTATGAAAAAAATGATTTCCCTGGTCGACATTTCCGAAGCAGAGAGTCCTCAGCTCCTTTGGCAGGAGGAAACTTCCGGTTATCCGGAAACTGCTGTCTTCTGGTGTGGTAAACTGGCCGTCCCCTGCGGGTACCAGGGTTTATTGATTGAGAAATGAGAAAAATCTTCAGAATTGCTTCATGGCTCTGCCTGATGGCAGGTCCCGTTTCTGCGCAGGTTTGGTTTGATAATGGCTCGCCGGATGGGTTCCGTGTCTATCAGGCGACGGAACATTATACGCTGAAACAGGTGCGCTCCACCCCATTCACCGTTCATGGATACTCCCAGCTCCCGTCCATCGATCTGGATACGGCTCCGGCCTCACATGAATACCTTGGTTGCGGCATCTCCCTGACCGATGCCAGTTGCTATTTGCTTTCGCAGATGCCGTCCTCCCTTCGGGACTCTGTGATTCGCGATATTTTTACCCCGTCCGGGCTCAATCTCAGCATGGTGCGTCTCAACTGCGGTGCGTCTGACTATGCTACGGAATTGTACAATTACGATGATACGCCCGGCGATGTCAAGATGAAGCATTTCAGTATCGACAGGGACCGGCATTATATGATTCCCATCATCAAGGAAGTCAGGGCCGTTCAGCCTTCGCTTTTTATCTATTCTTCCATCTGGAGTTGCCCGGGGTGGATGAAATCATCCGGAGCGATGTGCGGAGGGCATTTGCTGGAGGAGTATGAAGAAGCCTTTGCTGCCTATTGGACTGCTTACCTGAAGGCCTATCAAGCAGAAGGGGTGGCCATTGATGCCATTACCGTGCAGAACGAGCCCCGGACGGACCAGAAAGGCGGCTGCCCGGCAACCCTTATCGATGGCGGACAGGAGGCGCGCATAGCCGGGAAATACCTGCCTCGGGATTTCAAGAAAGCAGGACTCAAGGCGCGGATATGGGTATTTGACCATAATTATAATCCCATGCATCTTGAGCACTTGACGCCGCTGCTCTCTGATCGGGCGGTACAGAAAAACGCCGAAGCCATTGCCTGGCATCCCTATAGTGGGAGCGTGGAGTTTATGGACTCCATCCATAAGCAGTATCCCATGTTCGACATGCACCTTACGGAACGGGGCCCGAATCTTACCGACAGGGATAGCCAAACGGAGTTCTGGTTTGCCAAACTGATTTTTGAAGCACTGAATCACGGCTGTAAATCCTATACAGGTTGGAATCTGGTTCTGGATCCGGATGGCCAGCCCAATACGGGCAAATTTACTTGCACGGGGCTTATCTCTTACGATATGGAGACCGGAAAGATTGAATTGAGCCGTCAGTATCCGGTGTTCAAGCAGTTTTGCCCGTATGTTCAGCGAGGTGCCGGGATTCTTTCCATTTCACAACCGGATCAAGATATGGTCTGCATCGTCTTTCGCAATCCCGACGGGAGCAAGGTGGTAAGTATCGCATACGACGGCTCTTTGAATGAGCGAATAAGAGTTCAGATAAAAAATGGCGGCAAGTATCTGGCCCTGTGCCTGCCCTTTGGCACCTGGTCTCTGACGACCGTAGTAATAGATTAAGCCCATGAAAAAAGGATTCCTATATCTCGTTTTGTTCGTACTGGCCGCTTGTTCCAGGCCGGCTGTAGATGTTCAGATCGTATCAGAGGTAGCTTCGCGGCAGTGCCTGCTGATGGAAGAATACCTGACGGAAGAGACTTTCCCGAAAACCTTTGAAGGTGATTCTTTGGTCACCTCCAAGGCTTCTTGGTGGTGCAGCGGCTTTTATGCGGGAACGTGCTGGTACAGCTATTTGCTGGGGAAGGATGCTGCCGTTCGGGCACTGGCTGTCCGGCAGACGGCGAAACTGATGGACGTCAACCGTCTTTGCCGTGACCACGACATCGGCTTTCAGGTCATGTGCTCGTCCGGACTGGCCTGGAAGACGACAGGAGACAGCCTGTATCTGGAGGTGATCCGGGATGCGGCAGGGAAACTGGCCGGGCGCTTTTCTCCGGTAACGGGAACCATCAAGAGTTGGAATTCCAAGCGTTTTGTCTATCCTGTCATTATTGACAATATGATGAATCTGGAATTGCTGACCTATGCGGCCGGCCTTTTTGACGTTCCGCAGTGGCGGGATATCGCCATCGCCCATGCCCGCACGACCTTGGTCAATCATTTCCGGGAAGACGGCTCCTGCTATCATCTGGTCGATTATAATCCCGAAGATGGCTCGGTCTTCAAGAAGCAGACCTGGCAAGGCTTGTCGGATGAGTCTTCCTGGTCTCGCGGACAGGGCTGGGCGCTTTATGGGTATAGCATGATGTACAGGGAGACGGGTTTGACAGAGTTTCTGGAACACGCCGAAAAGGTGGCCGCTTACTTACTGCCGTTGCTTGCCGACCGGCCCGTTCCGGCCTGGGATTTTGATGCGGATGCCCCGGACGACGCCTCTGCTGCCGCTGTGATGGCATCGGGTTTTTTGGAGTTGGGCACGTTAACGACAGATGCAGCACGAGGGAAAGCCTATTTTAATATGGCTGAAAAAATTCTCAAAGCATTATCCTCACCCGAATATCTGTGCCGGGAAGGCGAATGCGCCGGTTTCTTGCTAAAGCACAGCACCGGATTCTTCCTGCTCGGAAGCGAAGTGGATGTCCCCCTCAGCTATGCCGATTATTACTTCATGGAAGCGTTATACCGTTATCACCATCTTTAAAGGACTTTTGAAGATATGAAACGTTTGCTGATTATTCCGCTTTTGATTATTGCCCTGTTCTCATGCGGGAATAATGAGATTGTCATAGAGAACGTCGACGGCTATACGCTTCTCCGCCAGACGAAAGGTCAGACGCTGGGTTTCACCACGGCTCCTATCATTGAGTTTGACGGCTATGCCTTCAAAGACTTGAACCGTAACGGGGAATTGGACGCTTACGAAGACTGGCGTTTGCCCGTACAAGAGCGTACCGCCGACTTGGCCTCTCGTATGACGTTGGAAGAGATTTGCGGTCTTATGCTTTATTCCAAAGCTGTGGATGCCGATTCTGCAGGGCTCTCTGCATTCCAGAAGAATCTCCTCATAGATGACCATATCCGTCATATGCTGGTTCGCAATGTGGCCTCACCCGCTATCGGAGCAGCATGGTCCAATGCTGTTCAAGCTCTCTGCGAATCAGCCCGTCTCGGGATTCCGTCCAACAACAGTACTGATCCTCGCAATTACACAAACGGAGCGGCCAATATGAATGATTACAAGCCGGAACTGGACGGGGAGTTTGATCCGTCCGGCGAGAATGACATTTCCAAATGGCCCCGGGAGATGGGGCTGGCCGCTACCTTCGATATGGACATCATACGCGCTCATGGGGAAATCGTTTCGGCCGAGTATCGGGCTTTGGGTATCACTACGGCGTTATCACCCCAGGCCGATGTGGCCAGTGATCCGCGCTGGCGCAGGTTCTATGGAACTTTCAGCGAAGATCCCTATCTGTGCCGCGATATTTCGCAGGCCTATTGCGATGCTTTTCAGACTACGCCCGGTAGTAAAACAGGCTGGGGCTACCAGTCTGTGAACTGCATGGTCAAGCATTGGCCGGGCGGCGGCACCGGTGAAGGTGGCCGTGACGCGCATTTCGGCATCGGCAAATACGCCGTTTATCCCGGAGGACGTTTCGACCTGGGGCTGATTCCATTCGTTGATGGTGCGTTCAATCTTCCCGGGAAGACGAAAATGGCCTCGGCGGTCATGCCTTATTATACTATATCTTACGGACAGGACCCTTCAGGGGAGAATGTGGGCAATGGTTTCAGTCATTATATTATTCAGGAATTGCTCCGTGACAAGTATCATTACGAGGGTGTGGTTTGCACCGACTGGGGAATTGTGCGTGATTACGAGAAAGTTTACCGTCATAAAGGCAAGCCCTGGGGAATGGAGACTGCGACGGAAGCTGAGCGGCGTCTAAAAGTGTTCGAGGCAGGTTGCGACCAGCTGGGTGGAGTGTATGAGATAGAGCCAAGCCTGGAAGCATTCCGTCTGTGGGAGAAGAAATATGGCAAGGAGAGCGCCCGCGAGCGTTTTGAAATGTCTGCCCGAAGGCTGCTTCTGAACATCTTCAGGGTTGGTCTTTTTGAGAATCCGTATGTTTCCCCGGAAAATGCCGCCGCAATGGTCGGCTGCAAGGAGTACGTCGCTGCCGGATATGAGGCCCAGCTCAAATCCGTTATAATGGTCAAGAATCACGATGGCGCCTTGCCGCTGAAAAAACGTCTTAAGGTCTATGAGCCGCTCCGCCATGTACCTGCCGGTCTTACTCACTGGCAGAAGCCTACCCGGGAATATGATGAATATCCTATCTCCAAGGAACTGTTGAGCCAATACTATGAGGTCTCGGACACTCCGGAGGAAGCCGATTTCGCCATAGTCCCGATTAAAACGCCTATCGGCCACTGGGGCTATATCACTCCGGAGAGTGATGACAAGGAAGGCCATTATCAACCCATCAGCCTGCAGTGGAGCCCGTATACGGCAACGGCAGCACGAGAAGTGAGCCTTGCCGGAGGAGATCCGACGGAAAGTTCTGCCAACAGGAGCTACAGAGGATATACGGAGATTAGCTCCAATGCGACGGACATGGACCTTGTACGCACCACTGGTGAGGCAATGGATGGCAAGCCGGTAATCGTCGTTGTCATGGCCGAACGTCCTTTCGTCCCCGCCGACATTGAACCGTATGCCAGCTCCGTCCTGATTACTTTTGGCGTAAGCAACAATGCCGTCCTGGACATCATCAGCGGAAAGTTCGAACCCTGCGGTCTTCTCCCGTGCCAGATGCCCGCCGATATGAAGACGGTGGAAGAGCAGTGCGAAGACGTCCCGTGTGACATGCGTTGCTACACAGATGCCGACGGCAACAACTGGGACTTAGCCTTCGGCCTGAATTGGTCCGGCCGCATCAACGATGCCAGAGTTGGTAAGTATGGAAAGAAATAATTGACAATATGGACAGAAGAAAATTTTTGGAGGCTTCAGCCCTGCTTACCGGGGCAATGTTAGTGAAACCGGAACAGGCCGTTGCTTCTCCTGCTCAAAAGGCAAAACTGTCTGCAGACCTGGATGTTAAGTCTTATGTAACAGAACCCAAGCGCAGAATCCCTGTGATAGATACAGCGGATGTGGTGATTCTTGGAGGAGGTCCTGCAGGCGTTTCTGCCGCTGTCTCTGCGGCACGCAGCGGCGCAGATGTGATCCTGCTGGAAAAGCAATACTATCTGGGTGGTCTGTGGACAGGATGCTGCGTGCTCCCCGTGATTGATACTTATGGCTGTGCGAAAGATGGGCAATGGACAAAATGTATTTACGGCTTTGCTCAGGAATTGGTGACAGAACTCACGCAGATGAACATGTGTATTATTCACAAAGGGCATCCGACTCCTGATCCTGAGGCTACCAAGTATGTTCTTGAAAAATATATTTCAGAAACGGGTGTGCGCCTTCTCTACAATTGCTATGCAGCCAATGCCTTAATGAGCGGAGACCGGATAGATGCAATTATTGTAGACTGTAAAAGCGGCCGTGTGGCTCTCAAGGCCAAGGTGTTCGTTGACTGTAGCGGTGATGGCGACATTTTGGAATGGGCCGGAGAAGATTTCGAAAAAAGGACTACCCAGATTGGCGCAATGTGGCGGTATGGCAATGCCGGTAATTTGGACCGTAAGGGTGTGAACGAAACAGCGGTGAAGAATGTAAAGTATCTGCATATGCTTGGAGAGGATAACCAGGATGGACTGGATGTCTATAATCTTACCCGCCTTCAGATGAAATACCGGAAAATGCTGTGGGAAAAGTCGATGGAAGACAGGCAGCAGCCGGGTTGCGAGGATTTGTTCTTGCTGGATACGCCCAGCCAGTTGGGCGTTCGCGTGTCGAGAGTGCTTAATGCGGTTCATAATGTTGAGTTTGAGGATTCTTTGAAATATACTGAATACAATGACTGCATTGGTTTCAGCGGAGGCGACAGTACCCTGACATACAAGCATGGTACATTGAAGGGCTCCGAGAGGCCGATTTGGCAAATACCTTATAGGGCGCTTACGCCAAAACGTGTTCATAACCTACTGGTTGCAGGGCGCTGTTTTGGCTTTGATGAGGGGCTCACTTATGATGCCCGGGAAATAGGAACTTGTCTGGTAACGGGACAGGCGGCAGGAACGGCTGCTGCGATGGCCGCGGCTTCCCGGAATAGTGTACGGGACATTGACGTGTCTGAACTCAGGAAAAATCTTATTTCTCAGGGTGTCAGACTGTGATGGCAATAGTTGTCATATTGTATTCTTTATGCTGAATGTAAATCAGTCGGAGATATAACCATTCATATTTTCTTCGGCCCCTCAAATTGCACCAGAGACCCCTGTCAATACAAGGTTATTTGAAAAAATTTGCTACCTTTGCAGACTTTTTAAATCGAACGTCAAATGAAACAGACAAAACGATGGGGGATGGCCGCGTCCCTGATGATTTGCGGCATAGCGGCAGTTTGTTTTTCAATGACCTCCTGCAAGGAGACGAAAGGTCAGGAAGAAAATGCGCTGACGGAGGTCAGGAGTACCGAAATGTTTCGTACTAGCCAGAGTTGGGATGGCGTAGAACTGCCCGACTACCTGCAGGGCCGTCCGGAACTGGTTTCCGTCAAGTATGAGATTCCCGCCGGACAGAAACTGGGCTGGCATCACCATCCTGTGATGAACTACGGCATCCTGGTCCAGGGAGAACTGACCATCATTTCCGAGGACGGTACGGAAAAGACCCTGCACGAGGGGGAGGCGGTCGTCGAGATGGTGGGTACCGTCCACCACGGCGAGAACCGCGGCACGAAGCCCGTTGTCCTCTATATGTTCTATTCCTCGCAGAAAGATATGCCCCTCTCCGTTCCGCACCCCGAGATTCCCCTGGAGTAAGAAATAGTGATTAATGGAAATGAAGATGATGAAAAGATTTTTGACGGTTGCCGTCCTTATTCTGGCGAGCACCTTTGTCAGTTGCCAAAAGGAAGAGCCGGCCAATCCCCCGAGGGAGTATTTTACCCTTTGGAATCAGTGCGAGGCCCTCAGTACCTTGAAGGCCTATGTGGAAGATGTAACCAACCCCAATTCTCCCAATTTTATCGAAGCGCCGGACCGCATCGCCACGTTTGATATGGACGGGACTTTCATAGGGGAGCTCTATCCCACTTACTTCGAATACAACCTGTTGGAATACCGCGCCTTGGACGATCCCGACTACAAAGGCATAGCGCCTGCTGATGTCCAGGAAGCCGCCCAGGATATCAGAGACTTTGTCCGCACCAAGAAACCGCTCCCGGATCATTTTGATATGAAGCATGCTAATGCCGCTGCCAAGGCTTATGCCGGAATGACCTTGGCGGAGTTTAATAGCTATGTCAAAGCCTACGCAGCTAAACAAGCGAATGGTTTTGAAGGAATGACTTACGGGGAGAGCTTCTACAAACCGATGCTGGAAGTGTTCAATTATCTGCGGGCCAACGGCTTTACCTTTTATGTGGTTTCCGGTTCGGACCGTTTCATATGCCGTGCGCTGGTAGAGTCACTCGGCATTGCGCCCAACCGCGTTATCGGGATGGACGTCAGGCTCAAATCCAATAAGCAGGGAGATGAGCCCGGCGTGGAATACACGATGGGTAAGGAGGAATATATCATCCGGACGGACGAACTTATTATCAAGACTTTGAAGAATAATAAAGTCGCCCTGATTTCGCAGGAGATAGGAAAAGTGCCGGTGCTGTCGTTTGGCAATAGCTCGGGTGATACAGCCATGCACAATTACTGCCTGACCAACACGCTCAAATCTGCGGCTTTCATGCTGGTTGCCGATGATGATGAACACGATCATGTAGATCTGGAAGAAACGGCCAAACGCGAAAAGACCTGGCGGGAAAACGGCTTCCACATCATCTCGATGAAGCACGACTTCAAGACCATCTACGGCTACAGCGTCCGCAAGGTGCCTTTCACCTTCCCGGAGTAATTCAGAATATTACTGCAAATTGGCGAAGTGGTCCAGGTAGCGGTTGGCGGCGGCAAGTTCAGGGAGGTTGCCTGTCAGGTATGCCTCGCAGTAGAGTTCGCGGAAACGACAGAGTTCTTTCCACATGGCGCTTCGGGCAGAAAGAGACCCATCCTGTCGTCCGTATCGTAGAGTGAGGTCAACCAATTCTTGGAAACGGGCGAATGCGCTCTCTGCACGAGAGGTCTTCCCCGCTTCCAACGAACGATAGATGCGGCTGGTCTCGCTGCCGATATTGGCCATCTGCTGAGGGAAAGAGAGTTCCGCCCAACGGCCGTTTTCCAAAGACGCGTGTTGCATTAGCCGATAATTTGTTTTGCTACGATGGACTTGATGCTGTCCCTGACATCCGGATTTAAAATATCCCGGGACGGATTGTTTTGCCACGAACGAATGTTGATGAGAGAATCGAATTCAATGAAATCTTCGCCCTCTTCTTCCACCCATAGGTTGAATCCCCAAAGATCTTCCTGAGAAGAGCCATTCTGCAGCAACAAGGCTTCCAAGTCTGCGTGAAGGTCTGCATCAATGGCTAGCAGTCCCCGGCGGATATCCGCGACGCATTTCACCATATCCCCAAAGGTGTTTTGGGCGATGGCTTTCAATTCCTCGTGGGAAACAGGCCGTTTCAAAATCTGCATAAACCTCTCATTGCTTGTGCCTCGGGCGGGACTCGAACCCGCACAGACCTTTCGGTCCAAGGGATTTTAAGTCCCTCGTGTCTACCATTCCACCACCAAGGCGGGAGGGGAGTGCAAAGATAGATAAAAATTATTATCTTTCGGAAAAATTTTGTCGAGGTATGGAAGCATTGGATGTTTTTGCCGTTATATTGGGCATTTTGGGCGTGATTGGCAGTGTGATTCCGGCGATGCCGGGCCCGCCTTTGAGCTGGCTGGGCTTGCTGCTGCTCTATTTTTCCGGGGGATGTACGAGCACGCTTTTGTTTATCTGGCTGGGAGTCACCACGCTCGTTACTTTGTTTGATTACCTGTTTCCCGCGTGGATTGCCAAGGCAACGGGCGGACACAAGGAGGCCTCGTGGGGGGCTCTTATCGGAATGATAGCAGGGATTTTCCTTACGCCCATCGGCATGCTGGCCGGTGCACTGGCCGGGGCCTTCATCGGCGAATACGTCTTTGCCAAGAATGATGGGAGAGGATCGGTCAAAGCGGCGCTGGGCGCTTTTCTGGGCTTTGTCTTGGGAACGGGGGCTAAACTGATGGCCAGCGGCGTGATGCTTTTCTATATCCTTCGCTATATCTGGATGTCCTGAATAACGGCCCGTCGTCCGCCCGGCTCTCACTCCGGCCGCTCCAGCCACTCGGCGGCTTGGCAGAGGGCGTTGTAGAACTCTTCTCCGAAATAGCGGATGAGGGGCTCGCGCAGGAATTGATAGACGCGGATGCCCTCGGCCTCTCCTTTGACAAACGCATCTTTGCAGATGTCCCAGCGATGCAGGTTGACCCCCGTCAGCCCGCTGGACAGCCGCGTCAGGCGAATGGGGTAGAGTTGGCAGGAAATGGGTTTGCGGAAATTCCCTATCCCTTTCATCCATTGGCATTCAATCGCGCACAGGCAATTGCCGTCGCCGTCGAAATGGCAGAACGCGCATTCTTCGGAGCCTTCCACCAGCGGCGTGACGAGGTCCCCGTCCCGGTCGATTTCAAAAAATCCTTTCTTCTGTACGGCTTCCCTGCCGCCTTTACCCATCAAAGGAGAGTAATGTTCATAATTGAGCTCCAAGGCCTCGGGTTCACTCTCATCCAGGGGCGCTCCGCTGTCGCCGATGATGCAGCATACACCCTTGCAACGCGCATAGTCGCAAGCGAAACAAGTGGTCAGCACCTCTTCGCTGACCAGCACGTCGTCGATTTGGATGAATGAAGGGCGCTGCGCCATTATTCCATAACATATTCCACACGTCCGGCCTCCGCCCATTGTGCGCAGAAACGACTGACCTCTTCCTGCGAGAGTTTTTCCAGCCGGTCTTTCACCCGATTGTGATAATCTTTTCCATAAACCACCCGGTTGAAAAGGATGTCTCTCCAATAGAAAGGTGAATTCTCTTGCGCCCGGGTGCGGGAAAGAAGCTCAGCAATAGCTCCCTCAAACGAAGCTTTCGGAATTTTCCCGTTCCCCATTTCCCGCAAAGTCTCGTTGACGATGTGCATGGCATCCATTCCGGAGCCGGACAATCGGATGAAAAGTTCCACATTCTCGACAGGTTGGTAAATGATGTTCTCACGGATGCGGCAACGGACACCGACGCCTGCGAGATTCATTCTCAGCCGGTCTTGCGCAAGGGCTATCGCGATTTCCTTGACCAGTTGTTGGTCCAAGCCGGTCGGATAGTTGAAAGAACTGACAATCAATACCGGCTTTTCGGGAGCAATGTCGCCCATACGTGTCGTGCCCGATACGGTCAGCATCGTCGCAGGGTTGCGCTTGTCGTGTCTGCCATCAACGGGAAATTGGTCCATAAACTGTCGTAGTTTGGAGACGATTCGCCGTTCAGGGATGTTCCCTTGCATAAAAAGGGTGGCATTCCGGGTGCTACGGAAGCAGCCGCGAATGAGTCCGGCCACTTCGCGCAGGGCTTCCATCGACGGAGTTACATTGTTTTTGTCCAAATCCCATGCATAGCCGGGGTGCAGTTGACGCGATACCTGTAAACGAGCCCGCTGTACAGGGTCTTTATAAGAAGGTATTTGCGCACAACGCGTGATGAAATCCCAGTCTTTTTCTTCAACGCGCCAGTGTCCGGTCAATGCAATCAAGGCTTTGAGCAGCGAACTTACTTTGTTTTCCTCGCAACTTCCTGCGAGCGTAAGCGCAGCATGAGATGCCGTGAAGTACAGGTCTATCCCCCCGGCGGCCAGCAGAGACATAAAATCCTTCATCCGATATCCGTTTACCCGCCCGGCATAAAAGATGTCTTCCATCCAGGCGGCGCCATCGGTGTTCGTCAGTTGTGCCATCCCGCCCTCGAAAACAAAGGTGTAATAGACTCTTTTTCCGCAGGACTTTTGCTTATAAACCACCCGTGTCCCGTTTTCAAAGAAAAACATCGACCCGCCGGTCGTCCCTTCCGTGATGGTTCGTGCAACCTTGCAGGCTTTGGTTTTTCCGGGAAAACTCATCGTGTCTGCGAAATGCAGCACCGGGCCTTTCGTCGGGGGAAGGTTGTCGAGAGAGACGCGAATCTCTCCGTCCGTCGTCGTACAGAAAGCCGGAATCCGCACGCTGCGGGCGGTAAAACGATCAAAACGCTTTTTGTCTTCGTTCGGAAAGTACTTTTTGGAGGTAAAGAACTCGGTTTTCTCCCGATCGGAGGCCAGATCGTTGTTATAAAGATAGGAACGGAACAAACGGAGGGCCTGAACCGATGGTGTGACAGGCCGCAACTGTCGGTCGAAACGACCGAAAAGATAGCTGTTGGAAGCGGCTTCCACCTCACCTTCGCTCACCAGGCCGGTGCGCAAATCTTCCAAAACCCGATAAATCCGTTCTGCCGTTCGGGCTTCATCCGCTTGGGCGACGACCGTTTGCAGGGAAAAAAGATGATGGTTTTCCAACCCCTGCGCCATTTTAAAGCGGGCGCTGACGCCCCCGTAAGGTATGCCTCCGGCTTCCAGCGCACATTCCACCCTTCTTTCCAGAATCCGGCCGAACAGAGTCCAGGAGCGCTCCACAATGGTCGGGATAATGGTGGCATTCAGATTTTCATCCGTAGCGGGAGAATAGAGTTTGTAGGTCAATATGACGTGCCCGTCTCCTGTTTCCTGCACTTGAAGGGTGGGAGGAATGTCTTCCCATGCGGGTCTTTCCTTCCTTTTCCATTGGGATTGGTGGCGGGGGAGTACTACCGAAAGATGCTGCATGCGGGCGAGAATGTCCTCTTTCTTAAAATCGCCTGTGACAAAAATCATCGTATTGTCGCAACCGAACTGTTTCGGCTGGGCGGCAATGGCATCCCGTGTCGCGGCAAAAGCCCGGTAAAAGACCGAATCGACGGCCGGGCCTTTGCGGGTAGCATTGAATTTCTCTTGAAAACAGATACTGTCTTTTTGAATCAGACTGATGATGAAGCAGTCCTTGAAACTCGCATCCGGCCACAAGGCATAGCGGACCCCGTTGTCCAATTCTCCCCTTACGATTGCCTTGTCGGCCTGTAAATCGGGGATGGACGGAGGTTGCGCACCCAGGTACAGTGAAAATAATCCTGTCAACCCAAGGCACATCCAACGCAATATTCTTGATTTTGCCATCTACTCGTGGTTTAATTTTTGCAAATTTACAATAAAATTTACTATCTTCGCAGATTGGAGGGGAAAAGTGTCCCTTGCAAAGGTGAAGAAACCAAGTAATACAAATATGATTATGAAAAAGATTTTTCTTGTTGTTGCCGTCGCGATGATTTCGTTGGCGGTGTCGGCCCAGGACCTGGGAAAAGCGATGGAAGCGTACAACAATGCGGCCGGTTTGGTCCAGGCAGATAAGGCTGCGGCTTTGAATGCGTTTAAAGAGGCTCTCAAGCAAGCCGAAGCGTGTCCTGAGGATGCAGACGGACAGCGCAATACCCTTATTGAAAATTGCAAGACCAACATTGTCAATTTCACCCTTTCCATTGCCAAGGATTATTTGAAGAACAAAGAATATGACAAGGCTTATGACCAACTGAAGCTTTCCCTTGAAGTGGCCAGCCAATACGAAGATGTTGAAAAAGTGGCGGAAGTGAAAGAACTGCTTCCTACCGTGTATGTGGCCAAAGGCAATCAATTGCTGAAAGACAAAGACGCTCTTGGTGCCGCAGATGCTTATCAGAAAGCCCTTGAGTTGGATCCCCAGAATGGCAAAGCCGCTCTCAATCTTGGCCAGGCCCAGAATATGGCCGGTAATGTGGATGCCGCCGAAGATGCCTTCAAGATTGCCATGGGGCTGGGCGAAGAGAAAGCTGCTGCGAAACAGCTTTCCAAGCTCTACCAGAAGAAAGCCAATGCTGCTTACAAGTCTGGCAACTTCAATCGTGCTTATGACGATGCGATGACCTCCATTGATTTCGAGCCCAACCCGACCGCCTACAAGATTGCCGGTAACGCCTGCACCAAATTGGATAACAAGAAAGTGGCCGTCGAGTGCTTCCAGGAGTATCTCAAACTCTCCCCGAATGCCAAGGATGCAGCTCAGATCAAAGAGACCATCAATATCCTGAAAAAATAATTAATCCGGGCCGGGATGCGTTTGCTCGAACTTCTCGTGCCTGCCAAGACTTTACCCGTCGGCATTGCAGCCATTGACTGCGGTGCCGACGCGGTTTATATTGCCGGTCATTCCTTCGGGGCGCGCAAGGATGCGGGGAACAGTGTGGAGGACATTGCAAAACTTTGTGCTTACGCCCACCGCTATGGGGCACGGATTTTTGCGGCAGTCAATACGCTGGTCTATGAGCACGAGTTGACCTCCGTGGCGGAGCTGGTGCGTGCCCTGCAGAAGGCAGGCGTGGATGCACTGATTGTGCAGGACTTGTCTTTGATGGCCTTGGCAGCAAAGGGGGAGATTACAATCCCTTTGCACGCGTCCACCCAGTGTGCGATCCGGGATGCCGAATCGGCCCGACGTTATGCGGAGGCGGGTTTTTCGCGCCTGATTCTGGAACGGCAGTTGTCCCTGCGGGAGATACGGCGCATCCGGGAAGCGACCGCGTCTTCGGGTGTGGAGCTCGAATGCTTCGTTCATGGAGCTTTGTGCGTCTGTTACAGCGGTCAGTGTTATCTGTCCGAGGCATTGTGCGGACGCAGTGCCAACCGGGGCGAATGCGTGCAAGCCTGCCGTTCCCGCTATACGCTGTATGACGAAACGGGAAAGCTTTTGTTGAAAGACAAGGCGGTGCTGTCGCTCAAGGATTTGAACTTGTTGACGCGCTTGGGAGACCTGATTGAGGCCGGTGCGGGCTCTTTTAAAATCGAGGGGCGCCTGAAAAACGAATCCTATGTGCGCAATGTGGTGACGGCCTATTCCCAGGCGCTGGATGCCTTTATTGCCGCTCATCCGGACGAGTTTCAAAGGGCGTCGTTCGGGCGCGTGGAAACCAAGTTCGTTCCCCAGCTGGACAAAACTTTCAATCGGGGATATATCCAATTGTACCTGGATGGGAAAAAGGGGAGCGGATGGGTCTCGATGGATGCGCCGAAAGGAATGGGGGAATACCTCGGTACGGTGCGGTTGTTCGGGCGGAATTTCATAGAAATAGAAGGACGGAATGCGTCTGTGCGTCTGACTCCGGGCGACGGCCTCTCATTTGTGACCCGGGATGGCAGTATAGAGGGCTTTCGTGTGGATACGGTGCAGAGTTCGGCTTTCACAGTACGGGCTCGTGTGGGATGTCAGCCACCGGCATTGATTTATAAAGGTGCGCGAATCTTCCGCAATCTGGATGTGGCTTTTGAAAAGAAGTTGTCCTTTCAGCCGTCCAGACGGACGATGGACGTGGCGGTCCGTTTGGATGTTCGAGGTATGGTTGGGGGTGACTCACCATCGGATGCGCGGTCGTCGGAGGAGACCATGCAATGGCAGTTGCTGGCGACGGCTACCAGCGAAGACGGGCGCGAGGTGGTGGTCCGTCGTACGCTCGAGGCTCCCGTCGCTTCCAATCAAGCGCGTATGCAATCCCTGCTGCAAGAGCAACTTTCGAAGACCGTGGGGCATTATCGCTGCCGCTATGTCCCTGAAGGTTCCGAAGTGGCTGCTCCCGCTGCTGATGTTCCGGCTCCCGCTACCGCCCTTCCTTTGCTTTCCGTAGCAACGATCAACGAACTTCGCCGGCAGCTCTGCGAACAGTTGGAAGCGCAAGCCGTCCACGCCCATCCCCTTCATCACGCCAAGCCTTCGGGCAAAATGATGGCTTCGGATTTCTCCTATAAGGCCAATCTCTCCAATTCACTGGCCGCTTCGGCCTGCCGTCCCGGCGCCGGAAAAGAAAGCGAGGCTTCAGTCCCGCTCAATGCTTTCGAATTGAACCATCAACCGGATGCCGAACTGATGCGTACCCGCTACTGCATCCGTCATGAACTGGGACTTTGCAAGGGCTCACCGGCCGCCCCGCTCTTCCTGAAAAACAACGGTCGCCGCTTCCGCCTTGATTTCGACTGCGCCCACTGCGAAATGGTCCTCAAGACCGATTAGTATTCCACAACTTCGAAGACGAGGTCGACGTCGCCGAAGTGGCCGGTGAGGTTGGCAGTGGCGTTGATGTACTTCCCGCTGAGCTGGCCGCGCCAGACGATGTCATCTTTGGAGTTGATGGGAATGCTGATTTCAAAGCCGAAACTTTTGGAGTTGATTTTGACCACGGCATTGCAGTCCCATTTGGTGAGGGTTCCGCCGTCGTCTTCGGTAATCAAAAAAGCGCACATGGATAGTTGGTCGGTCCATTCGGAGACCAGCAGGGCGTTGAAGTCCAATTCCTTGCCGATATCTTTCCGTTTGACGGCCACCATAAAGTCCGTAATGCTGGGCTTGTAGAGCTGCATTTCCGCCTCGGTGGTTGCTTTGAAATCTTCCACTTTGCCAATCTTGATGAAAAACTCAGAGCCGCCGGAGAACCAGTTGTCGAAGTGACGTTTGGCTGTGAACTTTTTGAGCAGCAGGGTCTTGCTTTTCGATGAAGCCTTGGTCCCTTCGGGGCGGCTTGCTGGCACCGCTTGTGGCGCTCCCACTACAAGGGTCCCGTGGTCGGGTAGGCCCCAGGTCGGGTCGGTCTTGCGAATATAACTGAGCGGAAGCAATTCGCTGTCTTCGTTGCTGTTGATGACCCATACACAGCCGTTTTGGGCCATCGTTTCGTCCACGGTGACCTCCTCGGCAAGGGAACCGTCAGGGGCCGGGCGCCATCCGATGTTGGTGTCGAAGCCGTCACCCGGGTCGAAGGTGATGACGGGCAGGCTTTCGCCGTCACAGTTTTCGCTGTACGGCCAGTAGATTTGCACGCCGCTGTCGCACAAGAGCTTTATGCGCTCTTCCACGACAGCTGATACATCTTCTTCGATTTCGACGCAGACATCTCCGTTCTCGCCTTTCGTTCCTCCGGCCTCGCGGCACCGGGCCCGCACTTTCTCACTCTCTTCTTGTACAAGAGCCCCTCGAATGAGGTCCCGTAAAGGCAGCGTGTATTCTTTTGCGCCATCAGCCCGCGTATTTCCGTCGCCCTTTGCCGAGCCCCGCGTCCTACCTTTTGTCTCATCGGCGAGTTGGCGGTCGCCCACGCCGCTGCCCGGGGCAGAAAACAGGTCGCTCAGCATATATTCTTCATCGAAACCATTGCCGATGGAGGCGGTGACGGCATCGTGGACCTCGCTCATCTGCCCCGTACCGAGTGGGAGTTGGGACAGGAGACGGGCGGTCTCGGACAGGGTGATGGGGGTGGAATGCATTTCCGTTTCCGGTGTCCCGACGAGCGGAATTTCATTCATCACATTCTCACAGGCGGTCAGGCACAGGAGTCCGCAGACTCCCGTCAAAAAGAATCTTTTCATAATTCAAATTTTAATCATCTCTCCGCCCGGAGGAGTGCGCTGCAAAGTTGGGAAAGATTATCCGTTTCCCGAAAGAAATGCACGAAAAAATAAAAAATAACCGCCCTACATGGCTGTAAGGCGGTTTTTGAGAGAAAATACTTTTTTGAAAATGTCACATTCCGGTGTGTCCGAAGCCGCCGGCGCCCCGCTGGGTCTCATCCAGCGTATCCACTTCCTCCCATTCCACGGTCTCGTGGCGGGCGATGACCATCTGGGCGATGCGTTCTCCCGGCTGAATCACAAAATCTTCTTTGGACAGATTGACCAGGATGACGCAGATTTCTCCCCGATAGTCGGCATCAATGGTACCTGGGGTGTTGAGGATGGTGACGCCTTTCTTGGCGGCCAGTCCGCTGCGGGGGCGAACCTGGGCCTCGTAGCCTTGGGGAAGGGCGATGAAAAGTCCGGTCGGAACGAGGGCCCGTTCAAGGCTGCCGAGGGTGATGCTTTCGCTGATGTTGGCTTTCAAATCCACGCCGGCAGATTGCGGGGTGGCATATTGCGGGCAGGGCCACGCGGA